>JBAUAR010000118.1:0-19002 GCA_049675875.1 Streptosporangiaceae bacterium
GCGTGGCCTGGCGGATCAGCGGTGACCTATCGGCGCCGGTCGCCGGGCTTCGCGCGCTGCTCATCCAGGCGCTGCATCCGCTCGCGATGGCCGGCGTCGACCAGCACAGCGACTGGCGCGCCGACCCGGTGGGCAGGCTCGCCGCGACGTCGGCCTACCTGGCAATCACGACATTCGGGGAACGGGCTAGCGCGGAGCGCGCGGCCGCTCGGGTGCGACGGATGCATGAGCAGGTCCGGGGCGTCGATCCGGTGACCGGTCAGGAGTACTGCGCCAGCGACCCGGCGTTGCTGCTCTGGGTGCACGCAGCGCTAGTCGACTCGAACGTCGTCGCGCGCAATCTGTTCGGCAGCCCGCTGACAGCCGAGGATGCCGACCGCTACATCGAGGAAATGGTCGTCGCGGCGGAACTCGTGGGTGTGCCGGCCCAGCTGGTGCCAGACAGCGCTGCGGCGCTGGACCGCTACCTCGGTCGGGTCCGGCCGGAGCTGCAGTGCACTGCGGCCGCCCGGGAATCCACGGCCTACGTGCTCGACCCGCCTGGACTGGACGACGAGGTGGCCGAGATCTGGCAGGACATCCGGGAGGCCGTGCTCGTGTCGCTGCCGGCCTGGGCCAGGGATAGTTACGGCTACCAGGCTCCGGAGCTGACCGCCCGCCGCCGGGACGAAATCCGGCAGGCGCTCGGGGTGCTGGACGCGGTGTTCCTCGGCGAGCCGGGTGTGCTGGAGGCCAGGCAGCGGATCACGCTGCGGGTGCGGGCACACGACGGGGATAGGGGTGGTCGTCCCGCCGGGCAGGCCGCGGGGGGTTCGGGGGGTCGTCCCCCCGGCCAAGCAACAGCGAGCGCATGAGACGCGCGCTCCGGGTGCTGGCTGCGGTCACGGCGAGTGCGGTCGCGACCGCGACCGCGGTAGCGCTCGTGCGACGACGAATCGGCGCGCTCCGCTTCCAGCGCGGCGCCGCCGCCGCCGGGCTGGCGGTCCGGGGTGGCCTCCGCTACGCGGGCAGTGCGCCACGGCTGTTCGCAACCGCGGGCGAGCAGCGTCAGCGGCTGCGAACCGACCTGGCCATGCAGACGGCAGATGACATCACCGCCACGCTCGGCACGATGAAGGGCGTCATGGTCAAGCTCGGCCAGATGGCGAGCTACGTTGACGAGGGCCTCGCCCCCTCGGTCCGCCGGACCCTCAGCAGGCTGCAGGACAGCGTGCCGCCGATGAGCGCGGAGCTGGCCGCCGGCGTTGTCGCCGAGGAACTAGGCGCGCCGCCGGACCGGCTGTTCGCCCGCTGGGACCCTGAGCCCATCGCCGCCGCGTCGATCGGGCAGGTGCACCGCGCGATCACCACGGCCGGGCTGGCGGTGGCCGTCAAGGTGCAATACCCGGGCATCGCCGAGATGATGGCGGCGGACCTGGCCAATGTGTCACTGCTGCGCCGGATGCTCCGCGTCACTGCCCCGAGCCAGGACGTGGACGGCCTGGTCGCCGAGCTGCGGGAGCGTGTGCTCGAGGAGCTCGACTACCGGCGCGAGGCAGCAAACCAGCAGCGGCTGCACCGGTACTTCGCCGGACACCCCACGATCAGCGTCCCCGCCATCGTGCCGGAGCTGTCGACCCGCCGCGTCGTGACCAGCGAGCTGGTAACCGGAGCCCGGTTTTCCGACGTGCTCAGCTGGGAGCAGCGCGAGCGGGACCTGGCCGGGGAGACCCTTTACCGGTTCGTGTTCCGAAGCCTGTACGAGGTGCACGCCTTCAACGGCGATCCGCACCCCGGCAACTACCTCTTCCACGGCGAGGGCAAGGTCACCTTCCTGGACTTCGGCATGGTCAAGCACTTCACCAGCACCGATCTGCTGCCGCTGATGGAGATGGCGCGCACGCTCTGCGTGGATGACAATCCGGCGCAGTTTCGAGCCAGCCTGGAGGAGGCCGGCTTCCTGGTGCCGGGCGCACCGCTCAGCGATGCCGAGATCGTCGACCACCTGGCGGTGTTTTACCAGCTGATCCGGGAGTCGGCGGCCGTGACGGTCACCGGGGAGTACGCCTCCGCCGTGGTGCGCCGGTTCTTCGACGTCCGCAGTCCGGTGGCACAGTACGCCCGGATACCGCGGTCCTACGTGGTGCTGCAGCGCATCAATCTCGGCTTGTTCGCCCTGCTGGGCGAGATGAAGGCGACGGCGAACTGGCGAGCGGTCGCTGAGGAAATCTGGCCGTTCATGGAGGTGCCGCCCAGCACTCCGATGGGCGTGGCGGAGCAGCCCTGGCTGGCGACCCGCCCGTCACTCGACGCGCTGCCTGCCTAGAAACGATGTCGCCTGGCGCTAGCTCGGGGTTGGTAGGGTGCGAGCGAGCTCCGGCGGCGGCAACGTTACTGGAGCAAGTCAGAAATATCGGATTCGCGCGAAGTGGATGGTGGCGGCGTGAAGGTCCTGATCACCGGTGGCGCTGGATACATCGGCAGCACGGTCGCGTCGGCCTGCCTCGATGCCGGTATCACGCCGGTGATCGTGGACAGCCTGGTCACCGGACGTCGCGAGTTCACTGGCGGCCGCGAGTTCTATGAAGGCGACATCGCCGACGGCGCCCTGCTGGACAAGGTCTTCGCCGAGCACCCCGATATCGAGGCGGTCGTGCACTGCGCCGCCCTCATCGTGGTGCCCGACTCGGTGTCCGACCCGGTCCGCTACTACGAGTGGAATGTGGCCAAGAGCCTGGCGATGCTCCGGCACCTGCTGCGCAACGGCTGCCACCGGCTGCTGTTCAGCTCGTCGGCCGCGATCTACCAGGCCAGCGAGGGCGGCAGCGTGAATGAGGACTCACCCATCGTCCCGCTCAGCCCGTACGGCCGGACCAAGGCAGTCTGTGAGAGCATGTTCGCCGACGTCGCCGGGGGCACGGCGCTGCGGGTGCTGTCACTGCGCTACTTCAACCCGATCGGCGCCGACCCGAAGCTCCGTAGCGGCCTCCAGGTTCGCCTTCCATCGCACGCGCTGGGCAAGCTGATCCAGGCGCACCAGTCTGGTGAGCCGTTCCAGATCACCGGGACGGACTACCCGACCAGGGACGGCTCAGGTATCAGGGACTACGTGCACATCTGGGATCTCGCCGCCGCGCACGTCGCCGCGCTGAAGTCCTTCGACGCCGTGCTCGACGGCGCACCGGCGTTCGCCATCAACATCGGGACCGGGTCCGGCACCACGGTCCGGGAGCTGGTGGCCGCGTTTAACAGCGTGGTGTCGCCGCCTGTCGAGGTCGTCGAGGCGCCGCCCCGGCCGGGCGACCCGGCGGGCGCGTTCACCCGCAGCGACCGGGCGGGCCGGCTGCTGGGCTGGACGGCCACGCACTCGCTGGCCGATGCTATCGCGGACTCGCTGCGCTGGGTGGAGGTCCGGGACTCGGTGCTCGCCGAGGCCGGCTAGGCAGGCGGAGTTAGTGCGAAGTCATGGCGCACCCGCTGCCGGCCGGTAACCGTTGCCGGTAGTCAGGTCAGTTCGCAGCGAAAAGGGCAGGTGGCCAGCCCGTTGACCGGGACAACCCAGCAGGTGCTGGCGGTCGTTCTCGCGCTGGGTGGCGCGCTGTGCTACGCCGTCGCTGCCGTGACGCAGCAGCGCTGCGCGGCAGAGCTGACCTCGGGTTCGCCGGTCGATCTCCGCCTTGTGCTGCGCCTAGCGCGGACTCGCCGCTGGCAGCTCAGCATGATCGCCGTGGTGGCCGGGTACGCGCTGCACGCGGCGGCCCTGGCGAATGGCCGGCTGGTGATCGTCGAGCCGGTGATCCCGCTTGGCCTGCTGATGGCACTACTGCTCGGCGCCCGGGCCGAGGGCCGCCGACTGTGCTGGTCGGAATGGACCGCAGCGCTGGCCGCGGTGGCCGGCCTGGCTGTGTTCCTCGTCGCGGCTCAGCCGTCGGGCGGGCAGCAGCTAGCGCAGGCCGCCCCGCTCGGCATCGCCGCGGCGGTCGCGGTCACGGTCGCGGCGCTGTGCTGCCTGGTCACCACCAGAACGGTTACCTCGCATCGGGCCATACCGCTTGCCATCGGCGGCGGGATCGCGGCCGGCGTCACGGACACGCTGACGAAGACGGTCGTGCCGCTAGCCGGTACCCAGCAGTTCGCGCTGTTCGGCGACGTCCGGCTGTACCTGCTCGCCCTCGCCGGCCTGCTCGCGCTCACCCTGCAGCAGAACGCGTACCGGGCGGGCGGCCTGGCTGCCTCGCTGCCCGCCTTCGTGGTGCTCGAGCCGCTGGTGGGCTCCGCGCTGGGTCTGATGATCTACCACGAGCGGGTGGGCGCCAATGCCGTCCGGATCACGATCGAGGTGCTCGCCGTCCTCGCGGCCGTCTGGGGCATCGCCAGGCTCGCGAGGTCGGTCATCGCCGAATTTGGCCGGCTCGCCGAGCTCGGCTCGCCCGCGCCGGACGTCGCCCGATGAGGCCGCCGGGGCTAGCCGGGCCGGCCGGTACCGCGGCAGACCGATCAGGGACTGGCGCATGCCGGGAATGTATGTCATCGTCGCCTTAATCACCCTGCTGGCGACCCTCGGGCCGAGCGGCTGAAAGGCAGGTGGCCGACTCGGTGACCGGAGTACCTGAACAGGCACTCGCGATGGTGCTGGCACTGGCAGGGGCGCTGAGCTACGCGATCGCGTCGGTCACTCAGCAGCGATCCGCGGCGGCACTGGGCTCGGGCCGCTCCTTTGAGCCTGCCCTGCTGCTGCGGCTGGCCCGGACCCGCCGCTGGCTACTTGGCCTCATCGCCGTGGGCATCGGTTTCGGGCTGCAGGCGGTGGCGCTTGAGCTCGGCCGGCTGGTGATCGTCGAGCCGGTGTTCCCGCTCGGCCTGCTGCTGGCGCTGCTGCTGGCGGCACGCGCCGAGGGACGGCGGCTCCAGCTGCCGGAGTGGACGGCCGCCCTGGCCGCCGTAGCGGGGCTGGCCGCATTCCTGGTGGCAGCCGAGCCGTCCGGCGGTGACCGCACGGCTCCGGCCTCGTCCCTGGGCCTGGCCGCGCTCGGATCGGTGCTCGCCGTGGCCTTGTGCTGGCTGGCGGCGGCAAGGGTGGCCACGCCGCAGCGCGCGCTCGTGCTCAGCATCGGCGGCGGCGTCGGGGCTGGCGTCACCGACGCGCTCACCAAGACGGTGGCCACGCTCGCCGGGGCGCACGGGCTCGCGCTGCTGGGCGACGTCCGGCTCTATCTGCTCGCGGTGGTCGGCCTGCTCACGCTGACCGTGCAGCAGAACGCCTACCGGGCGGCCGGGCTGGCCGCGTCGCTGCCGGCGTTCGTCGTGCTCGAGCCGCTGGTCGGGTCGCTGCTCGGGCTGTTCATCTATCACGAACGAGTGGGCGGCGGCGGTCTGCGGATCACGATAGAGGTGCTGGCCGTGCTAGCAGCGACATGGGGCATCGTCCGGCTGACCAAGTCGGTGATCGCTGAGCTGGCACGACTGGCGACGCTGACTGCCCAGCCTGCCGATCCCGCCGCCTGATACCGCGCGGCCAGGCGTCGCCCGGCACGCATTACCTGATCCCGAATTCAGCTGAGGAGACAGCATGCCCAGCTATGTGCTGACCGGCGCGCCGGGTGCCGGCAAGACCGCTATCCTGCGGCAGCTTGAGCTCGATGGCGACCGGGTCGTCGATGAAGCGGCGACCGACGTGATCGCGCTGCGGCAAGCGCTCGGGGAGCCCGAGCCGCACACGCACCCGGCGTTCATCGACACGATCGTCGGCCTGCAGCGTCGGCGGCAGCAGGCAGCGGAGGCGTGGGCGGAGGCCGCTGGACGGGCCGGAGCCGTCGTCTTCTTCGACCGGTCACCGGTGTGCACGCTGGCGCTGAGCCGCTACCTGGGGTACCCGGAGTCGGCGCTGCTGACCGAGGAGGTGGACCGGCTGCTGCGCTGCGGCAGCTACTCCGGCACCGTCTTCTTCGTGCGCAGCCTCGGGTTCGTCACGCCGACCGCGGCCCGGCGGATCAGCCTCGCCGACAGCCTCGTTTTCGAGCAGGTGCACGAGCGCACGTACCGCGACCTCGGCTTCCGGGTGATCGACGTGCCGGCTGCTCCGCTGGCGGAGCGGGTCGGCGTGGTGCGGCGCGAAGTCAGACGAATGCGCCGAGGCCAGTGACGGCGCGGCCGACGATCAGTGTGTTGATCTCCCGGGTGCCCTCGTAGGAGTAGATGGCCTCGGCGTCGGCGACGAACCTGCCGACCTGGTTCTCCAGCAGGATGCCGTTGCCGCCGAGCAACTCTCGCGCGTACCCGACGGTCTCGCGCATGCGCACGGTGCAGAACGCCTTGGCGAGCGCGGAGTGGTGGTCCTTGGCCTGCCCCAGGGCCTGCAGCTGCGACAGCCGCACGCACAGGCACGCCGACGCGGTGACGTTGGCCAGCATCTTCACCAGCAGGTCCTGGACGAGCTGGAAGCCGGCGATCGGACGGCCGAACTGCTGCCGTTGGGTAGCGTAGGCGAGCGCCAGTTCGTACGCGCCCCGTGCGCACCCAGTGGCCTGCCAGGCCACCCCGGCCCTGGTCAGGCGCAGCACCTGAGCCGTGTCGCGGAAGGTCGTGGCCCGCTGCAACCGGTTGGTCTCCAGCACCCGGACGTCGTCCAGGGTGATCTGGGCGTTCTGGACCACCCGCAGCGCGATCTTGTCGCGCATCTTCATCGGCGCGAAGCCCGGCGTACCCGCTTCCACCACGAAACCCTTGACCTGGTTGTCGGCCACATCGCGGGCCCAGACAACAACGAGATCGGCAAAGGTGGCATTGCCAATCCACTTCTTCTGGCCGTTCAGCACCCAGACGTCGCCGTCTCGCTGCGCGGTTGTCGTCAGCCCGCCGGCCACACCGGAGCCGACGTCAGGCTCGGTGAGCGCGAACGCGCCGATCTTCTCCATCCGGGCCATCGCCGGCAGCCAGCGCTCCTTCTGCTCGTCCGACCCGCACAGGTAGATCGAGCCCATCGCGAGACCGCCGTGCACGCCCATGAAGGTGGCGATGGAGCAGTCCGTGCGGGCCAGCTCCATGGCGATCATGCCGTCGAGGAGCGCGTCGCCGCCGGGACAGCCGTGGCCTTCGCAGGCGAGGCCCGCGATGCCCAGCGCGGCCAGGCCCGGCACCAGGTGGTGCGGGAACTCCTCCCGGGTCCAGTAGTGATTGATGACGGGCGCGACCTCCTTCTCCATGAATTCGCGGACGGCGAGCAGCTGCCCCAGGCCGGCCGGGTCGAGCAGCTGCTCCAGCGTGTAGAAGTCCGAGCCGACAACCAGGTCCATGTCAGGTGGTCCTTTCCGGTGCGGGCCGTCCCGAGGCCGGCCACTCAGCGCTGAGGAACTCGGTCACCACCGGGGCGAGCTGGCCGGCCTCGGTGACCAGGCCGAGGTGCCCGCCAGGGAAGACGTGCAGCCGCGCGTGCGGAATCAGCCGGCGCAGCAGCCGCGCGTTCGCCAGCGGGATGATCGGGTCGTCGGCGCCGGACAGGATCAGCGTGGGCTGCCGCACCAGCGGCAGGAACGGCACGCTGGTCCAGCCCAGGCCGGCCGCGAGCTGGTAGACGTAGCCAAGCCGGGAGCCGATCCTGTTGTCCGCGTTCATCGCCGCCGTCACCCGGCGGGGATCGGACCGCGCGCTCCCGCCGTACAGGTCACCCGCGACGCTGGCCAGGTAGTCCCGGTCGGTGTAGCGCCGGGGCGTGGCCATCCGGGCGAGCACCGACGGCCTGGCCGGCACCATGATCATGCCGGTGGCGGTGCTCACCAGGACCAGCCTGCGACATCGTGACCGCTGGGTGAAGGCGAAGTGCTGCGCTACCGCGCCGCCCCAGGAGATGCCGAGCACGTCGGCGCGGTCGTGTCCGAGCTCGGTCAGCAGCTGGCCGAGGAGCCGGCACAGGCCGGTGAACCGGTACGGCGCCGCGGGCAGCGGGGACCCGCCTACCCCTGGCACGTCGAATCTAATGACCTCGAGCGACGGGTCGAGCTTGTCGACGAACGGCTGCAGCAGCTCCAGGCTCGCGCCGATGCCGTTGATGAGCAGCAGCGGAGCGCTGGCCGGCGTAGCCCGCCCGCCGTGGCGGGCGGGCCGCACCGCGACGCGCACGAGCTGGTTGCCGAGAGCCACGTTGCGCACGTCCACGGTCGTGCCCGCGTCAGCGGTCGTGGACATAGGTCCCCGGCGCCGGGCAGAGCACGGCGAACTCCTTGCTCCCGGCCTTTGCCCGGCGCTTCTTCGTGCCGCCGCTGCGCGCCGCCAGCCACCCCGAGTAGTGCGGCCACCAGCTGCCGCCGACCGAGGTGGCGCCCGCGAGCCACTCCGCCGGGTCGGGTGGATTGACGTCCGCGCTGCGGAAGGTCGCCTTCGGATTATCGGGCGGGTTGACCATCGAAGCGATGTGCCCGCTCGTGGAGAGCACGAAGGTTACCTCGCCGCCCAGCAGCTGGGTGGTGCGGTAGCAGGACTGCCACGGGCAGAGGTGATCGGCGATACCCGCGACGACATAGGCGTCCACGTCGACCTTCGACAGGTCGACCGGGGATCCGAGCATCGTGGCCGCGTCCGGCTTGACCAGCGCGTTGTCGAGCGCCATCCGGATGAAGTCGTGGTGCAGTGCGGCCGGAAGCCGGGTCGTATCGGCGTTCCAGTACAGAATGTCGAACGCAGGCGGCGGGCGGCCCTGCAGGTAGTTGTTGACCCAGTAGTTCCAGATCAGGTCGTCGGGCCTGAGCCAGGCGAAGACCTCGGCCAGCGTCCTGCCGTCAAGGTAGCCCCGCGCTGCCGACGCGGCCATGGCCGCCGCCGCGGTGGCCTCGCCGATCATCGCTCCGGCGGTGCCCGCTCGCTCCTGATCCAGCACCGTCACCCCGAGGCAGATGCTGGCCACGGTGTCGAGCTGGGCGAACGTGCTCAAGTGCGCGGCCACCATGGAGGACACGATGCCGCCCGAGCACAACGCGCAGATGCTGGCCTTCCGCGCGCTCGTGATCGACCGCACCACGTCGAGCGCCGCCACCACGGCCGCGCCGTAGCTGTCCAGGTCCCAGTCCTTGTGCCGGTAGTCCGGATTGCGCCAGCTGATAGCGAACACCTGGTGACCTTGACCCACGAGGAACTCCGCCATGCTCCGGCCCGGTGCCAGGTCGACGATGTAGTACTTGTTGATCATCGGCGGCACCACGAGCAGCGGGTACCTGCCGACCTGCTCGGTCACCGGCGCGTACTGGATGAGCTCGAACATCTCGGTGCGGTACACAACGGAGCCGGGCGTCACGGCCAGGTCCTTGCCGACCTCGAACGCAGCGGGCTCGACCATGCTCGGTACCCGCGGCGCGGTGGCCAGGTCGCCGGCCAGCGCGCGCAGGCCCCGCACGGCTGACAAGCCGCCGGTGTCCACCAGCGCCTTGAGCCCGGCCGGGCTCAGCAGCGGGTTGTTGCTCGGCGACCCGGCCGCGATCAGGTTCATCAGGACGAAGCGGAGCCGTTCGGCGTCCCGCCAGTCGAGGTCCGCAGCCGCCAGCAAGCGGTCGGCAGACTGGCTGGTGGCCAGGTAGGCCTGCATGGTGCGGCGGAGCAGCGGATTCTGGCTCCACGCAGGATCGGCGAAGCGCCGGTCCCGCCGGTCGGGCGTGACTTCCGAGCGGCCGCGCACGATCTTGGCAAGCTCGGAGCCGAGCAGCACGGCCTCGCCCGCTATCCGCTGCGGGCGCCTGGCGAGGCCGACGCCCAGCCGCAGCGCCGCACCGTCCGGGCGGAGCCTGCGCAGCACGCCGAGCGCACCGTCGGCCAGCAGCAGGTCCAGGGCGCCAGCCAGGTCACCCGCCGCTTCGGGCAGCGCCGATCCGGCGGCCGCCGCCGCTGCCGAGGCCCGTCCCCGGTCCGCCGGACCCGCGGTCATGACGAGTCCTCCGGCGGGTGGACCTCGCGGCGGAGGATCTTGCCGGTCGGGCCCTTGGGCAGGCTGTCCACCAGCCAGACCTGCCGCGGGTACTTGTAAGCCGCCACCCGGTCCTTGACGAACTGCTGCAGCTCAGCAGGGGTGGCGTCGGCACCGGGCTTGAGTGCCACCGCCGCGCCGACCTCCTCGCCGAGCTCGGCGTGCGGCATGCCAATCACCGCGACTTCGGCGACGGCGGGATGCTCGTGCAGTGCTTCCTCGACCTCCCGCGGGTACACGTTGTAGCCGCCGCGGATGATCATTTCTTTCTTGCGGTCGACGATGTAGTAGTACCCCTCGTCGTCCACCCGGCCCAGGTCACCGGTCCGGAACCAGCCGTCGGGGATGGCTTCGGCGGTCGCTTCCGGCCTGCCCCAGTACCCCTTCATGAGGTTGTGACCGCGGATGGCGATCTCGCCTACCTCGCCCGCCGGGACAGCGCCGCCCGCATCGGATACCAGGCGCATCTCCACCCCCTCGACAGGGGTGCCGATCGAGCCGGGCTTACGCGGCCGGTCCGGGTGATTGAACGACGCCACCGGCGACGTCTCGGACAGCCCGTAGCCCTCGAGGATCATGCAGCCGAACTTCTGCTCGAAGCCGCGCAGGATCTCCGCGGGCATGGCCGCACCGCCGGAAACGCACAGCCGCAGCGACGTTGTGTCGGCCGAGTCGGCGGCGGGGAGATGCAGCATGCCCGCGTACATCGTCGGCACGCCCTCGAAGATCGTGACGCGGTCCCGCGCGATGATGTCCAGGGCCTTGGCGGCGTCGAACCGCGGCAGCAGCGTGAGGGTGCCGCCCGCCAGCACGGTCGCGTTCAGGCCGCAAGTGAGGCCGAACACGTGGAACAGCGGCAGGCAGCCCATCATGACGTCGTCCGAGCGGTTCTGCAGCAGCGTCTCCGCGGTCAGCCGGGCGTTCCTGGCCAGGCCGCCGTGGGTGAGCTGGGCCCCTTTGGGCTGGCCGGTAGTCCCGGAGGTGTAGAGGATGACCGCATCGTCGGTGTCGTCGGCCGTTGCTGACACAGCGTCCGGGCGGTGACCCGCGAGCGCCGAACTCAGATCCGCGTCGTCCACCTGTATCACCTCAGCGCCGACCTCGGCGGCGCCCTTGGCCGCCTCGCTGGCGAAGTCCCGCCAGGCGAACAGCAGCCGCGCGCCGGAGTCGCCGAGATAGTAGGCGACCTCCCGGCTCTTGAGCAGCGGGTTCATCGGCACGACCACCGCGCCGGCCGTCAGCGCCCCGTAGAAGGCGACCGGGAACGCCGGAATGTTGGGCATCATCAGGCCCACCCGGTCACCGGGCTCGACGCCGCCAGCGGCGAGCAGGTTCGCCAGCCGCCGAGCAGCAGCGCTGAGCTGCTGGTAGCTGACGGTCAGATCGTCGAGCCGGATCGCGGCCCGGTCCGGCTGCGCGGTAGCAGACCGGTCCAGGATGGACGCCAGGTTCGTCATCTCGCCCTCCCCGCGTCGCTGCGCTCAGAGCACCAGTATCTGTTCGCGGCTTCCGGTTGGCCAGGCCGGGGCAGCTGACCAGGAAGGCTCCGGCCGGCAAATGCGTTGGCCGACGGGGGACCGCCCGGGCATGCTGAGACGCGGCCCCTGACCATGTGCCACCGAATGGAGCATCGCCGTGACTGCCTCGCTCGCTGTGCTGCGAGCGCGCCTGCCCGAGCTGATGCTGCGCGACGAGCATCGGCTGGCGCGGCGCGCCGACCGGGCGCGGTCACTACGGGACGCCAGCGCCCGTGAGCAGGCAATAGCCGAGATCGCCGCTGACGTCGCGGCCGCCGAGCAGCGGGTCACGGCGCGCCGTGCTGCGGTGCCGGTGATCACCTACCCGGCCGAGCTGCCGGTCAGCCAGCGCAAAGCAGAGCTGGCCGCGGCGATCGCGAGCCACCAGGTGGTGATCGTCGCGGGGGAGACCGGGTCGGGTAAGACCACGCAGCTGCCCAAGATCTGCCTGGAGCTCGGCCGGGGTGTCCGGGGCAAGATCGGCCACACCCAGCCGCGGCGGATCGCGGCGCGCACCGTGGCCGCCCGGATCGCCGCGGAGCTGGCGACCGAGCTCGGCTCGACGGTTGGCTACAAGGTCAGGTTCGCCGACACTTCGAGCGACGACACGCTGATCACGGTGATGACCGACGGCATCCTGCTGACCGAGTTGCAACGCGACCGCGAGCTGCTGCGCTACGACACGCTCATCATCGACGAGGCGCACGAGCGCAGCCTGAACATCGACTTCATCCTCGGCTACCTGAAGCAGTTGCTGCCGCGCCGACCGGATCTCAAGGTCATCATCACGTCAGCCACCATCGACCCCGAGCGATTCAGCCGGCACTTCGCGACCGGACCCGGCTCCGGCGGCCGAGGCGAGCGGGCGGCACCGGCCACCACGAGCCGCGTTCCCCCCATCATTGAGGTGTCCGGACGAACCTATCCGGTCGAAGTGCGGTACCGGCCGCTCGCGGATCCGGACCAGCCCGGCGGCGAACCGCGCGACCAGATGCAGGGCATCACCGATGCGCTCGCGGAGCTGCGCAGGGCGGGGCCGGGCGACGCGCTGGTGTTCCTGAGCGGCGAGCGGGAGATCCGGGACACCGCCGACGCGCTGGCCGGTGAGCCGGGCCTGGAAGTGCTGCCCCTGTACGCCCGGCTGTCAGCTGCCGAACAGTACAGGGTGTTCCAGCCGCACCAGGGACGGCGGGTGGTGCTCGCGACCAACGTTGCCGAGACGTCGCTGACGGTGCCTGGCATCCGGTATGTCATCGATCCGGGGACCGCGCGGATCTCCCGGTACAGCCAGCGGACGAAGGTCCAGCGGCTGCCCATCGAGGCGATCTCGCAGGCCTCCGCAAGCCAGCGCACAGGCCGCTGCGGGCGAACGTCGGACGGCATCTGCATCCGGCTCTACAGCGAGGCGGACTTCGAGTCACGGCCCGAGTTCACCGAGCCGGAGATCCTGCGCACCAACCTCGCGTCGGTCATCCTCCGGATGGCGGCCCTCGACCTGGGTGCCGTCGCGGACTTCCCGTTCATCGACCCGCCGGACTCGCGGCAGATCGCCGACGGCCTGCGGCTGCTCACCGAGCTCGGCGCGATCAGCGCCGGCGGTCACGGCGGCCCGGTGCGACTGACCGACACCGGAAGCAAGCTCGCCGAGCTCCCGGTCGACCCCCGGCTGGGCCGGATGATCCTGGCGGCCGGGCCGAACGGCTGCGCTCGTGAGGTGCTGATCATCACCTCGGCGCTGGCAATCCAGGACCCGCGGGAGCGTCCTGCCGACGCCCGGGATGCCGCGGACGCCCAGCACCGCCGGTTCGCCGAGCCCGGCTCCGACTTCCTCGCGCTCGTGACGCTCTGGGACTACTTGCGTGACCAGCAGCGGCAGCTATCGTCGTCCGCATTCCGCCGGCTGTGCCGCCGGGAGTACCTGCATTTCCTGCGCGTGCGCGAGTGGCAGGACGTGTACAGCCAGCTGCAGCGGGCGGCGCGGGATGTCGGCGTCATCATCGGCCGGGACCGCCATCCGGCATCGCAGCCGTCCGGCGCCGGTGCTTCGGGTGCTTCGGGTGCTTCGGGTGCTTCGGGCTCTTCGGGCTCTTCGGGCTCTTCGGGCTCTTCGAGCGCTGCGGGCGCTGCGGTGGCGGCCAGCGCCGACGGTTCCGGCTCTGGCCGATACGGCGCCGAGCTCGCCGACCGGGTGCATCAGGCGCTGCTTGCTGGGCTGCTGTCGCATATCGGCATGCGCGACGCCGCGGGGTCCACCGCCGAGCGCGGCGGCGCCGATCGCGGGCAGCGCGGCGGAGTGGGCTCTCGCCGCCGCGGCCCGGCCGAATTTCTCGGGGCTAGCGGGGCGCGCTTCGCGATCTTTCCCGACTCGCCGCAGGCCCGCAAGCCGCCGCCATGGGTGATGGCCGCCGAGCTGGTCGAGACGTCCCGGCTGTGGGCCCGCACGGTGGCGCGGATCGAGCCGGAGTGGGCGGAGTCCCTCGCCGCGGACCTCGTTCACCGCAGCTACAGCGAACCGCGGTGGGACGCCCGCCGCGCCGCCGTCCTGGCGACCGAGAAGGTGACCCTGTACGGCCTGCCGATCGTGGCCGCGCGGCCGGTGAACTACGGCGCGATCGATCCGGGTGCGGCGAGGGCCCTGTTCATCCAGCACGCACTGGTCGAAGGCGACTGGCAGACACACCACGCGTTCTTCGCCCGCAACCAGCGCGCCCGCGAGGAGGCGGCGGAGCTGGAGCGCAAGGCGCGCCGCCGCGGCCTCGTCGCCGATGACGCGACGATCTTCGATTTCTACGACCGGCGGATTCCCGGCACCGTCGTCTCGGGGCGCCACTTCGACTCCTGGTGGAAACGGGTCCGCGGTGCCGAGCCCAGCCTGCTCGACCTCGGGCCCGCCGACCTCGTCGCACCCGCCGCCAGCGAGGTCCGGGCCGACGACTACCCAAAGACGTGGGGGACGCTGCCGCTGTCGTACGAGTTCGCGCCGGGCGAGGAGGACGACGGAGTGACCGTCAGGCTGCCGCTGACCGACCTATTCGACCGGAACGGGGCCGAATTCGGCTGGCAGGTGCCCGGCCTGCGGGTCGAGCTCGTGACTGAGCTGATTCGCGGGCTGCCGAAGGACCTGCGCCGCCACTTCATTCCGGCGCCGGACACCGCCAGGTCCGTCGTGGCCCGGCTGGGCGCGCCGGACGGCAGCCTGCCGGACGCGCTGAGCGCAGAGCTCACTCGGATGACCGGGATCAAAGTGCCGGTGTCGGCGTGGAACTTCGCGGCGCTGCCACCCCACCTGCGAGTCAACTATGAAGTCGTGGACGGTGACACCGTGCTCGCCAGCGGCCGGGACCTGGCCGAGCTGCGCAGCCAGGTCAGGCCGCGGCTACGGGCAGCGCTGGCCGACGCGGCCGCGGGCCTCACCAGGACGGGCCTGCGGACGTGGGACTTCGGCGCGCTGCCGAGAGTGTTCCCCGCCGACTCGGCGGATGGGGCGGACGAGGCGGACGAGGCGGGCGAGGCGGGCGAGGCGGGCGCGGTGGTGGAGACGGCGGGCGGACCGGGCGATCGTCCCGCCGTCCTGCCGCGGCTCCGTGGCTACCCGGCGCTGGCGGACGCCGGCGACGCGGTGGACATCCGGATCTTCGATACCCGCGCCGAGGCCGATGCGGCGATGCGGCTGGGCACTCGCCGGCTGCTTCTCCTCGCGGTGCCGTCCGGGGTCCGGTCGATCGCCTCGCGGCTGCCGATGGCGGAGAAGATCGCCCTGGGCAGCCACCCGTACCCGAGCGCGGCGGCGCTGCTCGACGACTGCGCGGCCGCAGCCGCGGACCAGGTCATCGACGAGGCAGGCGGGCCGGCCTTCGATGCGGCCGGGTTTGCGCGGCTGGTGGACACTGCGCGCGACCGGCTGGCACCGGCGACCGGCCGGGTAGTGGAGTCCGTGGCGCGGGTGCTCGGCGAGGCGCACGAGGTGGAGATCAGGCTCGCCGGTGCTCATCCGGTGGCCGCGCTGGAGCCGGCGCTGGCCGACATGCGTGCCCAGTTCGCCGGGCTGATCTATTCCGGCTTCGTGTCCGCCACCGGGGCGCGGCGGCTACCCGACCTCGTCCGCTATCTGCGCGCCCTCGTGCGCCGGCTCGACAAGCTGGCGGGCGAGCAGGTCAGGGACGCCGAGCGGATGGCCGCGGTACAGCGGACGGCCAGCGCCTACCAGGCGCGGCTGCGGGACCTGCCGCCCGAGGCACGGTCCCGGTCGGACGTGCAGGCGGTGCGGTGGCTGATCGAAGAGCTGCGGGTGAGCCTGTTCGCGCAGATCCTCGGCACGCCGGTGCCGGTGTCGGAGAAGCGCATCCTGGCTGCCGTCGACGCGCTGCCGGCCGACTAACCGTGCTGCCGGCCGTCGTTGTCGGTGTGCGGAGCTCGCGTCAGCCAGTCGCGCGGCGGGCCGCCGCCAGGAGCGTGCCGCGGCGGAAGGCCTCGCGGATCCTGATCGCGACGAGCTCAGGCATGGTGGTGATCTCCTCCCAGGTGAAATGCACCACTTCGTAGCCCAGCGACCGCAGCCACGAATCGCGCTCGAGCTGAGCTCGCGCCCGCAGCGGGTCGGCATATTTGATCGCGCCATCGACCTCGACGATCGTCCGGTACTGGTCCCAGAAGAAGTCCACCCTGGCGATTTCGTCCACAGTCCCGATCAGGGCCTGCAGCTGCGCAGGTGGCAGGCCGCAGTCGCGGAAGACGACTCTGGCGATGGATTCCAGCGGTGACTCACTGCGCCCGTCGGCGAAGGCGATGACGTCCGCGGCGACCGAGGTGCCGCGCCAGCGACTGCAGAAGGCCAGCACGGACCGTAGCTCGTCCTTCGTAGCAAGCCGGTGATGCAGGGTGGAGTCAGCGGCCACCACCCCAGCCCGGAACGGTAGCGTCCGCGCCAGGTCGACCGCCGTCCGCGCCGGCGTGGTGAGCGACAGGCCCAGGTGCTGTGTCACCTGCTCAGGCGGCAGTTGCGCACAGTGCTGTCGAACGCCTGCTGCGCCGCGCCAGCCCGTGCCCGGCGGGCGCGTCAGGTGTACCGCTGAGTCCTGGCGCCCGACGAGGCTGATCTTGTGCAGATAGGCGGCCGACTGGTGGCTCACAACACCTTCGGGGCCCGCGATGGCCGCGGCTGCCCCGACGGCGAGCAGTCGCTCGCCGTCTGGGAAGGTCAGTAGCTTGCGGCCGTGGCTGCCGTCGGCGTAGACGCCGCGCCGCACCGACATGAGGTCGCCGCGCTGGCTACTAGCGCGGATCTGATCGTGCCGCCATCCCGCTGCGAGTAACTCCGCCGTAGTGACAATCCCGCCTATTCGGGCAGTTCTCGGCGTCGGTCGTGTGGTCATGTGACCGACGATGGCCCCCACGTCTGACATCCTGGCGGTTTCAGCGAAATTTACGCCCGACTTATCCTATTCATTCCCATGAAACCGTGAGGGTGTGGTGAGAAGAGGAGCGCCTTTGCCATGCCGATCTTGGTGCAACATGCAGTTGCACAGGGCGGTCAGGGCCAGGACACGACCGCAGCCTCACGCGCGCCAGTAATCTCGCGGCATGGACCACGAGGTGGAGGCCATCGCGAAAGGCGCGCGGCTCAGGGTGGCGAGCGCCAAGGAGCGCATCCGCATCATGACAGCCGTGTTCCGGGGGATCGACCGGTACGACGATCTGATCGCGATCATGCGGTCCAGCGAGTCCGCTGATGATGGCCGGCATCGTGTGGCCGAGCTGATGAACCTGGACCGCGTGCAGGCTAACGCGGTCACTGGGATCACGATGAACATGCTCACCCAGCGACACCGCCGCCTGATGCGCGAGGACTACGACAGGTCGTTGGCGACGATCGCTGACCTGGAGGCCGTGCTCGCTTCTCCGAGCGCCTGCGCGAGCTGGCCGGCACCGAGCGCGGCGCCTCACTCGCCAGCTACGGCTCCGAGTAAGTACCCCGGCGCCGTCCCTTCCCGAGGCGCTGGTCCGTAAGGGCTCCAGCCATCCAGGAAGGGCTTCAACTCCTCCTTAGGCACTTCTCTTCTAACCCGAAACCGTGAGGGTGTTGCGAGAAAAGCGTTCACTAGCCAGTCGCGGCACGCCTCGCCGACCGCGGCCGCTGTCGCTGTTGAACGGCACGCCTTCCCGGTCGCCAGCCACTCGGAACAGCACGGCGGCCCAGGTGCGGAATGGGTGCCACCGCTCGGCGATCCGCTTGATCTCGGCGGCACTGGGCGTCTCCGCCAGGTCGTAGTAGTGCCGTAGGTAATCGGCAAGGCGGGGCTCACCGAGCGTGAGAGCGTCCGTCACGCCGGTCGACCGCAAGTACACGAGCGTCGCATAGAACGGCCCGAGGCCGTTGATGCGCTGCAAGTCCCCCAGCGCGGACTCGGGCGACGCCGTCCGCAGGGCTGCGGCGTCCAGATGTCCGTCGAGCGCCGCCTGAGCGACGCCGTGTAGTCGCGCCATCCGGCTGTCCTCGATGCCGGGCAGCTGCATGACCTCCAGCAGCCGCGCTGGCAGCGGGAATGCGAGCGCGGCCTGGCCGGCCAGGTCGAAGGTCGCCCCAGCCACCTCGCTCAGCCGCCGACGCAGGGCTATCCCCTGCGCTCGGTGCCGCCGCTGGGACAGCACCGACCAAGCGGCGGCCTCATACGGCGAGTGGAACAGGACCGGCCGCAGGCCTGGGTAGGTAGCCTGCACGGCGCCGAGCACGGGATCCGCCCGCCCGGCTGCGAGCCAGGCGTCCACACCGGTGTCGATCGACAGGATGCGGCGCACCTGCGCCTCCGCTGCATGGACCGGCGCGTCGCCTCTCATCTCGGCCGTCAGGCTGCCATCGGGCAGCTGCGTCAGCACCGCGCCCACGTGATGGCGAAGGTCGTCAGCTACGAAGGCCAGCCGCATGACGCTCTCATCCGGAGACGGTCGGCCCATGTTCGGGCCGAACCCAAACGACGCAGACGCGGCGAGAGAGAACGGCCCCTCGATTGGCAGGATGATCTGCGTCGTCACAGTGATTGCCTCCTTGGCGCGGTCGACCGCTGGCGGCCGAGCGACGCCGGCCCCTGGCTACCTATAGAGCGGGGTACCGACAGTCCGGCGGTTGCGATGCGGCGAGCAGGGCCTCATCGCCATCGCCGCTTCGCTGCTAACCCCAAACTGTGAGGTGTGGCCGCTGGTTCGGCAATAACTCGTAGCCGAGCGGGCGGAGGCCCGGCAAGGATCGGTGTATGGACGACCTACCGGAGCGAGTGCTGCAGACGATCGGCGGACCTGCGGCAGTGGCCGGGCTCGCGAGCCTGAGTGCCAGCGACTTCACCAGCCTGATGCTAGAGGTGGCCAGGCGGCGCGCGGCCCGCGAGACGCCGGCCAGCGTGCTGCGCCGGTACCGGGCCGACCGGTTCGTCGGGCCGGCCGGCAACCAATGGCAGCTGCTCCGGACTGCTGAGGACCGGCTGGCTGCGCACCTGCCGCCAGGGACTGAGCTGCTGACCCTGGCGCCCCTGGTGCCGCTCGGCACGCACGCGGTGCTCGGCCCGATGA
>JBAUAR010000119.1:0-2089 GCA_049675875.1 Streptosporangiaceae bacterium
CCCTTGGCGCGGTCTCCTGCGCCGGTCCAGCCTCGCCGAGGTAGCGAATCCAGTCGTAGTCCGCATCCGACAGACCGAACGAGTCGGCGCCGTCATCGCGCGAGCGGCCGCGGCCGGCCCGCCCGGCCGGCCTGGGCATCGGCCCGACCGGCAGCGGCCCACTCGGATGCGCGGTCCCGAACTGGGATCTGTCGCTCGGTACCGGAGTCTGCGGACCGGTCTCGGTGGCGAGGTGCCCGCGGCGCCGTGTCTCCGGCCCCGTGTCGTCACTGCCATCCGCGGGCCACTGTCGATCTCGCTGATCCTGCGGCCATCCCGATGTCATACTGACGTTGCTCCTGAGACTGAAGCGGCGTCTCTGCCCGGTGTGCACTGGTTCCCATGATGCGGCACGGTCGGTCGTGATCGCTGCGTTATCAAGGTTTCGTTGGCTACTTACTGTCACCAGACGTTAACGCAGCGGACTAGTCCCAGGTCAGGAGTTCGGCAAAGACCCGCCGCAGCACCGCAGCCAGACGGGGACGACACGCCGTAAAGTTACCCCGTTCCCCTTCTCGGAAGGGTCTGAACGGGCTGGGGACTGCGGGCTACTTCGGCAGCGCGCGGGATCGCAGCGCCTTCTGCACGACGTCGCGGCCTTCGATCACGGCCCGCACAACCGCGAGGTCGAGCTCCGGCTGCTCCAGGAACTCCTCGATCCGGCTGAGCAGCCCGGGTCCGGCAGCGCTGTACGGGAAGAGGGACTCACCGAGGATCATTCGCAGCATGTCCGCGTGCTTCGCGAAGATGGCGGGGAGCTGCTGGAAATAGTGCTCCGCGAACGGCGCCAGCACGTCCGCGTGCTCCGCCGCGTTGAACGCACGCGCGACCGCGGCCGCCTCCTCCAGCCCGAGCTCGGACTCCGCAACCTGCCGCCAGGCTTCCGCCTTGTGCGCGGCGTCCGGGATCGACGCGCGCGCGGCGAGGGCGCTGCGACGCCCGGCATCCGTGCGGTCGCGGGCTAGCTCGGCGTCGATCTCCGCATCGTCGGCCCGGCCGGTTGCCGCCAGCCGCCGCAGAAATGCCCACCGCAGCTCGGCGTCAACGTCGAGGCCGGGGATCGCTGCGCGCCCGTCGAGCAGGTCGGCGACCAGGTCGAGCTGGTCCGGCGTGACGGCTGTCCAGGCGAGCAGCTGCGCCCAGGCCAGCTGGTGGTCGCCGCCCGGCTCGGCTTCGCGCAGCAGCTCGATGGCGCGGCTGGCCAGCAGATCCTTCCCCTGGGGCACCCACCCAGGGTCAGCCGTGGTCTTGAGCAACTGGGATAGGTGCCCGAGGATGACCTGGATGACCGGAACCGACTGCTCACTGGCCAGGCCGGCCACCACGATCTGGACAAAGGCCGGAATCGAGAGTTCGGCCTGCGCCGCCATGTTCGCCACGGCACTCCAGCAGACGGTGCGGGCGAGGCTGTCGGCGAACGCGCCCATCGACGTCTTGAGCGTGCCGAGGGAGCGCTGATCGAACCGGACGATCGCGTAGCCCAGGTCGTCGTCGTTGAGCAGGATCAGGTCCGGCTGCGCCTTACCGACCAGGGCTGGTACCTCGGTGCGCGGACCGGAAACGTCCGCCTCGACCCGGCACGTCCGGACCAGTTGTCCGTCATCCGTCAGGGTGTACAGGCCGATCGCGATGTGGTGCGGCCGCAGCGTCGGGTGCTCGGCGGGCGCCTCCTGCAGCACGACGAAGTCAGCGAACCTGCCGTCGGCACCGAGGGCGAACTCACTGCGCAGCGTGTTCGGGCCTGCAGTCTCCAGCCACGCCTTCGACCACTCGGCCAGGTTCCGGTTCGTGTAGGCCGAGAGCGCGGCGAGGAGGTCGTCCAGCGTGGCGTTGCCCCACGCGTGCTGCTCAAAGTAGGCGCGCAGCCCCGCGAGGAAGTTGTCCCGGCCGATGTAGGCGACAAGCTGCTTCAGCACCGCTGCACCCTTGGCGTAGCTGATCCCGTCGAAGTTCGCCTCGGCCTCGCTCAGCGTCCCGACCCGGGCAGCGATGGGGTGCGTGGACGGCAGCTCGTCCTGGCCGTACCCCCAGATCTTCCGCCCGCCGCAGA
>JBAUAR010000120.1:0-5016 GCA_049675875.1 Streptosporangiaceae bacterium
GCCGTGCGGACCGAGATCGTCTGGGAGCACGTCGACGGCGAGGAGATTACCGAGCAAGGGCGGGAGGTGTTCTGCCCGGACGTGTCCGCGTTCACCCTGTCCGACATGCTGCGGCACAACCGGACCGTCCCGATCTCAGTACTGTACCGGCGCGCCGTCCACGACGAGATCGGCTACTTCCGCGAGGATCTCACCGCGGTCGGGGACTGGGAGTTCTGGCTGCGCCTGGCCCTGACCGCGCACTCCCTCGGGTTCCTGGACAGCGAGCCGCTCGCGTTCTGGCACCAGCGGCGCGACGCGCAGGGCGCCCTCGCTAACAGCGTGATCGCCCGTGACGCCGCGCACCGGCACCTTGACCTGATGATGCGCGATGCGGCGCTGCGCGACTATGCCCGCGGGAATGGCCTTGGCGGCCTGCTCTACCTCACGAGATACGTCGGGCAGGAGAACGACCGGCTGCTGGCGCGGCAGGAGGAGATCATCCGCCTGCTGGCGGAGCAGAACAGGCGGATGACCCGGCTGGAGGCGGCGGTCTCCGACGCGAGCCTCGTAAGCCTGGCCAGGCGCCGGTATCGTCGGCTGAAGGGACGCCTGCGTGGCCAGGGCTAAACCGGCGTCAGCTGAGCTCGAGCAGCATCTCGGCGAGCTCGTGCGGCCGGTTAAGCGGCACCAGGTGGTCGGTCGCGATCTCCCGGTAGTTCCAGGCCGGCGAGGACCGGGCGCGCTTCGCGGCAGCCCAGAACGCATTCTGGTCCGCGTCGACAGTCGCCTTGATGTAGGTGCGGCCGAAGGAGTACTCCTCAAGCGGGCGCGGCACGATCGCCGGCTCGGTAAAGCAGCCCACCGGGTGCGGCGTCCGGCGCGGGTCCGCGAACGCGGCATCGGCTGGGTTGTCGTACGCGCGGGGCGGCGCTGGCACGAGCCACTGCTCGCCCAGGCCAAGCACGCGCCCGCCTGGCTGGCCGGTCAGCTCCCGCAGGGACTGGCCATCGTCCGGGACGAATGCGTCGAGGTAAACCAGGTGCCGCACGCGGTCGGCTAGCTGGCTCACCGCCCCGGTGACTACCATCCCGCCGTAGGAGAACCCGAGCAGCACGATGTCGGACAGGTCCTCGTACCACACGGTGTTCACGACATCCTGGACGTGGGTGGTGAGATTTACCTGCGGGCTGGCGAGATGGGACCGCTCGCCTATGCCGGTGAGGCTCGGTGTGAAGACCTCGTGTCCGCGGCGGGACAGGATCGGCCGGACGAGGCGGAATCCGTGCGCACCGCCCCAGGCTCCATGCACGAGGACGTACGTTGCCATCCGCCTGCCTTCCGGAGAGTCGGTCAGCCGCCGTCGAAACCGGTGCCGGCCAGGATCTTCTCGATGCGCGCGCGATGCTCAGCCTCCCACGCATCCAGACTCTGGTCAGCCTCCCGCGCCAGTCTCGCCCGTGCGTCGCGCAGCACCTGCTCCATGCGATCTGAGGGAACCACCAGGACGCCGTCTTCGTCGGCCACCACGATGTCGCCGGTCCGGACCGTGACTCCGCCGCACCGGACCGGGGTGTTGAGCGGCGCGGCGACTGCCTTGGCCCCGGCGACCGGAACCACTCCCCGGGCGAAGACCGGAAAGCCGCTGTCCCTGACCTCCGCCAGATCCCGAATCACGCCGTCGACGACGAGCGCGGCGACGCCCCGCCGCTGCGCCACGGCGCAGACATTGCCGCCGGCGACTGCGTAGTCGACGTCACCGGACTGGACGACAAGAACCGAGCCGGGCGCTGCGCGGTAGATGGCGGCGTGCAGCATGAGGTTGTCGCCGGGCGGGCACGTGACGGTGAAGGCCGGGCCAGCGACCCGCCGGACAGGTGGCCAGAGCGATCGGATGGCGATGGTCATGGTCTGGTCGTGGCCCAGGATGTCGGCGAGAGTGGTCGTCGGGACCTCGGCAAACCCGGCAGTGTCGTCCATCGTCGTGCTGCCTCCTGTCACGCCTGCGGTGCTGCCAATCCCCCATGATGCGCCCGCGGCCTCGGAGCTGGAACCGCTCGGGTACGGTCATTGACCGCGCGTCAGCCGTGTGCGGCCGCAATGGCCGAGTAGATTCCGAGCGCGAGCAGGATGATGCCAGCGATACGGCTGACCCAGTTCATGGGTATGACGGTGAGGCTCTTGGCTCCGATCACGACCGCGATGGCAGTGGCGGCCCACAGCCCGAGCGTGGCACCGGCCAGCACCAGCAGCGGCTCGTAGCGGGCCGCCAGGTTGGCGGTGGCGAACTGGGTGATATCGCCCCACTCGGCGACGAAAATGACCCCGAACGCCGTGCCAGCGACCCGCCAGGCTGACACCGGACGCTGGTCTTGCCGAGCTGCGTCGGCCCCCTCGTGCGGGCGCTGGCGGAAGCTCACGGCGAACAGGTAGACGGCCCCCGCGACGAACAGCCCGGCCGCGACGCCGGCGACCACCCGGTGCGGGAGGAGGGCGAGCAGCTGGCCGGCCGTGACGGCAATCACCATCTGCACGGCGAACGCCGCCGCCGCGCCGGCCCAGACCCAGAGCGCCCGGTAGCGCGTGGCGAGGACCAGCGAGGCAAACATCGACTTGTCCGGCAGCTCAGCCAGGAACGTCACCGCGAACGCGATGCCGATCACCGCAAGCTCGGGCACAGAGCGAGTCCTCACCTCGGTCCGGCCCGGAGTCCGTGTCAGGGGCGCCCTCGGCCGGAACAGCTCAACAGCCGAAGGTCTCATCCACCACGGCGGATGGCCGTGGTCCGGCGACCGGGTGCACTGTGCTTGACGTGCGCCGAGATTGTCGGCCGGCCGGCGAAGGACTACTCCCCTTCGCGATCACTGTACCGGGTCAGCGGCGTGGTGCCCGCGAGCTTTTACTATCTAAACTGGGAACGTTGTCAGAACTGATACCAATGGGCTACGCTCGCGCCATGCCCGGCACCGCAGACTTGCTGCTGCACCCCGTCCGGCTGCGCATCGTGCAGGCGTTCCTCGGCGACCGAGCGCTGACCACCTCGCAGCTGAGCGCGGAACTGTCCGATGTGCCCGCGGCGAGCCTGTACCGGCATGTCGCGCGGCTGGTGCGGGCCGGGGTGCTGCAGGTGGTAGCCGAGCGCCGGGTGCGCGGCGCGATCGAGCGCACCTACGTGCTGCGGCTAACGGCCGCGGTCATCACGCCGGACGAGGCGGCGGCCATGAGCCCCGAGGATCACCGGCAAGCGTTCATGGCGTTCGTAGCCGGCCTGCTGGCGGCGGCGGACCGCTACTTCGACCGGCCGGACTTCGATCTGCTGGCGGACGGGGCGAGCTACCGGATCGCGGGCCTCTGGCTGGACGACGCCGAGTACACGGCCATGCTGGCCGACCTCTACCGGGTGTTCGCGCCGCGGCTCGCCAGTGCGCCACGGAAGGGCCGGCGCCGGCGCATCCTCGCGACCGTGGTGCTGGTGGGCGACGACGCGACATGACAGAAGGGAACGGGGCCGTGCAATCCTCCGACGTTCGTATCGACGCAGCTGGCTGCGTGCTGGCAGGCACCTACGCGGAGGCCGCCGAACCGATCGCCGCGGCGCTGCTCATCCCTGGATCTGGGCGCACCGATCGGAACTCCGACGTCCGGCTGCCCGGCGGCCAGCGGCTGCGGGGCGCCATCACCCGGGCGATCGCCGAGGCGCTCGGCCCGGTCGGGGTGTCCACGCTGCGGTTCGATAAGCGCGGCGTGGGCGCGAGCGGCGGCGACTACCTCACGACCGGAATGGACCAGCGGTCCGCGGACGTCCGGGCAGCCCGCGGCTGGCTGGCGGCGAAGGCCGCGGGGCTTCCCCTGCTCGCCATCGGGCACAGCGAGGGGACGTACTACGCGGCGCAACTGGCCGCGGACGGGCAGGCTGCCGGGATCGCGCTGCTGTCCGGTGCCGCCGGCACCGGCGCCGACGTGCTCAGCTACCAGGTCGCGGAGCTCGCCGACCGGATGCCAGCGTCGGTGAAGCTGATCCTGTGGCTGCTGCGCACCGACGTCGTGCGGGCGCAGCGCAAGAACCTGGCCAAGATCCTGGCGTCCACCTCCGACGTGATTCGGGTGCAGGGCAGCCGGGTGAACGCCAAGTGGACCCGCGACTTCGTGGCCTACGACCCGGTACCGGTGCTAGCCAGGGTCAGTGTGCCGGTGCTCGCCATCACCGGCGGGCACGACCTGCAGGTGCCGCCCGGTGACGTTGAGGCAATGGGCAAGCTGGTGCACGGGCCGTTCGAGGGCCACGTTGTCGCCGACCTCAGCCACATGCTGCGGTCTGACCCGGACAGCCTCGGTCCGCGCGGGTACCGGCGGCAGACCCGCCAGCCAGTGAGCCCGGAGGTTCTGCGGCTAGTCACCGACTGGGTCGCGCGGCACTGGGGGACAGCGTGACCGGTCGCTGGCCACAGGCCGCCGGGCCGTCGCATCCGCTGCTGCATCTGCTGCCCGCGATCGGCCCCGCGCTCATCCCGGTGCTGGTCCTGCTGCTCGGCCTCGACGTCTACTGCCTCGTCAGCCTCGTGCGTGCGAGGTCGGTCCGGAACGCGCCCAAGCTGGCCTGGGCGATCGTCATCCTCTTCGTGAGCGCGCCGCTCGGCGCCATCCTGTACCTGTTCTTCGGCATGGACCGCAGCGGCGGCGGGCAGACCGGGCTAGCCCGGCGGCCGGCCGCGTCGAAGCCCGCTCCGCCGGTCCGGGCTGCCCGTGAGCCCGATGGCACCCGCGCCATCCTGACCGTGGCGGGCCTGACCAGGGACTACGGCGGCATCGGCCTGTTCGACGTGGACCTCGCCGTGCCACGCGGCTCCGTCTACGGGCTAGTCGGCCCGAACGGGGCGGGTAAGACCACGCTGCTGTCGATCATCGCCGGCACCAGGCATGCCGACAGCGGCACCGTCAGCCTGGCCGCCGACCGGCGGCGGGTCGCGGTGTGCCCCGATGTCCCCGAGTTCGACGGCTGGCTGACCGCCGCCGAAGTGGTCGATCTGGCCAGGGCAC
>JBAUAR010000121.1:0-14725 GCA_049675875.1 Streptosporangiaceae bacterium
GGTGCCTGCGCCGCGGGTGCCTGTGCCGGGGGTGCCTGCGCCGGGGACGCAGGCCCGGGCTGCCACAACGCCGTTCCGGCCGGTCCGACCGCGCCCGGAGCCGAGCTCTTCATAGGCGCGCAGGTGAGCAGCGGGCCGTCGTCGGGATGACCGAGCCGGACCTCGCAGGTCGCTGCGATGGTGAGCTTGCGGACGCGTTCGCGACCGACGAATGTGCCGTTCGTGCTGCCGGTATCGAGCAGCAGCCAGTCCTCGCCCTGATGCTCGAGGGTCGCGTGCTGCCAGGACACCCGCGGGTCGGCGACGACGATATCGGCCTGCGGATCGCGACCGATCCGGAAGACGGATCCGGCGTGCAGCAGCCGGTCGATGCCGGAGCCGTGGATACGCAGCTCGGCGGCAGCCGGGATAGCCGCTCGCTCTGTCCGCATGGGCTCAGCGCTCATCGGCTCGGTAGTCATCGGCTAGGTCCTCATCGGGTCGGTTATCGCGGCACACGCACCGGCTGCGTTGGTCATGGGGCAACTGTAGATCGCGACATCGGCGAACTGGATGGGTCGCGGCAGCATTCGCCACCGTTTGGCAAAATGGCCTGTTGACGGCGTACATCCGGCAAACTGGATTCCTACCATTGCCGGACGCCGTGCGCATCCGGATCCTCTTATCTGCATGGCCATGCGGGAACGAGCGGGGGAGGACGCGTGACCGATGAGAACACTGGGCCGCCCAGTGAATTCCAGGTCCCCGGCGAACTCAGCACCGGCTCGCTCATCGCTGGCTACCGGCTGGAGGAGCGGATAGGTGCCGGCGGAATGGCAGTCGTGTTCCGTGCCTATGACGGAAGACTTGACCGGCATGTCGCGCTGAAACTTCTCGCCCCCGGCCTGGCCGAGGACGACTCATTCCGGCAGCGCTTTATCCGGGAGTCGCGAGCGGCCGCCGCTGTCGATGACCCGCACATCATCCCGGTATTAGAGGCGGGTGAGTCGAATGGCGTGCTGTTTATCGCCATGCGGTACGTGCGGGGCGGCGACGTTCGCACGCTGATCGACCAGAGCGGCCGGCTACCGCCCGGCCGGGTCGCCGACATCGTGTCGCAGGTAGCTGCAGCGCTCGACGCCGCGCACGCGAGAGCGCTTGTGCACCGTGACGTCAAGCCTGCGAACATGCTGCTCGAGACCGCACGGGCGACGGGCCTGCCGGACCACGTCTACCTGTCGGACTTCGGGCTGACTAAGACGACGCTCGGCACGTCGCTGGCGCTGACCGGCACGGGGGATTTCCTGGGCACCCTGGAATACGTCGCCCCCGAGCAGATCGAGGGCCGGCCCCTGGACGGTCGGTGCGATGAGTACGGCCTGGCCTGCTCGGCATTCGAGATGCTGTGCGGCCAGCCCCCGTTCCGGCGCGAGCAGAGCATCTCGGTGATGTACGCACACCTGTCGGAGCCGCCGCCGGCGATTCGCGGGTACCGGCCCGAGTTGCCCGCGGCGATCGAGGCGGTGTTGCAACGGGCGCTTGCTAAGGCGCCCGGCGACCGGTACGCCAGTTGCGGCGAATTCGCCGCCGCGCTCCGCCAGGTCCTGCTCGGCCGGCCCGACGGCCGGGAGCGGGCGGCCACTCCGCGCCCGGATACTCAGCTGGCGATGCCGGAGACCAGCCGCATGCCCGGACCGACCGGCCGAGAACCGGAGCCGTGGGGAGGCAGCCGGAAAGACGCCGCCCCAGCTGCGCCGGTGCCGGGAGAACCCGATCCGTGGCGAGACCTCTGGCGTGACAGTGTTCCTCATGCGCCGGCAGCCGCCAGCGATACGCAGCTGCCCGGCCAGGGCCGGCCGACGCTGACCGGCCTTACGGACCCGGCTCGGCCGGGAGGCAGCTGGTCCGACCGGAGTGGCGGCCAGGGCGGGCCACCGGAACCGCCGGGCGGGCATCCGGGCCGGGCTCGTCCGTGGTGGCGATCGCCGGCCCCCGTCGGCGGACTGTGCGTGCTGGCACTTGCGCTGGCCGCTGGCGGCTTTCTGCTGGCTGGCAAGGGCCACCCGGCTGCGGGCGCGAGCTCACCGGGGGCCGGTGCTAGCAATGCCGCCACCGTACTTACCCCGCCAGGATGCACGACCGCGACCGCACCGGCGAAAGCGCTGGCGAATGTGGCCTCGGCTGGCCTGTCGCTACCCGTTCCGTTCGGAATCGTGGCCAGCGGGTCCTACGCGTATGTGTCGGGCGGGAATGCGGTCACGGTGCTGCGCGCCGACGGCACGACGCTGCTGCCTGGAGTGGTGCGGACGATCAGCATCCCTGGCGTCCAGAAGGGCGACGCCATCACCCACAACGGCCAGTACGTTATCGCGGCCGAGAACAACGGCGCCGTGGTGATCAGCACGCGGGCAGCGCTGAGCGGTGACTACCCCATCGTGGGCTCGCTTGGCAGCCCAGGCGGGTCAGGCGCTGCCGAGGTACTGCTGTCCGCCGATGACAAGTATGTGTTCGTCACCTTGCAGAACACCGCGCAGCTCGCGGTGTTCAACCTGCAGGCGGCCCTGACCGACGGCTTCGGCTCGGCGGCTGCCTTCGTCGGCGACGTGCCGCTAGGACCGTCGCCGGTCGGCCTGGCGGCTGCCGGTGACCTGCTGTTCGCGGATAGCGAGTCCGGCAAGCTCACTGTGCTAAATCTCAGCACTGCGGAGACCGATCCGGCGCAGGCCGTGACGGCAACGGTGAATGCAGGGTGCGGGCCAGCTAGGGCGATCGTCTCCGCCGATCAGAAGGTGCTGTGGGTCACCGCGTCAGCCAGCGACGCATTGCTCGGATTTAGCACGGCGAAGCTCGGTACCGACCCTGGTCACGCCCTCGTCGCTGATGTTCCCGTAGGCGAGTCCCCGCTCGGCGTGGTGTTCGTCGATGGCGGTTCACGAATGCTGGTCGCCGACTCCAACCAGCACAATGTGGGCGGCCAGACGTCGAGTCTCGCGGTGATCGACACAAAGAGCGCGCTGGCTGGCAAGCCGGCCCTGCTTGGATACCTGCCGACTGGCATGGTGCCGCGTCAATTCGCTCTCGAAGCGGGCGGCAAGACCCTGTTGGTCACGGTCACCAGCTCCAACGAACTGCAGGCCATCAATGTGGGAGACCTGCCGTGACCGGAGCGCCGCTTGGCTCTCCTGAGTACCTGAGGCCATGCCATAGCATCGGGCGAATGAGGCGGCCACGATGACCCGGACGGAGACACGAAGCATGCGCAATGGCAGGTCGGGCTCCCGGCGTGCCTCCCGGTGGATCGTCACCATCGTCGTCATCGTCGCCGTGCTGGTCGGGCTGGACTTCGGAGCCAAGGCCGTGGCGGAGAGCGTCATGGCCAGCAAGATCCAGCAGCAGGGCCTGGCCAGCAAGCCGGACGTGACGATCGACGGGTTCCCGTTCCTCACTCAAGTTGCGAGCCGGGACTTCCGCCGGGTCACCATCACCGCCAGCAACGTCGCGGCTGGTCCGGTCACGATCACCGCGATCAACGCGAATGCCACCGGCATCCGGCTCAACTCCTACGCGTTCTCCAGCGGCACCATCGGCGGCCTGTCCGGCACCGCCCTGATCAGCTTTGCCTCGCTTGCCAGCACACTCACCGCGAGGTTCGGCGCCCTCGGCTCGCTGCTGAACGGGGCCGGGCTCCAGCTGACCGCCGCCGGGCCTGATGAGGTGCGCGCGACTGTCAACCTGCTGGTGACCTCGGGGTCGGCAACCTGGCGGGTAACTCGGGCGAGTGGCAACGCGCTGAATATCAGCCTGGTCGGCAGCAGTGGCTTGCCTGCCGAGCTGCCCAGCTCCATCCAGAACCTGACGCTGCAGCTCCCGAAGCTGCCACTCGGGCTGACGATTGACAGCATCACGGTGACCCCGAGCGGCGTCGTCGGCGCCGTCAGCGGGCACGATGTTCCGTTCGGCAGCTGACGCCCGCTGCGGGCGCGGCGAAAATCTGCTGGCCTGACTTAGCGCGAGCGCTGTAATCAGGCAATCCCGGCCCAATAGCATGCCGTTATCCCGACCGCTGGTCCCGTCCACACGCGAGCCTTACCGAGGCGGCTAATGGTGCAGACGAACGCGACGTCGAGCGAGGACACGCCGGACTCGCAGCCCGTCGTCGGCGCGCTGCACGTTTCAGTCAGCTGGCCAGTCCGCGCGGGGTCCATCCCGCCGCTGGCCGACAGGTATACATCCAGGTCCGAGAGCGGACCTGATCTGGCCCAGGGCCTGCAGCACAGCCCCGTCGTCGCGCTGACACCACGCTCCAGCCGAGTCAGCGCCGGCGCGTCCCATGACCTGCTGCGGTGTACCGGCAAGACTCAGCTGGCCGCGTACTACGCAGAATCCCTCTGGCAAGCACGGGCTGTCGACCTGCTGGTCTGGGTCGACGCGAGCAGCAGAGCGTCGATCCTGTCGGGTTATGTATCGGCAGCCAGCCTGCTGGCCGCAGCCCAGCCTGACGGTGGCGCGGATGACACCGCGACGAGCTTCCTTCGCTGGCTGGCCGGCACCGATCGGCGCTGGCTCATGGTTTTGGACGACGCGCCTGACGCCGAGGTGCTCCGAGGACTATGGCCGCGCGGCCCCGGCGGCCGGGTCGTGATTACCACCGCCAATTCGGATGCGGTTGCTAACCTTCAGGATCTCCTCGTGCTGGAGCTCGGCCCGTTCAGCCCGCGGGAGGCCATGACTTATCTGGTGAGCCGGCTCTCGAAAGACCCGGATCAGCGTCGCGGCGCGATCGATCTCATTCAGGATCTCGGCTGCCAGCCCCTGGCGCTCGCTCAGGCGACCGCGGTCATCGGCAGCTCGTGGCAGAACTGCGTGGACTACCGGGAGCAGTTCTACCGCAGGATGACTGTGTTCAACGCGCCCGGCGGGGGCGCGGTACCTGCAGCAGCGGTGACATGGACCCTGTCCGTCGATCACGCCGGTCAGCTCGCCCCCGGCGACTCGGCGCAGGCCTGCCTGGCACTGGCGGCGTTGCTGGATGGTCATGGGGCTCCGGCATCGGTGTTTGACACCGAGGCTGCGCGCTCGTACCTGGCGGGCGGCACCGCGTCCGCAGAGCGCGCACCGGAGCCAGCGCGCGCTGCGCTGACCGCGCTTGAGCAATCCGGCCTGCTGATCGTGGACCGGCAGGCGAGCCCGCCGTTAGTGCGGATGCACGCCGCCCTCCAGCGCGCGATCCAGCTGGCCATGCTCCCGGAGCTGCTCGAGCAGGCCGGGCGGGCTGCGGCGGGTGCTTTGCTGGAAGCGTGGCCAGCTTCGGATCGTGGGGTGTTCGCTGCCTACGGTCTGCGATCGAGCGTCACCAGCCTTGTCCGGGCGACCGGGGGTCTGTTGTGGTCTGACGGTTGCCATCCGGTGCTGCTGCGCGCCGGGCAGAGCCTGGACGACGCTGGCATGCCGGCCGCGGCCGTGGCGTACTGGCGCGAGCTCGGCACCGCGAGCGACCGGGTACTTGGCGCTGGTCATCCGGACTCGCTCCAGCTGGCGGAGCGGCTGGCCGTCGCGTGCTCGGCTGCGGGTCTGCAGACAGAGGCGATCGCGTCACGTCAGCGCATCGCCGACGAACGGGTGCGCGCCCTCGGGCCGCAGCACTCGCTGACGCTGGCCGCGCAGAGCAGCCTCGGCCGATCGCTGGTCGCCGCGGGCGAGTACAGCACGGCGATCGCCGTGCTCGCGGCGGCTCTGGCCGAGAGCGAGCCACGACGAGGCCAGGCAGATCCTGAGGTCATAAGCATCCGCGACGAGCTGGCGGCCGCGTATCTCGCGGCAGGGCGCACGGCTGACGCCACGCGGATGCTGAAGTCGACGCTGGCCGAGCGCGAGCGCCGGAGCGGACCGGGACATCGAGACACGATCGCGGCACGCCAGCGGCTAGCCGAGGCCAGCCTCGCGTCCGGCCAGCTCAAGGACGCGATAGCGCTGTACCGGCGGGCTATTGCCGACTCCGAGCGGGTGAACGGGCCAGATCACCGCGCGACACTGCGCGCCAGGAGCGCGCTCGCGACCGCCTACCAGCAGTCTGGCAAGATTTCCAACGCCGTTTCGATGTACGAGCTGACCAGGGATGGCTGCACCAAGGCGCTCGGCCCGGACGATCCGGACACCCTGGCCATATGTGTCAGCCTGGCAAAGATGTACTACGCACTGGGCCATCTGGCGAACGCGTCGACATTGCTGCGCGACACGCTGGAGCGCTGTGAAGTCGCGCTGCCTCCCGGTGACCCGATCACCAGGTCGGCGGAGGAGAGCCTCGCCGCCATCGGCCAGTGACGCGGCCGCCGCATGTCACATTCAGGTGGGCCGGCATTTTTGCCTGGAAGCGTAGTTCTGGCCGATTAGGTCTGACTAGTATGTGTTCCTGCGTGTTGGCATCTGCCGTTTTATGAGGAACTCAGGTTTGGCTTTCCCCGACTTACAGGCTTCAAGCTAGGAAGGGCGCCCAGGTGATGAGGCGATGGCCGAGACGACGGTAGCGACCGAGCAGCTGCGCCGATATGTGGAGAGCCACCACATCGACATGATCCCGCCGGGCGCGCGGCACGGTCAGCCGTGGCAGCAGTTCGCGTTCTGGTGGGGCGCCAACGGCAATGTCTTCAACCTGGTGCTTGGCGCGGTGGTAGTGGAGATCGGGCTCACGTTCTGGTGGGCCCTCATCGCCATCGCAGTCGGAACGATGGCTGGTGCCCTGCTCATTGCGTTGCACGCAACCCAGGGGCCCAAGCTGGGCGTGCCGCAGACGATTCAGAGTCGCGGCCAGTTCGGTTTCTACGGATCGGCGTTCCTCTTCCCGTGCGTGCTCGTGCTGAATATCGGATTCATCGCAGCCCAGCTGGTCATTCAGGCGCAAAGCATGCAGGGCGTGGTGGGTTCGGTGTCGATTCCGCAGTGGATAATTATCCTTGCGGTGCCTGCCGTGGTAATCGGGATCTTCGGGTATCGCTGGATTCACCGGGTCATGCAGGCGACTGCGCTTGTGGTCGGCGTCTCGCTCATCATCATGCTCGTGCAGGGGATCCGGTACGGCTCGCTGCCGGCGAAGGAGACGACGCTGGCCAGCCCGACAGCGGGCCTGTTCCTTGCCGGGGTGGCCTTGCTGGTCATTGACATGCTGAGCTGGGGACCCTTCGTGTCCGACTACACCCGCTACCTGCCGGAATCTACGAGCGGCCGTCGGCTCTTCTGGGGAATCTACGCGGGCAACGTGCTGGCCACGTTCATCGCGTGCTCGATCGGCGCGTATCTGGCCGCGCTGCTACCGTCACTCGGGGCGGTCCAGTCCATCGGCAAGGTCTCCGGCACCTGGGCGCTTGTTGTGATGGGGCTGAGCCTCATCAACTCGGATACGCTCAACGCCTACACCGCCACCTTCCAGGTGCTGGCGTTCGGCAACATGTGGCGCCGGTTCAAGTCCGTCTCGGTCGCGGTGCGGCTCATCCCGTTCTTCTGTGTGATGGTCGTGGGCGTAGTCGTCGCGTTCTTCGGCTACAAGTCGTTCGTGACGAACCTGTCGAACTTCCTCGACGTGCTGCTGGTCGTCTTCATCCCGTGGTCGGCGGTCAACCTGACGGACTATTTCGTGATCCGCCGCGGCCGGTATGACGTTGGCTCGTTCTTCGCCGCGGACGGTACGTATGGCAAGTTCGCCTGGCGCGGGCTGCTCGCCTATGCGGTTGGGCTCGCTGCCGAGTGGCCGTTCGTGTCGCAGCCTGACTACGTCGGCCCGCTCGTGGCGAAGCTGGGCGGCGCAGACATCTCGTGGATCGTCGGCTGGTTCGTGGCGGCAGCTCTGTATCTGATTCTTATGCGCACCACGTCCCCCACCGGTCGTCGCCACGTTGGCAGCCACGTCAGCACGGCGTCCCGCAGGACGGCGTAACTGGCCGATGACGAGCGGCGGTCGGCGAGCATAAATGGCCGCCGCTCACAACGGACTGCCATCGGCCCGGCACTGCCGATGCCGAATGGCACGGTCCGAGATGAGGCGACTACGAAGCGTGCTAGTGCGAGCTCAACAGTTGACGTCTTGCGTGCTCCCAGGGACGCTCGTTGTGTCTGTGCACATATCCCGCCCGTCCGCGGCGTGCTGGAATGGCGCCGACTAGACGTGCAGAGAGAGGTGCGCTGACGTGATCGCCCGGAACCGGCGAATGGGCCAGGCCGGGCCGGTCTTCAACTTGACAGCCGGTCCCGCCGGGGCAACATCCGCGACCCTGGCGGCGCTGGGCCAGCCCGTGCTGTATCCCTACGACCCTGACTTCCTTGACCTGTACGCGGACACGGCCGAGCTTGCGCGGCAGGCATTCGGCACTGTGCAGACCCCGGTCATCTTGCACGGGGAGGCGGTGCTCGGACTGGAGGCCGCCGCGGCCTCGTTGATCCGGCGCGACGACGTGGTGCTGAACCTGGTGTCGGGCGTGTACGGCAAGGGATATGGGTGGTGGGCGCGACGCTACGCAGCTGAAGTCATCGAGGTCGAGGTTCCCTATGACAGCGCCGTGCCCGCGGATAGCGTACGGACCGCGCTTGCCGCGCGGCCCGACGTCACCGTGGTCTCGGTGGTGCACTGCGAGACGCCGTCCGGGACGATGAACAACCTGGACGCTATCGGCCCGGTCGTGGCCGAACACGGCGCGCTGCTCATCGTCGACGCGGTGTCTTCGTTCGGCGCTGCGCACTGCGACTTCGCCGCCTGGGACGCTGACCTCGTTGTCGTGGGGCCGCAGAAGTGTCTGGGCGGGCCGGCGGGCCTTTCGCTCCTGCACGTCAGCGACGCGGCGTGGGAGCACATGGCAGCCAACCCGGATGCGCCGCGCGCGTCGATTCTGTCGATACTCGACTGGCGAGACGCCCACCTAGCGGACCGGCCGTTTCCGTTCACGCCGTCAGTGTCGGACGTTTACGCGCTGCACGCGTGCCTCGAGCAGTACCTGTCGGAGCGGCCAGAGTCGGTCCTGGCGCGGCACCGGACGGCGGCGCGGGCGGCACGGGCCGGCGCGCGGGCGCTGGGCCTGGAGCTGTGGGCAGCCGAGGAGTCGATCTGCTCGGACGCGGTTACGTCGCTGCGAGTACCCGCCGGTCTGGACGAGCGTGAGGTGACCGCGACCGCCAGGATGCAATCTGGCGTCATGCTCTCCGGCGGACAGGGCGAGCTGGCCGGGAGGGTGCTGCAGATCGGGCACATGGGCCCCGGCGCCTACCCGCTCAGCCCGGTCGTGGCTCTCACCGCGCTCGGCCGGGCGCTGCGAGCGCTGGGCGTTAAGGCAGACGTTGGCGCTGCGATCGAGGCGGCCCTTGTCTCGCTGGACGATGACGCCTAACCACGCTCATAACCAGGAGGAATGAAGACCATGAGCAGCTTTGCCGGGCGCACGGCGATCGTGACCGGGGCAGCCCAGGGCATCGGGGCTGCGATCGCGGCGAACCTTGCCGACGCCGGCGCGACCGTCGTCGTTGCGGACATCAACGCGGAGGGCGCCGCAGCGGTGGCGAAAAAGCTTGGCGAACCGAGCTTCTCCGTGACGGCCGACGTTGCTGATCCGGACTCGGTCGCGGCGCTGCATGCGGAGGTCACCGCCCGTACTGGGCGCATCGACATCCTGGTCAACAACGCTGCGATCGTCCCGTTCATCGCATGGGACGACGTCGACTTCGACAGCTGGCGCCGGATCCTGCGGGTGGACCTCGACGGCGTCTACCTGATGTCCCGGGCGTCCTCGGACGTCATGCGGGCCCGCGGCTATGGCCGCATCGTGAACATAGCCTCGAACACTTTTTTCGCCGGGACTCCGAACATGGCCCCGTATGTGGCCGCCAAGGGCGGCGTGATCGGCTTCACCCGCGCCCTCGCGACCGAGCTGGGTCAGTACGGAATCACGGTCAATGCGGTCAGCCCCGGCCTCACCGCGTCCGAGGGGGTCATGTCCAGTCAACACGCGGAAGCCTTTGATTTCGTCGGCACCCTGCAGGCGCTCAAGGGGCGTGCAGCGCCCGCCGACATCGCCCCCGCTGTTGCCTTCCTGGCATCAGAGGAGGCCGGCTGGATCACCGGTTCAACCGTCAACGTCGACGGCGGCCACGTTCGCCACTAACTCAGTACAGCGGAGGAAAAGATGGCACAGACGGAAGAAACGACGGCTGGCGCTCGCGCAGCCGAGGGGGGCGCGGCCGAGATCGAGGCCCATTCCATCGACATCATTCCCGAGAGCGAGCGGCACGGCAGGGTGCGCAGCCAGTTCCTGCTGTGGTTCGCGACGAACGCGAATGTCTTCAACTTCGTGCTCGGCGGATTCGCGATCGCGTTCGGACTGAATATCCTCTGGGCGATCATCGCGTTGGTCGTCGGGACGCTGCTCGGCATGGCATTCACCGCGTTGCACGCCGTGCAGGGTCCGCGTCTCGGTGTCCCACAGATGATCCAGAGTCGCGGCCAGTTCGGCTTCTACGGGGCCATACTGATCTTCCTGGCCTCGATCCTGCTGGACGTCGGGTACCTCGCCGCGCAGCAGGTGACGCAGGCCGACTCGCTGAACGGCATCGCCGGCGGCGTGTCGATTCCGTGGTGGATCATCATCGTGACAGTCCCGGCCGTTCTGCTGGCGGTGTACGGCTACGACTTGATTCACCGGATCCAGCCGCTGCTGACCGTGCTGTTCGCCGGCGTGCTGATCGCGGCCGTGATCCTCACCGCGACGAGCGGGCACTCGCTGGCCAAGGGCATGGGCGGCACCCACCTGTCGAGCTTCCCGATCTTCATCGCCGTCGTCGGGCTGTTCTTCATGAACATGCTCAGCTGGGCGGTATACGTCTCGGATTACTCGCGGTACCTGCCGAAGGATGTCAGCGGGCCGCGGACGTTCTGGGCAGTATTCTCGGGCAATGCCCTCGGCGCCATCCTGTACGCGGCGTTCGGCATCTACATCACCGCCATGGTCCCGACCGGCTCGTTCGCTCCGGCGTCGCTTGCGGCCATCATCGGCAAGTGGATCCTGCCCATCCTCGCGCTGAGCCTGCTCGGCAGCGACGCGCTCAACGCCTACACCGGCATGCTCGCGATCGAGAGCGTGCGCAGCGCCTTCCAGCGGGTGGTGGCATCGCGCATGGCCAGAGTGATCGGGCTGCTCATCGTGTTCGTGATCGCCACCGTGCTCGCCGAGTCGGGCTACAAGACGTTCCTGACCTCGTTCGAGAACTTCATCAACGTGCTGCTGTTCTTCTTCGTCCCGTGGAGCGTCATCAACCTCGTCGACTTCTACATCGTGAAGAAGGGGAAGTATGACGTGCAGTCGTTCTTCTCGGCGCGCGGTGTCTACGGCGGCTTCCGGTGGGTTGCGATCATCCCGTACCTCGTTGCGCTTGGTGCCCAGATCCCGTTCCTCGACCAGACGCTCTACGTGGGTCCGGCGGTTAGCGCACTAGGCGGCGCCGACATCTCGTGGATCGTCGGCTTCGTCGTCGCGGGTGCCGGGTACCTGATCGCGTCGAGGCTAACCGGCGGATTGTCAGCTGGGGGCACACCTGCCACGGCGGAGTCCGCGACCGAGAGCGCGTAGCTGGCGGTCTGGCGCCGGGCCGTTCCCGCATCGCGAGGCGGCCCGCGCCAGGCTCAGCGACCGGGCGCTTAGAGGGGCTGCACGCCAGCTGCATGACGTCGTGCCAGCTGGCGGTAAACCTCGGGATTGGTGTCGACCCACTTCTTGGCGGCGCCGCTGACCTCCCTGGTCACCTTGGCCGGGGTACCGATGGCCAGCATGCCGCCGGGAACTGACATGCCAGGAGGCACGGTCGCGCCCGCGGCGACGAGCGCCCGATCTCCGATGACCGCGCCGTCGAGCACGGTTGCGCCATTGCCGACCAGTGCCTCGGTCCCGATCACGGCACCGTGCACGACGCACAGGTGCCCGACTGTCGCGCCGGCGCCTACCTCGGTCACCGGATCGGTGCCGCCGTGCAGGATGGAGCCGTCCTGGACGTTGGCGCCGCGCCGGATGACGATACGGCCGAAGTCGCCGCGCAGCACCGCTCCGTACCAGACCGAAGCGTCGTCCTCGACGGTCACGTCGCCGACGAGCGTGGCGGTCGGCGCAATCCACGCGGTGGGGCTGACAGCGGGCGCACGGCCCTCAAAGGAGAAAAGTGGCATCCGGCAATGATCGCAGCCCCGGCGCGGCGGTGCCCAGCCCGGCCCGCCGCGGTTCTCCACGCTCACCGCTGACCCGCGGACCCCGGAGTCGGGCGAGATCGACAGGATCGCGCTGACCGGGACCGCGCCAGCGTCATTCTGGCCGGACTAGCCGCGGTCATGCGTCCGACCGGATCGGCGTTCCTTCGCCGGGGCTGGGCTGACGGGCGACAGCGGTGACGGCGGCACCCGCAACAGCCTGGCTGCCCAGCCTGGCAGCCACCAGTTCCACCTGCCGAGCAGCGAGACGATCGCGGGTACCAGCAGCGAGCGCACGACCGTGGCGTCCAGCAGGATTCCCGCGCCGACCCCGGTGGCGAAGATCTTCAGGAACGTGAACGGTGCGCTCGCCAGCGCTGCCATCGCGAGGAACAGGATCAGCGCCGCGGAGGTGACCAGCCGGCCAGTGCGGCCGATGCCAGTGATGACCGCCTGGTTGGTGTCGCCTGTGGCGTCATACTCCTCGCGCATCCTGGCCAGGATGAAGACCTCATAGTCCATCGACAGCCCGTAGACGAACGCGAAGACGAACAACGGGATCCAGGCCGTGATCGCACCCGTAGGAGGAAGGCCCCAGATCGCCTGCGAGCCGTGCCCGTCCTGCCAGACAAGCACGAGGACGCCGTACACCGCGCCGACAGACAGCAGGTTCAGCGCGATGGCTTTCAGTGGCAGCAGCAGCGACCTGAACGCGCGGGCAAGCAGCACGAACGTGATCAGCGCCAGGCCGGCAAGTACCCAGGGGAAGTCGCCGTAGAGCGAATGGATCTGATCTACCAGATCGGCGGAAGGGCCGCCAACGAGCGGCTGTGGCCGCTCGTTAGCGACCTGCTGTCGCACGGCAGTAGCGGTTGCCTGCCCGGCGGGCCCGGCGCCGTCCGCTATCGGGAGCGCCTCGGCCAGCTGCGTCCCGCCGCGCCGCCAGGCTCCTTCCGCCGGGGCGACTACGGCCCGCACGCCCGGCAAACGCGCCAGCGCTGTCACCACCCCATCCGTAGCGGCCGGGCTGGTGATCAGCACGTCGATCGGTGAGAGCACGCCGACGGGGATGCCCGCATGCTCCAGCATGACCGCGCCCTCGCGGGCAGCACCCTGCTGCGAGAGCGAGTTCACGCTGGCGTCACCGACATTCATGCCGAGCGCCGCGATGCCAAGTACGACCAAAACCGCGAGTCCGGCCGCTGCGGCCAGCCAGCGCTGCCGCACGATCGCGGCGCCCCACGCGGTCCAGCCGCGGCTCGGGCTGGCCTCGTGCCGCAGCCGCGGCCATTCCAGCCTGGGCCCGATGCTCGCGAGGATGGCAGGCACAAGCGTCAGGGTGACGGCGACGCTGATCAGCGGGATCAGCATGCCGCCGATGCCGATGCTGCGGATGAATGGGATCGGCAGCGCGATCAGCGCGAGCAGGCCGAGCGCGACAGTGACCCCGCTGAATATGATCGCGCGGCCCGCCGTGGTCATGGCGGTGCGTATCGCCGTCTCGTTGTCCCTGCCGTGGGCAATTTCCTCGCGCCAGCGGGTGATCAGCAGTAGCGAGTAGTCGATCGCCACGCCAAGGCCGATGAGGCCGACAAGGAACTGCACGACGAAGTTGACGTCCATCAGGTACGTCAGGCCCAGGATGGCCAGGAACGCGGTGGTCACCGATACCGCCGCTATCAGCAGCGGCACCACCGCGAGCAGCGAGGCGAACACGAAGGCCAGGATCGCGAGCGCACCGAGTGCGCCGATCAGGATCTCGTCCAGCACGCTCGGCCCGGTGCTGGACCCGCCGGCGTTGGTTAGCGGGGCGATGCCTGTCACCTGGACCCGCGATCCTGGCGGCAGGTAGCGAAGCAGGGTTGTCCTGATCGCCGCCAACGGCACGGTCGTGACCTGCTGGGGATTCGCAGTAGGGGCGAAGAACAGTCCGAAGGTGGTGCGGCCGTCGGCCGAAACGAAACCTGGGTCGCCGGCATTGGCGTAGGACACCACCCGGCTCGGCACCTGTCCGTGCCCGAGCCTGGCTACGGCAGCGAAACCGGCCCGGAGGTCGGCTCGCACCGGCGGCTGCGATGCGGCCGTTCCGGCGGGCAGCCTGAGCACCGGCACCAGTGCCTCAGTGCTGCCATACCGTGCCGTGATGGTCGAGTCCGCGATGTAACTGGGCGTTCCCGGTATCTCGAAACTCTGGCTTAGATGACTGCTCAGGACGGACGAGGCGAAGCCACCGAGGAGAAGCGCCAGCAGCCAGAGCATGGCGACCAGCCCGCGCCGCCGGACCACCAGCTCAGTGAATCTGTCCATGAACACTGGAACTCCGATCGTCGCGCCAGAAACGTGTGACATCAGCCGTAGTGCCGCAGCGTCGGCCATAGCTGGCCCACGGCCTACGCGGGCCGGTGCACACGTAGACGTGGCCACCCCACTCCCGATTGTGAATGACGTACGGGTTGGACAGCGTGGCCGCCTGCCGCACGTTGGCGGGACCTGGTTCACCCTTGTCGACCCAGCCGATGTCCGCAGCGGGCTTCAGTC
>JBAUAR010000122.1:0-9563 GCA_049675875.1 Streptosporangiaceae bacterium
AGGTCACCCGGCGGTGCCACGCCTGCAGGCGCGCAGGCCACGGGCTGACCGGCTGACTGGCACACCGCTGGCTCACCTCCGGCGATCCACAGGAACTCGCGAGCTGGGGCTTCGGCGCTAAGGGGTACGCACTATGGGTCAACGAGGAGCAGCAGGCGCCTAGAAACTATGTTCGATTATAGCAGCCTTGACTGCCACGAGCATCTCATTTCCGACGGTTATCGACGCACCGTCCAGGCCGGAATCTGGCGGCCTGCATAATCCGTCGCCAGGTCAGCCGGAAGTTCACGCCGGCCACGAGCGAGTGATCTAGGCGCGGCCAGCTGCCAGGACTTCCGCGAGGTTGTAGTGCACCGGCTCCTCGAGCTGGTCGAATCCGCACGACCCCGGGTCGCGATCGGGCCGCCAGCGGATCCACTGGGCGGTGTGCCGGAACCTGGTGCCTTCCATGTGCTCGTACCGGATCTCGGCGACCCGCTCGGGCCGGAGCGGCACGAAGGACAGATCCTTGCCCGCGTTCCACCTGCTGCCCTCGGCCTCGCGCGGATGCCGGGCGCGCGGTGCGGCCTCGCCGACTGCCGCACCGTCCGGCGCATCGGCTTCCGCCCCGCCCGCGGCCTGGACAGGCGATCCGCCAACGCCTGGCGCCACCTCGCCGCCCCAGTTCCACGGGTGTCCGTCAAAGCTCGTGACGAGCGGCTGCACCTCGGTGAACAACTGGCGCCGCTGCGCCATCGGGAAGGCGCCGACCACACCGACGCTGGCCAGGTTGCCGGCAGTGTCGTACAGCCCGAGCAGCAGCGAGCCGATCGCGTCCGGGCCGCTCTTGTGCACTCGGTACCCGGCCACGACACAGTCGGCGGTCCGCTCATGCTTGATCTTGAACATCACCCGCTTGTCCGGCTGATACGTGCCGGTCAGGGGCTTGGCTACGACACCGTCGAGCCCGGCGCCTTCGAACTGGCTGAACCATTGCAGCGCGGTGTCCCGGTCCATGGTGGCCGGCGTCACGTAGACCGGCGGCACAGCGTGCGCAAGCGCATCCTCCAGTACTGCCCGCCGTCGCTCGAATGGCTCGCCCGTGTAGTTCACGTCGCCCAGCGCGAGCAGATCGAAGGCCACGAACGAGGCCGGAGTCTGGCCAGCCAGCAGCCGCACCCGGCTCGCCGCGGGGTGAATTCGCTGCAGCAGCGCCTCGAAGTCCAGTCGCCGACCGTCGGCAGCCGGAATCACGATCTCGCCGTCTACGACGCATCGCTCCGGCAGGCTGGCCAGCAGCGCGTCGACGACCTCGGGAAAGTACCTGGTCATGGGTCGCTCGTTGCGACTGCCGATCTCCACCTCGGAGCCGTCGCGGAAGATGACCGACCGAAAGCCGTCCCACTTCGGCTCGTAGCTCAGCGCCCCAACCGGGATGTCCTTGACGGACTTGGCCAGCATGGGCGCGACGGGCGGCATAACCGGAAGGTCCATCGCCCCATCATGACCGACGCGACGCCAGCAGGACGGAACGGGCTGCGAAGTATCCGCGGTCGCCGCCACGCTGGCTGCCGCGCCTGCCGAGTGCGTGGCGGCGAGCGTCCTGATATGAAGGCATCAGGGTCTTGGCCAGATAGTTCACGCACCTGGCGAGAGGAAGCCGGTCATGAAGGTACCGCTCATAATCGGGGACTACCTCAGCCGCGGAGCAGCCGTCTACGGGCACCGGACCGCGGTATTCGATGAGCCGGGAGTCCCCGGCTCGCTTGGCAGCCTCAGCTATCGGGAGCTGGCGAGCCGCGCCAGGGGCATGGCTCTCGCCCTTGACGCCATGGGCGTCGGGCACGGCGAGCGAGTCGCGATTGTCAGCCCGAATGCCGCTAAGTTTGCGATTTCCTACTTCGGCGTCAGCGGCTACGGCCGGATCCTGGTGCCAGTGAACTACCGGCTCAACGCCGACGAGATCGGGTACATCGTTGATCATTCCGGAACATCTGTGCTGCTGGTCGATCCGGAGTCGGAGGACAGCCTGCGCGGCGTCAGTCCAAAACACAAGATCATTCTGGATGGAGTCGCCGACGCCGAGCTCTTCGCAGCGGCACCGGAGGGAGCCGAGCCGGCGGAGTGGGCCGCGGACGAAGACGCGACGGCGAGCATCAACTACACCAGCGGCACCACGGCCCGGCCCAAGGGCGTCCAGCTGACCCACCGGAACTGCTGGCTCAACGCGGCGATCTTCGGCTGGCACACCACAGTCACCGACCGGGACGTATTCCTGCATACGCTGCCGATGTTCCACTGCAACGGCTGGGGCATGCCGTACGCCGTCACCGGGCTGGGTGTTCCTCAGGTGGTGGTCCGCAAGATCGACGGCGAGGAAATCCTGCGCCGCATCGAGGCATATGGGGTCACGCTGCTCTGTGGGGCGCCCGCCGTCGTCGCCGCGATCCTCACGGCGGCCACCGACCGGCGGACGGCAGGACGCGACGTGCCGGGTGCGGGCACCGTCCGGATCGTGGTAGCCGGGGCACCGCCGCCGTCCAAGACCATCGAGCGCGTCGAGACCGAGCTCGGCTGGGAGTTCATCCAGATCTACGGGCTGACCGAGACTGCGCCGCTGCTGACCATCAACCGGGCCGTCGCGGAGTGGGACGGCATGCCAGTCGCCGACCGGGCCAGGTTGCAGTCACGGGCGGGCGTCCCAGCGGTCGGCGTGCAGGTGCGCACCGACCCCGAGGGCGAGGTGCTGGCGAGGTCCAACCATGTATTCGCGGGTTACTGGGAGCAGCCTGCGGAGTCGGCGAAGGCGCTGGCGGATGGCTGGTTCCACACCGGCGACGAGGGGCACATCGAGGACGGCGACTATCTCGTCATCTCGGACCGCAAAAAGGACGTTGTCATCACCGGTGGCGAGAACGTCAGCTCGATCGAGATCGAGGATTGCCTGTACCAGCACCCTGCGGTCGCGGAGGCCGCGGTCATCGGCGTGCCGCACGACAAGTGGGGCGAGACGGTCAAGGCGCTGGTCGTGCTGCGGACGGCGGACGGAGCCACCGAGGCGGAGCTCATCGAGCACTGCAGGGCGCGCCTCGCCCACTTCAAGTGCCCGACGTCGGTCGAGCTCCGAGACGTGCTGCCGCGCACCGCGACCGGGAAGCTGCAGAAGTTCAAGCTGCGCGAGCCGTACTGGACCGGGCAGGAGCGCCGCGTCAACTAGCTCTCGCTAGCCGACTGTCTGTGGTTTGCGGCTGCCGCGGTCGCGCGCCGCATGACCTGCTGCACGATGGCCGACTTCGCGTCGGCGTAATGCTGGACATGCCGCCAGGTCCGCCCCGCTAGGTCGCGCTTGACCGCCAGGTAGGCGACGCGGTCCGCCTCGTGGCTGCGCAGCCAGTCGCGGAACAGCAGCATCCGGTCGATCTCCGTCGCGCCCGCGCTGAACACGTGCAGGTTGATCTCGGTGTCAGGGCCGTTGAGCATGCGGTGCTCGAACCAGCCCGGCTCCCTGGCCCGCAACACGTAGCCGGCCGCCTCGAGGGCAGGCAAGTACGCGGGCTCGTCCGCCGAGTCAGGCACCACGAGCACGATGTCGATGATCGGCTTGGCGGCCAGGCCCGGCACCGAGGTCGAGCCGACGTGCTCGACGCGGATCGTTAGGCTAGCCAGGGCCGCGCGAATCCGGCTGGATTCTCGGGCGAATAGCTTCAGCCACCGCGAGTCGTACTCGACCAGTACGATCGGCGCATTGTGGGGCGTCACCGGGCCGACGATGACCCGCTGGCTGTCCTCGTCGCTGATCAGTGGTACGTCGTCTGCGGCAGGTTCCGCTGGCATAGGGAGGGCTCCCTCCGACCGTAACGAGCAAGCGAGTGACACGGAAGCAGAAAGGCCAGTACATGGCGAGTCCGGCCAGTCCCGAAGCGGTGAACGGCGGCGCCGCACCCACCGTGACCACAGTCGAGCGGCGCGGTATCGAACACGTACCTCACTCCGAGCGCTGGGGCAAGGCAAGCAGCCTGTTCTGGATGTGGGCTGGCGCCGTCTGGAACGTGGAGTTCGTGGTCTACGGCGCGATTGCGGTCGTGGTATTCGGGCTGTCCTTTGCGCAGGCCGTGCTCATCATCCTGCTGGGCAACCTCACGTACTTCCTGACGGGACTCGCCAGCGTGCAGGGCCCGCAGGCCGGCACCACGACGTTCGCCATCAGCCGGGCGCCGTTCGGACCGAACGGCAACAGAATGCCGTCCTTCTTCAACTGGGTGACGCAGGTCGGGTTCGAGATCGAGGGCATCGCGCTGATTGTGTTCGCCGCGATCCTGCTTTCGACCAAGGCGGGGTTCATCGCCGGCACTCCGGCGAAGGTCGTGTTCATCATCCTCGCCGTCGCCATCCAGGCCGTGCTTCCGCTGCTCGGGCACACGGCGGTGCTGCAGGTGTTGCGCTGGCTCGCGATCCCGTTCGTCGTGCTGTTCGCCATCATGGCGGCCCTGACGAGTTCCAAGGTCAATCTGCACGTGCCTGCGCACGGGGCGAGCTGGGGCGCGCTGACCATTTTCCTGGCGCTGGTGATCTCGGCGGGTGGCCTCGGCTGGACGGAGAACGGCAACGACTACTCGCGGTACCTGCCCCGCACAGTCGATAAGAAGCGGATCGTGCTGGCGGTGATGCTGGGCGGCGCGATCCCGTCCGCGCTGCTGGAGATCCTCGGCGCGGCCATCGCGACCGGCGTGCCAAGCGCGACCACGCCTAACGGTCTGGTGTCCGGATTCCCCGGCTGGTTCATCTGGCCGTACCTCATCTTCGCGATCGTCCAGCTCTTCGCGATCAACACGCTGGACCTGTATTCCTCGGGCGTGACCCTGCAGAGCCTGTTCCCGCGGCTGAAGCGGCTGCAGTGCGTCGCGATCGACACCGTCATCTGCGGCGGGATAGCCGGCTACGCCGTCTTCTCCTCACACTTCTACACGCTGCTCGCGGACTTCCTGCTGTTCATCATCGTGTGGCTCGGACCGTGGTGCGGCATCTACCTGGTCGACAGCTGGCTGCGCCGGGATCGTTACGACCACGACGGCCTGCTGAACGAGCGGAGCGGCCGGTACTACCGTCGCGGCGGCTTCCACTGGCCAGGCATTGTGGCCCAGGTGATCGGGATGGTGTGCGCGGCGCTCTGGCTGAATGCATACTCCCCGTACGTCGGTCCGCTGGCCAGCCGCGTCGGCGGCACAATCGGTTCGGACTTCAGCGTGTTCATCGGCCTGTTTGCCGGCGCCCTGGTGTACTTCCTGCTAGCCCGGCGGTCCGTCCGGGCCGAGGGCGAGGCAACTCCGGTGCCCGCCGTCTCGTGACGGCACCTCGCGTCGCGATCGGCCCCAGCTACGACGCGCTGGTAGCGGGCGCTGTCCAGGCGGGCGGCGGCTTGCCCGCAGGCCCCGACTCGGTCGCGGACGCCCTCGTCTGGCTCGCGCCGCGGGATACGGCCGGGCTGCGGACCGCGCTTGCTGCGACCGCCGCGCGCTGGGTCCAGTTGTCATCGGCTGGCATCGAGCGAACGGCGGCAGCCGGACTGCTTGACCCCGACCGCGTCTGGACATCAGCCAAAGGCGTGTACGCCGAGCAGGTCGCCGAGCACGCGCTCGCGCTGGCGCTCGCTGGCCTGCGCGAGCTGCCGGTGCGCATCGCGGCGCGATCGTGGGGGAAACCCGGTGGCGACTCCCTGTTCGAGGAGCCAGTCACCATCCTCGGCGGCGGCGGAATCACCGCTAGCCTGCTGGGGCTGCTCGCGCCCTTTCGGGTCAGGGCCACGGTCGTGCGGCGAAGCGCGGCGCCGATGCCGGGCGCCGTGCGGACCGTGTCGGCCGGCGGGCTCGCGGCGACGCTACCGGATGCCAAAGTCGTGTTCCTCGCGCTAGCCCTCACACCGGATACGGAGCAGATCATTGGCGCCGGGCAGCTTGCCGCGATGCGGCCGGATGCCTGGCTGGTCAACGTGGCGCGCGGCCGGCACGTGGACACCGACGCCCTAGTAGCCGCGCTCGCGGCAGAGCGCATTGCCGGCGCCGCCCTGGATGTCACCGACCCCGAGCCGCTGCCGGACGGGCATCCGCTCTGGACACAGCAGCGGTGCATCATCACGCCGCACACGGCCGACCCGGCCGAGCTGTCGGACCCCGCGTTCGCGCGGCGGATCACCGACAACGTGTCCAGGTTCGTGGCCGGGTGGCCGCTGCTCGGCGTGGTGGATCCGGCGGCCGGCTACTAGCGCCCCGGCCCCTTACCCGACTCGCGCCGAGTCGCCAGGTACGCCGCGCCGCGGGGCGAGATCCGGTAGCCGACGTCCAGGCTGATCGTCAGGCCGAGTTCCTTGAGCCGCCGCACATGCAGCTTGTAGTCGGGCCGGTCCCAGTCAAGATCCGCGGCCAGCAGCGCTGACGACACGGCTGGCTGGCCAGCGATCTGCTCGAGGACAGCTCTGGTCCAAGGCCCGCGCTTGCTCGCCGCGTCCATCCGGGCTAGCCGCTTGCCGATGGCGCGCAGGTCGTCGTCCGACAGGTCCGCCGCGCTGGCGAGCTCGTCGCGCGGGTCAGAACCGTCAAGCGGCCGGAACCGGACGCAGTACAGCGGCAGGTCAGGATCGCCGCGCAGGTCCGCGACGGCCGCCTCGACGCTGGCGAACCCGGCATCCCTGGCGAGCGAGCGCGTGATGTCGGCCGGGGTGATCGTGTCCACCGACTCGGCCAGCACGAGACCGGTGCCGGTGCGGTACTGATGGCCGGCCACCACCTGGACGCGCCGCCAGCGGCGGAACGCAACCGTGATGCTGCCGTCGCGGAGTCCCTGGCGCAGGCGTGGCTCAAACTGCACGCAGCGACTGTACTGCGGCGCGGGAACCGGGTGACTTGGTCAGCTCTGCGGGCGGCCGGGTAGACGCACGACCTCGTTCCCGTATGTCAATGCTGACGACGGTCGCGCGCTGTCGGGCGCCGCTCGCGAGGCGGCGCGGGCCGCAGGGATGATGGGCGCGGATTCTGCGCGACACTGGGTAAATGAGCGGCAACGCGGCGGGTCAGAACCCGGCGGGCGTCAGCGACCACGCGTGGCGCGCACCTTCGCCCATGCTCCGCGGCCTGGTCCACTGGTACGCCGGTTTCCGGGACGTCGGGATCCCGCCGGCGCAACACCGCGGCCTGCCCTCACCGGGGCTCACCGTCATCTTCACGCTGGACGACAAGCTGACGATCGCCGAGCACCCGGACCCATCCCAGCCGGCGGACAGTTTCGACACGCTGGTCGGCGGGCTGCACACCAGGCCGGCGCTGATCACGCACGAGGGCCGGTGGTCTGGCATCCAGCTCGGGCTGAGTCCACTGGCCAGCCGGGCATTGCTCGGCGTGCCCGCCGTCGAAGTGGCCGGCCTCGACGTGCACGGCCACGATGTCCTCGGCGGATTCGCCACCGAGCTCCGGGAGCGGCTGCACGTGGCCGCCACGTGGGACGAGCGGTTCGCCATCCTCGACAGGACGCTGCTGTCCCGGGTGCGGCTGGCTGACGAGCGGGCGGGGATCAGCGGCGAGGTGCGATACGCGTGGCGGCGGCTGCTGCAGTCCGGCGGGACGACACCGGTCGCTGAGCTGGCCGCCGAGACGGGCTGGAGCGACCGGCACCTGCGGGCGAGGTTCCGGGCCGAGACTGGGCTCGCGCCCAAGGCGGCGGCCCGGGTGATCAGGTTCGACCTGGCTAAGCGCATCCTGCAGCGGCGAGCGGTGGCAGGAGAGAGGCTCAGGCTGGCCGAGCTCGCCGTCTCCTGCGGTTACTTCGATCAGGCGCACCTGGACCGGGAGTTCGGCCTGCTGGCGGGCTGCCCGCCAACGACGTGGGTCGCGACGGAGTTCGCCAACCTCCGCATCAGCGCTGATCAGCCGCTGGCAGGCTAGCGGGGCGGGCGCCGCTGCCGGGCGGGGCGTGGGCGCCGTCTGCGTCCGGCACACTAGGCGGATGCCTGAACTGCACAGTGACCCCCGGGACCCGCGCGGCCTGCGGGCGGACGCGCCGATGCTCGACGCGTGGCTCGAGTTCACCGCCCGCGCCGACGCTGGCGACCTGCTGCCGATGTCCGTGCCGGGTCACAAGCAGCGACAGGACCTGGTCGGGGCTGTGGTCGCCGGAGACGCGCCGTTTTACGGCGGCCTCGACACGATCAAGCACGCTGACAGCCTCCGGGTCGCCGGCGAGCGGCGAGCTGCGGCCCTGTGGGGTGCGGACTGGTGCCGGTTCTCGGTCGCGGGCTCAACGCACGGTAACCAGGCGCTTGCGCTGGCGGTTGGACAGCCGGGCCGGGAGGTGATCATCAACCGGACGATGCACCGGTCGCTGCTCCTTGGGCTGGTTCTCGCCGGGCTGCGACCCGTGTGGGTCCGGCCGGAAATCGATGCTGCCTCGGGGCTGCCCTCGGGCGTTGCCGTCGAGGCCGTGCGCGATGCGCTGGCCGCGCACCCGGCCGCGTGCGGGGTGTTCCTCGGCGATCCGACGTATGTCGGCACGATCAGCGACCTCGCCGGGCACGCGACGGTCGCGCACCAGGCAGGCGTCCCGCTAATCGTGGACGCGGCGTGGGCGGCGCACCTCGGATTCCATCCCGACCTGCCGCCGCATGCCATCGGGGCTGGGGCCGACGCCATGGTGACCAGCGCGCACAAGGCGCTGCCGGCCTACACGCAGGGGGCGCTCGTGCTCGCGAGGACGCAGCTGCTGGACGAGGCACGCCTCGACCGGGCGTTCGAGGCCACGCACACGACGAGTCCGGCAGGGTCGATCATGGCCAGCATCGACGCGGCCAGGGCGCTGCTCGCCGCGGACGGTGAGTGGCTCTGCGGTCGGCTGATCCGGGCCGTGGCCGCTGCGCGCGAGCGGCTGTGCGCGGTGCCCGGCGTGGACGTGCTGGCCGGGCCGGGGGTGGAGCCGACCAAGCTGGTGGTGCTGCTCGCCGGTGCGGGTGCGCACGGCAACCGGGTCGAGGCGGACGTGATCGCCGCGGGCATGCCGGTCGAGATGGCCGATCGCGACACCATCGTGCCGATCCCCGTGCTGGCCGACGATGAGGAGCAGCTCGCCGCGTTCATCGACGTACTGATCGCGGCGATCGAGCGGAACCGCGGGGAGCCACGTCGGCCCGCGGCCGCGGCATCCTGGACCGTGGAACCCGAGACGGTGCTGGCGCCGCGCGAGGCGTTCTTCGCGCCCAACGAGACTGTGCCAGCGGCCGCGGCGGTCGGGCGGGTCAGCGCGGAGCTCATCGCGCCGTACCCGCCCGGTGTGCCGGTGCTGGCCCCCGGTGAGCTCATCACCGCCGCGGCCGTCGAGGCGCTGCGCGAGGTGGCTGCCGACGGTGGCCGGATCGCCTACGCTGCCGACCCCAGCCTGCAGACCTTCCAGGTCATCGCCAGGCCGTAGCTGCCAACGCGGCGGGGCGCGCCCGGCTGCCCGGACCTGCCATCGCTGCCCTGGCTGCCCGCTGCCCTGGCTGCCCGCTGCACTGGCTGTCCGCTGCGCCGGCCCGCCCGCTGCACTGGTCACCCGAAGTCGCCCGG
>JBAUAR010000123.1:0-14144 GCA_049675875.1 Streptosporangiaceae bacterium
GAGCAGATCAGCTCCGGCCAGCGTCCGAGCCTGGCTCGCGAGCGCGGCCGCGATCTGGCTGGCCTGAGCCGCGACCCGGGCCCGGTCCTCCCGCCACGCCCGCGCGACGCCGAGCACCAGCCGCTGGAACTGGGCGCGCGGGACATAGGTGAAGCACAAGAACGGGTCCCGGCCCGGCGTCAGGAACACCGTCATCGGCCAGCCGCCCTGCCCGGTCATCGCCTGAGTGGCCGCCATGTACACGCTGTCGACATCGGGGCGTTCCTCGCGGTCCACCTTGATCGAGACCAGGTGCTCGTTCATGAGCCCGGCAGTCTGCTGGTCCTCGAACGACTCGTGCGCCATCACGTGACACCAGTGACATGCCGAGTAGCCGACCGACAACAGGACTGGCACGTCGCGCTCGGCAGCGGCGGCGAACGCCCCATCGGACCACTGCCACCAGTCGACCGGGTTGTCCGCGTGCTGCAGGAGGTACGGGCTGGTCGCACCACGAAGCCGCTCTGCCATAGCCCTATCCTGCCCCCGCCGCGGCCGGCCGCCGTCCGCCCGCCGGCTTTCGACCCTGGGTTGAGGCTGAGGATTAGCTGACAATCGGCCGGGATGCTGGCCAGGCGCGCGCATGCCGAGCGATGCTGGGGGAACGTTATGGTCATGAGCGGAGTTATCTGGCAGCTGCGGCAATCGCGCCGCTCTCGGCGGTGCGAGCTCAGCCATGACTGCACAAGACACCGGTACACTGCCAGCGGCCCGCTGGTAAGCCCCGCTCACCGGCTCCCCACCGGAGGTCGCGGAACGGTAGCAGCGGCGTCGAGTGACCGGTAGAGCACACGTTTGGAGCAGCTATGCGCGTTCTGGTTCTGGGCGGCGACGGATTCTGTGGCTGGCCCACGTCGCTCTACCTGTCCGATCAGGGTCACGACATCACGATCGCCGACAACCTGAGCCGCCGGAAGATCGACGTCGAGCTCGAGGTCGAGTCGCTCACGCCGATCCGCTCGATCCATGACCGGCTGGCCGCCTGGCGCCAGGTGTCCGGTCGTGAGATCGGCTTCGTGAACGTGGACCTGGCCGCCGAGTACGACCGGCTCGTTGCCGTGCTGCTCGACGTCCGGCCGGACGCCATTGTGCATTTCGCCGAGCAGCGCGCCGCACCGTATTCGATGCGGACCGACAAGACCAAGCGCTACACCGTGGACAACAACGTCCGCGGCACGCACAACCTGCTCACTGCGCTGGTCAGCACCGGCGTCGACGCCTCGCTGGTGCACCTCGGCACGATGGGCGTCTACGGCTACGGCTGGTCAGGCAGCGCCCCGATTCCCGAGGGCTACCTGACGGTGAAGGTTGCGACGCCCGAGGGCGAGCTCGAGCGCGAGATCCTGCACCCGGCCAATCCCGGCTCCGTCTACCACCTGACCAAGACGCTTGACCAGCTGTTGTTCTCGTTCTACGCATCCAATGACCGGCTGCGCATCACCGACCTGCACCAGGGCATTGTGTGGGGGACGCAGACCGACCAGACCGTGCGGGACGAGCGCCTGGTCAACAGGTTCGACTATGACGGCGACTACGGCACCGTGCTCAACCGGTTCCTCATGCAGGCGGCGATCGGCCACCCGCTCACGGTGCACGGCACTGGCGGCCAGAAGCGCGCGTTCATCCACATCCGCGACACCGTCCGGTGCATCGAGATCGCGCTGAACAACCCGCCGGCCGCGGGCTCGAAGCCACTCGTCCGCAACCAGATCACCGAGACGCACCGCGTGCTGGACCTCGCCAAGATGATCGGCGACATGACCGGCACCGAGATCGCCTACCTGCCGAACCCCCGGCGCGAGGCCGACGAGAACGAGCTCAGCGTCCGGAACGACCAGTTCCTGGCACTCGGCCTGGAGCCGACCACGCTGTCTGAGGGGCTGCTCGAGGAGATCACTCAGGTCGCCGCCCGATACCGCGGACGGGTGGATCCGCGCAAGATCATCGCACGGTCAGTGTGGCGCGCCGGGATGGAGACCGCGGCGGACCTCATGACCGAATTGCCGGAGAAGTAACCGCGCAGTTCTCGCATGGATGGCGGTCTGGTGCAGTCCCAGCTGCACCAGACCGGCATCCACGGCCCGCTGAGCAATCCGGTTATCCCGCGTTGCGCACCAGCCACTCCCTGAGCGGGCCGGCCGCGGCCAGGAAGCCGGCCACCTCGGCTCGGGCTGTCGGCGTGCCGAGCCACGGCTCGACCGGCCACTGTCGCCACGCGAACAGTCCCTTCTGCCGAAGCAGGTCCACTCGCGGGTGGTCAGCCGGGTAGCCGCGGGGCGCCTTCTTGAGCGACTCCCTGCCCTGCACGACGACGTCGTGCGCGCGCAGTACCGCGATGATCTCTGCGAGCGCCCCGCCGGTAGTGTCGGCGGCAACCGCGCTGCGGTACCGGTCGAGCTGATCGGCGGTCATCTCGTACATGCCGCTTCCGGCCGCGAGACCGGCTGCCGACAGCCGGACGTAGCCGTCGCCGACGGCAGCGGCGATCTCGGTCTTGTACGGGGACTTGTCCTTGCTGAACCGGACGTCGCGGTACGGGCGGAAGATTCTGGATCCGCCTTGCTCCGGCTCGAGCTCTGCCACCAGCTCGCGCATCGGTGTCAGCACACACGTCTCGTACATGTCCTTGTGCGCCAGCCAGTACGACTTCGAGTTGTCCGCGGCGAGGCCCTCGTAGAACTCGAGCGCCTCAGCCGGCCAGCCTTGAAATGCCATCAGCCGATCTCCTGCCACCCGCCGCCGAGCCTGGTCGCCGGCTCCCTACGGTGCCAGGGTAATTCCGGCGCGACGCTGCCGCCGCGGGATCAGTTGCAGGCCTCAGCAGCGCCTGCCGTCGCAGTGCCGAAGCGCCGCGGCGGCCAGCTCAGATGTGGCCGAGCACCGGGTGCGGCACGTACGGCTCCTCGAGGCGGCGCATCTCGTCTGCAGTGAGCGACAGCTCCTCGGCGGCCAGCGCATCCTCGAGGTGGCCGAGCCTCGTGGCGCCCACGATGGGCGCGGTGACACCCGGCCGATGCAGCAGCCAGGCCAGGGCCACCTGCGCCGACGAAACGCCGCGCTCACCAGCAACCTGCGCGCACCGGTCGACGACGTCGAAGTCGGTCGGCTGCCGGTACAGCGACTCACCGAACGGGTCCGTACCGGAGCGCACCGTCCGCCGCTCGCCGTCCCTGGTCCGGGTCCCGGCGAGCAGACCGCGGGCAAGCGGACTCCACGGGATCACGGCCACCCGCTGGTCGATGCACTGCGGGATCATCTCCCGCTCTTCCTCGCGGTAGACAAGGTTGTAATGGTTCTGCATCGAGACGAACCTCGTCCCGCCAGTCGCGTCGGCGCTGTGCTGCGCCTTGGCGAACTGCCAGGCGCACATGCTGCTCGCGCCGATATAGCGGGCCTTGCCCGCCCGCACGACGTCGTGCAGCGCCGCCATGGTCTCCTCGATTGGCGTGCCGTAGTCCCACCGGTGGATCTGGTAGAGGTCGACGTAGTCCATGCCGAGCCGGCGCAGCGATGCGTCGATGCCGGCCAGGACGTGCTTGCGCGACAGCCCGCGCTCGTTCTCGCCGGAGCCCATGGGCATGCACACCTTGGTGGCGACAACGTACTCTTCGCGGCGCAGGAATTTGGGTAGTAGCCGGCCCGTGGCGACCTCGCTCGCGCCGTCTGAGTAGGTGTCGGCGGTGTCGAAAAACGTGACGCCGCCCTCGACCGCGGCCTTCACGATCGGCTCCGTCGCCTCCTCATCGAGCACCCACGCCCGCTCGCTGTCGTTGCCGTAGCTCATCATGCCCAGGCAGATGCGGGACACCCGCACACCGGTTCCGCCGAGGTTCACGTACTTCACGTCGGGCCTCCGTCAGCTCGAGACGCTGTGCCGGACCGAGCCTTGCACAACCCGTCCGGCGGCGAAGAACGGCCATGCGTCTGTCAGGCGACGAACGGCTCCGCGCCGGAGTCGGTCGTCATCGGCTTGCCCGCCTCGGCCCAGTCGTGCATTCCCCCGGCCACGTTGACGGCCTGCCAGCCAGCCCCGTTGAGTGCCTGGGTGGCGCGCGCCGAGCGGACACCGGATCGGCAGATCACGTAGATCTGCTGATCGACTGGCAGCTCACCGGTGCGGGCACCGAGCTGACCCAGCGGAATGTGCGTCGCCCTGGGCGCGTGACCAGCCGCCCACTCGTCGTCCTCGCGGACATCGAGCAGCCAAGCCCCCTCCGGCACGGCTGCGGCCGGAAGCTCAGGTAGCTCCATGGCCATCACCCGCTCCCTTCACCCTTGCTGCCCCGGTTGCCTCGACCTGGCCTACCCTAGCGGCTGGCTAGGAGGCCTGGTCAGCCACGGGGAAGGCGGCAGCCGACCCGGCGCTGCGCAGGACCCGGATCGCCCAAGCAGGAGCTGCCAGTTCCGGTTGCGGCGCAGACCCGGCGCGGGCTCGCCGGTCATGCGCCGGCGAGCAGGTCCATGCCGTAGGCCAGCAACGTGGTGCCGGGCTCCGGCGACCAGTCCCGATCCGGCAGCCGGCCGAACCCGGCCTCCTCGTACAAGTGATGCGCTGCCCGCATCTCCGGCTGCGTCAGCAGCACCAGGGTACGGATGCCCTGCCCCCCGGCGCGGTCGATCACCGCCGCCAGCAGGGCACGGCCGACGCCATTGCCGCGCGCCTCGGGACTGACGGCCAGCGCGCGTATCTCGGCCTCACCCGGCCCGGAGACCACCTGGCCCGCATGGGGCCAGTGCTGCAGCATGACGGTGCCGATCAGCCGGTCGGGCTGGCCGTCCACCGCCACGAGCACCGGCCCGGAGCCGTCCGCGCCCAGCTCGCGCAGCCGCGGCGCATACGTTGAGTCCGGCGACAGGAACCCGTCAGCGCGGTAGGCGGCGAGCCGCAGCTCGCCCACCTGGGCCAGTTCGTCCCGATGTGCGTCCCTGATGCGCATTGCCCTATTCAACCAGGACTGGACGGGCAGAACCCGCGTGAGCGCCTCACTGCGAGTCGGCGTCCGGTTCGGGCGCGTCGCCCGCCGTCATGGCCAGGTAGGCGGGCCGTAGCACGGCCGCCAGATCTCGTCCGTCCACGGTGAGGAGCGGCGGCTCAACGCTGCGCAGCAGCAAGTCCGGCGGCGCGGCCCCGGCCGGTGGCAGCGACCGCAACCGCGCCGGGCTGAGCGCCGACGCCCAGAAGCCGGAAAGGCACTCGCCGAGCGGCCGGTCCGACACGTCGATCACCGGCCGGCGCACGGCCGGCTCCCGGTCAGCGCGGAGTCGGCGCAGCGATGCCAGCAGGTCCTTCCTGGTCTTGCCGCGCCAGGCCAGCATGCCGAACGGATCGTCATCAAACGCCTCGGCCAGCACGTAGCAGACCGCTGCCAGGTGCTTGCACGGCACCTCCCAGTCCGGACAGGAGCACGTCATCTCCAGGTCCCTGGCCGACCTCGGGAACAGCGGGGTCCCGCAGTCGGCGAAGACCTGCTCGATCTCGGCGGGCATCTCACCCGCCAGCAGCCGGGCCCGGAACACGGCCCGGGCGGCAAGCACGTCCGTCACGACTCGCCACTGCCGTGTCGTCAGCGGGTCGACCGTCAGCCGCACCCGGTACGGCTTGACCCGCGAGCCCTGCACCGTCGCGGTCACGTGCCCGGTGCCGATGTCGAGCGTGAGCACCTGTCCGGACCTGGCATAACTGCGGCCCCTGCTCAGCCGGCTCGCGAGCCCGAGCGACTCCAGCACATCGATGAACCGGCGCGACCACCACTGTTCGCCGATCGAGCCGCGCTTGCTCCGCGCCTTGATCCCGCCGGCCGCCCGGCGCGGCCGCGACGGCGGGAACTGACCACCGTCCCAGCCGCTCATGGGGACACCGCCTCGGGTGACAGCTCGACAACCTGGCGCAGTTCCGCGACCGACAGCTCGGTCAGCCAGCTCTCGCCGGTACCGATGATGGCCTGGGCCAGCGCTTTCTTGTCCTCAATCAGCTGATCGATGCGCTCTTCGACGGTGCCTACGCAGACGAACTTGCGCACTTGCACGTCGCGGCGCTGGCCGATGCGGAAGGCGCGGTCGGTCGCCTGGTCTTCCACGGCCGGGTTCCACCACCGGTCCACGTGGATCACGTGGCTGGCCGCCGTCAGGTTGAGCCCAGTACCGCCCGCCTTGAGCGACAGCAGGAATACGGCCGGCCCAGCGGTCTCCTGGAAGTCGGCCACCATGTCATCGCGGCGCTGCTTGGCCGTGCCGCCGTGCAGGAAGTGGACCGTGCAGCCGAGCCGGGCGGCCAGGTACGGCTGCAGCATCCGGCCGAACTCCGCGTACTGCGTGAAGCAGAGCGCCTTGTCGCCAGCCTGCGTGAGCTCCTCGCAGATCTCCTCGAGCCGCGCGAGTTTGCCCGACCTGCCGTCGAGCCGGGAGCCGTCGCCTAGCAGGTGCGCCGGGTGGTTGCAGACCTGCTTCAGCTTGGCCATCGTTGCCAGCACGAGGCCGCGCCGCTCGATACCAGGCTCGGCGGCCTCGATCCGCGCCATCATGTCGTCCACGGTTGCCTGGTACAGGGATGCCTGCTCCGGCGTCAGGTTGCACCAGACCTTCATCTCCAGCTTCGCTGGCAGGTCGGCGATCACGCTCGCGTCGGTCTTCACCCGGCGCAGGATGAACGGGCCCGTCAGCTGTCTGAGCCGGTCGGTGGCTTCGGCGTCACCGTTGCGCTCGATCGGGATCGCGAACTGCTGGCGGAACTTCTCGGCCGGGCCGAGCAGGCCAGGACAGGCGAACGCCATGATCGACCAGAGGTCGGTCAGCCTGTTTTCCACCGGAGTCCCGGTCAGCGCGATGCGCGACGGCGCCGGAATGGCGCGCACCGCTTGCGCCTGCCGGGTGCTGGCATTCTTGATGTTCTGCGCTTCGTCGCACACCAGGCGCGACCACGGCACCTGAGCCAGCACGTAGCGGTCACGCACCGCGATGCCGTAGGTCGTGATGACCAGGTCCGCGGCCGCGACGGCCCCGGCTAGTTCGGAGCCGGCCAGCCGATCGGCGCCGTGGTGCACGTGCACCGACAGGCCGGGGGTGAACCGAGCCGCCTCGCGCTGCCAGTTACCCACCAGCGACATGGGGCACACGAGCAGCGTGGGCCCGGTCGGCAGGCCGGCGTCCCGCTCTGCCGCCAGCAGCGCCAGCGTCTGCGGCGACTTGCCGAGCCCCATGTCATCGGCGAGCACCGCGCCTAGGCCCAGCCTGCCGAGGAACGACAGCCAGGCGAGCCCCCGCTCCTGGTAGGGCCGCAGCGCGCCACGGAACGACGGCGGCGTCTCCATCGGCTCCAGTCGGCTGTCGGCATGTCCGGACAGCAGATCGCCGAGCCAGCCGTCGGCGTCCACCTCAGTGACCGGCAGTTCCGCCGAGTCCTGGCCGAGCGCCGCCAGCACGGCGTCACGGGCCGGCATCGTGCCAGCGCCGGCCCGTTGCAGGAATTTCAGCGCGGCCCGCAGGTGTCGCTCGTCCAGCTCGACCCACTGCCCGCGAAGCCGCACGAGCGGCACCTTGAGCCTCGCGAGTTCGGCGAGCTCATCGGCGCCCAGCGTCTGGTCGCCGATCGCGAGGTCGTACCGGAAGTCGACGAGGTCGGCGAGACCGAACGCCGGCCCGGTCACCGAGCCGGACGAGGGCGCACTGCGGGCTCGCGTCGTGAGCCTGAGGCCGAGCCGGGACCGGCGCACCCAGTCTGGCAGCAGCACGCCGAAGCCGGCTCCGGCCAGCAGCGGGCCCGTTTCCTTCAGGAACCGCAGTGCGCCGCGGCCATCGAGCGGCACCGATTCCGGCGCCGGATCCTGCAGCGCCGCGTCGAGCTCCGGGAACAGCCTGGACGCCTTGCCGAGACCGGCCAGCAGGTCATCCTCGGGGTAACCGATGCCCGCGGCCGCCCAGCCTTCGGCTGCGGCACCGGACCAGATGTCGCCGGCGGGCAGCAGCAGGCTTGGGTCGTCGGTCGACTGGAGCGCCAGCTCGACTCGCCAGCCGCCGTCTTCGGCGGCCTGCTCTGGCTGGTCAAGCCCGGCGGCGAGACGCGGCCCATGGCGATCGTCGGTGTGCCCGGCGAGCGCAGCATCATCCGGAGATGCCACCGGCTCGATGAGCCGGAAGCACGTCCGGACCGGCCCCGGTGGTTCCTGCGCTGCGTCCTGCCAGGCCCACAGCGCGAAGGCCAGCTGGGCCGCGCTGGCTCGCTCGCGGCTGGTCACGGTCAGCCGGCCATCTGGGCCCGTCAGCGCGGCGGCCCAGCGGTCAGGCAGTGACGCAGCCGGGCTGGTCCGCAGCACCGCGAAGCCGGGCACGCCGGCGAGCCTCTCCCGGACCGCGGCGTCGGTCAGCTGCTCGAGCGCCGAAGTCACGATCGCGGCCGACGGCTCGCCGTCGGGGCTCGTCGCGCGGCACAGCGGCGGGAGCGCGCTGGTCAGTTCGCGGGCGCGCAGCGCGTCGGCGCCGGTGAGTACCGGCCGCCACTGCGCCGTGTAGCGGCCGTCGTCCTCGCTATGCAGGCCTGGGAGTACGCGTGCGCGGGCGGCGAGGTCCGCCGCCAGCCCAGCCAGCGCGGCGAGGTAGCGCAGGCTGCCGGCCAGGACACCGTCGGGCAGCCGAGCATCTTCGTGGCCGACGACTCGCAGCAGGGCAAGCGCGGCGCCTCCGTCGAAGGTGAGGACCGGAATCTGCCACGGCGCCAGGGCCGCATCGGCTGCTGGGGCGCTCCCGACAGCCAGGTCCGTGAGGTCCGGCGAGCCCGCCGGGCGGCCGGATGTGCCCGGCAGCCACAGCGTCAGCTCATCTTCGGTGGCCTTGCGGACCGGGTCACTGAGGTCCAGCCGCTCGGCCAGCACGTCTGCTAGCGGGCCGGCGGGCGCGGCGAACGGATGCGGCCGAAGCGGCGCCACGGTACGGCCCCGCCGGGACGGCACGGCGGTCGGCTGGCCCGAATCCTCGGCCCAGACGCGCAGCGCGCCGTCAGCCCAGACTCCGTGAATCACCAGCATGGCCCGTACTCCCCTGATAGCCAGGGACCCATCACCATGAAGTTAGCAACTGCAGCGTCGCGACACGCCGCGACGCGACGGTGCTTGCGTGGTGAGGCAACCGAGTGATAGTTCGCCTGACGGAGCGTGACTGGCAGGTTAGCGCCAGGAGTCCAGCACGGCGGCGTTCTGCTCCGACTGCTGCTGCTCCTGGTCGTTGTCCGTCGGCGCGCCGGGCGCGCTGCCGCCCGGCCGCTGATTACCTGAGTCGGGGCGCAGCCCGCCCGGTGGCGATCCGCCGTCGGAGTCCTGGCCCGGACCGGGCTGGTCCTGCTCCATGGCGGCCGCGTCACGAACCTTGCGCAGCTGCCTGGACATGGACCGGAAGACGAAGTACAGGATGACCGCCATCCCGAACACCACGAGGAAGCCCAGGGTGCCTGGCTCCGCCCAGGCGCTCGGCGACTTCGCCGCGGCGTCCGCCGCGAGTAGCATCACAGGCTCACCTTTTCCCTGACGCCGGCGAACAGGTCGTCCTCTGGCAGCTCGGCATCCACCACTGACCTGGCCAGATGATAGTCCTCGGTCGGCCAGGCGGCACGCTGGACCTCCACCGGTACGGCGAACCACCCGCCGTCCGGAGCTACCTGAGTCGCGTGCGCGAGCAGCGCCCGGTCCCGGGTCTGGAAGTACTCAGCGCATGGCACCTGCGTCGTCACCACGAGCGGCCGGCGCGTTCCCGACTTGCTGGCCGAGTCCCTGGCCTCGATCCGCTCGGCGAAGGGGGACTCCAGCCCGCGAGCCAGCATCGCCTGGTGCAGCGCCAGCATCCGGTCACGATGGAAACCTGCGTGGTAGTACAGCTTGAGGGGCTGCCACGGCTCGCCGGCGTCCGGGTACCGGTCCGGGTCCGCCGCCGCCTCGAACGCCTCGACCGAAACCTCGTGGCACTTGATGTGGTCGGGATGCGGGTAACCGCCGTTCTCGTCATAGGTGAGGATCACGTGCGGCCGGAACTCCCGGACGGCTTGCACCAGCCGCCCGGCCGCGTGGTCGAGCGGCTCCAGCGCGAAGCATCCGTCGGGCAGCGGCGGCAGCGGGTCGCCCTCGGGGAGCCCGGAGTCGGTGAAGCCGAGGAACCGCTGCTGCACGCCCAGGATCTCGCGCGCCGCAGCCATCTCGGCGCGGCGCACCGCCGCGAGGTTCTCCCTGATGCCAGGCTGCTCCATCGCGGGATTCAGGATGGTCCCGCGCTCGCCGCCGGTCAGCGTGCAGACCAGCACGGCCACGCCCTCGCGCGCGTATCTCGCCATGGTGGCTGCGCCCTTGCTGGACTCGTCGTCCGGATGGGCGTGCACCGCCATGAGTCGCAGCGGCTCGGTGCCGGGCGCGGCGTTGCCACGATCAGGAACGGCAAGCACGCGGGGAGTCACCTCCGTGTAGTCCGGGCAGTCGCGGCCGGCGCGATCGTCGGGGGCGGGCCAGCGGCTCGGTTACCACGATAGGACGCGGTGCCGACAGCCAGACCGGCGCTGGCGCGCTGACGCCAGCCGCTAACAGAACGCGGCCGGGCCGGCCGGCCATTCCCGCGGTCAGCGCCGGGCCACGCTCGGTCACGCCTCGGGCGGTCCGTTCCCGTCCTGACCGATCCCGTCCTTGCCATTCCCGTCCTGGCCGTTCCCGGCCCGGTCGGGCCCTGCTCGGTCGGGCCCTGCTCGACCAGGCCCGTGGCTGTGGCGTGCCCGCAAGTCCCCGCGCCGCAGGCTGAGCCACGAGAAGGCGAGGAACAGCGGTAGGGCGACGGCGAGCAGCAACGCGCTGCCGGAGAACGCGCTGTCCAGGAAGTTGCTGGCGACCCGGGCGACGAGGTAGTAGTACAGCAGCACGACGGCAGCGAGCAGCAGGTAGCCGCCGAGTGCGTCGGCCAGCACGTGCCAGCTGAAGGCCGGCCAGCCGTGATCCTTTCGGCCGGTGTAGCGGGTAAGGGGCCGGCCGGCCCGTTCCCGCCGCCGCGCGCTCCACAGCCCGGCTGCCAGTACCCCCATGAGGATCACGTAGCCGGACACGATCGGGATCAGATCCGATCGGATGAGATGCGAGGACATGTCGGCGGTCAGCCGCGCAGCAGGAAGTGCCAGCCACGGATGAAGACGTGCCAGCCGAGCCACAGCCACAGCGCGAACAGCGCCCATCGCCCTGGCGGATAGCGCATGATCGCTCGGAAGGTGGCGCTCAGCGTGGGCACGGTCCCGCTGATGCCGCTGAGGGCGAGCCCCTCCCAGGCAAAGACGGCACCAATCAGCACCGCCCAGACCACGTAACCAAGCACCGGATGATTGCCCATCTCGACCTCCGGTTCGCATAACGGGATGCGAAAACTGACCCTATGCCCGGATCGGGCTCGCCAGTGGCAGATGGGCGAGCGGTTTGCTGTCACGGCGGGATCGGGCTCGACTGCCGTGGCGGCCTGCCGTTGCGGCGCGGCCGCTGGCTCCGCATCTCGGCGTGTATTTTGCCCGGTCTCGTCCTAACTTGTTTACCGTGCCCCATTGACAGGTACGACGTACTTGCGGAGCCTTGTTAGCCTCGAAGGATTACCTATGAGCCCGAGGCCCGGCGGACCAGTAAATTCCGCACCCACCTAGGAGTACCCGTGACCGAGACGCGCGACGACACCTATTCCTGGCTAACTCAGGAGGCGTACGACCGGCTCAAGGCCGAGCTCGAGCACCTGGCTGGCCCGGGCAGGATTGAGATCGCGCAGAAGATCGAGGCGGCCAGGGAAGAGGGCGATCTGAAGGAGAACGGCGGCTACCACGCCGCCAAGGATCAGCAGGGCATGCAGGAGGCCCGTATCCGCCAGCTCACCCATATTCTGGAGAACGCCCGCGTCGGCGAGCCACCCCGCACCACGGGGGTGGTCGGGCCGGGGATGACCGTCACCGTCAGATTCGAGCGCGACGGAGACGAGGTGACCTTCCTGCTGGCCTCGCGGGAAGAGGTGGGTTCACCCATCGACGTGTACTCACCGAAGTCACCACTCGGCAGTGCGATCAACGGCAAGAAGGTGGGCGAGACCGCCACCTACACGCTGCCGAACGGGCGCTCCACGACGGTCGAGATCCTCGAGTCAGTGCCCTACGGCGGCAGTTAGATCAGCAAGGCCGCGACCTGCGAGGAGCTCGCAGGCGGCCGCGCGGCCGCCCTGGCCCCGGTTCTTAGCCGGCCCGGTTCTTAGCCAGCTCGGTGGTTAGAAGGCGCGGTGGCTAGACGGCGCCCATATCGGCAGGCTCGGTCCGCCCCGCGGTCGGCTGCGGGACCGCCGGCTGCGTCCGGCCGCGCAGCGGGATCTCCTTGACGGACACCGCCAGCACCAGCACGAGAACCGTTGCCGGGATAGCCCACCAGAAGACCGCGTCGACCGCATGGCTGATGGCGTAGAACGCCGCGTCGCGGATATGCGTCGGCAGGCTGTTGATCGTCGCCGGGTCGAACTGCCCGTTGCTTGCCGACAGGTGCGCCCCGGGCAGCCTGGCTGCCATCGTCTCGTTGAGCTTCTTGATGAAGATCGCGCCGAACAGCGAGACGCCGATCGAGCCGCCGATCTGCTGGAAGAACGCGCGGGAGCTGCTGGCGACGCCCATGTCGCTCTGCGGCACGCTGTTCTGCACGATCAGGGATGTGATCTGCATCAGGAAGCCCATGCCGAGGCCGAAGATGACGAAATACCCGGCCGACTTCAGCGTGCTGGTGTTCTGGCCGAGATGCGTCAGCAGGTACAGGCCGACGGTCATGATGACGGCACCGATCACCGGCAGGACCTTGTACCGCCCGGTCTTGCTGGTGAACTGGCCGGAGATGAGCGACGTGGTCGTCGCACCCAGCATCATCGGGATCAGCGCCAGTCCGCTGCCGGTAGGCGACAGATGCTGCACTGTCTGCTGGTAGAGCGGCAGGAACGTCAGAGCGCCGAGCATGGCCAGGCCGAGCAGGAAGCTCATGCCCGACGCCAGCGAGAAGTTCCTGACCTTGAACACGTGCAGCGGCAGGATCGGCTCGGCCGCTCTGGACTCGACGATGAAGAAGGCCGCGAACGTCACCAGGACGAGGGCGCCGAGGACCAGGATCGGCCACGAGGTCCAGCCATACTGCGAGCCGCCCCACGTGGTCAGCAGCACAATCGAGGTCGCCCCGATGGCGGTGACGACCACCCCGCCGTAGTCGATCTTGTGCTGGATGCGCTTGCGCGGCAGGTGCAGGGTGAAGTACAGGTACACGAGCGCGGCCGCGCCGATCGGCATGTTGATGTAGAAGATCCAGCGCCAGCCCCAGGCGTCCGTGATACCGCCGCCGACCAGCGGCCCGGCGATCATCGCCAGCGTCATCGCGGCCATCATGTAGCCCATGTACTGACCGCGCTCGCGCGGCGAGACGAGATCACCGATGGTGGCGATCGCGCCGACCATCAGCCCGCCCGCGCCCAGGCCCTGGATCGCGCGGAACGCGATGAGCTGGTCCATGGTGTGCGAGAGGCCGGAGAGGGCCGATCCGATCAGGAAGAGCACGATGGCGATCATCAGCCAGCGCTTGCGGCCGTACTGGTCGCCGAGCTTGCCGTACAGCAGCGTGGTCACCGTCGCGGCCAGGATGTAGGCGGTGACGACCCAGGCTAGATGGTTGACCCCATGCAGGTCTCCGACGATCCGCGGCAGCGCGGTCGAGACCACAAGCTGGTCCAGCATCGCGATGATGATGGCTAGCAGCAGGCCCGGCAGCACGATCAGAATCTCGCGCCGCGGTCCGGTAGGCGCCTCGCTCGGGGTGGCCGCCGCCGCCGCGCCCTCTGACATGGGGATGAGCTCCTCGTTCGCAGTACCGTGGGTGAGCCGGCGCCGATGGTGCTTCCAACTTACCTGCCGCCCGGCTAGCATCCTGCCTGACAACAGGCTAAGCTGGTTACTAACCGGCCGTCAAGTAGGTTAATTCGAAGGCGGGAGCACAGGCGGGCGAGGCCATGACACACAACGCTGGCGGCGACGAGCACGATCGCGGCCGCGACACCCGGTCGCGGCTGCGTGAGCTTGCGCTGAGGCTCTTCGCCGAGCAGGG
>JBAUAR010000124.1:0-11294 GCA_049675875.1 Streptosporangiaceae bacterium
ACGCTCCGCCGGACCGGCCCGACGCTCCGCCGGACCGGCCCGACGCTCCCCCGGACCGGCACGACGATCCCCCGGACCGGCCCGACGGCCAGCAACGCGGCTAGCGGGGCGGGGTCGGCTGCAGCTGCGGCGCAGCGATCGTGCAGGTCCGGCTCGCCTCCGGGGGCGAGGAGGACCGCAACACGTTGTTGTCGACAAGCGCGGCGGTCAGTGCCGCCGCGAGCAGCAGCAGCAGCGCGCACGCAATCGCGGCACGATCGAAGCTCCGGGAGAAGGCCGCCGGCTCGTGATAACTGGCGCTCGTCAGGCCTACCGCTGCGGGCAGGGCGGCGACTGCCAGCAGGCCGGCGGCCCTGGCCACGGCGTTGTTGACTCCGCTGGCCACGCCCGCGTGCCGGACGTCCGCGCTGGCCAGCACCGTCGCGGTTAGCGGTGCGACGGTGAAGCACAAGCCGAGGCCGTAGACGATCACCGCGGGCAGCACGTCGGCCACATAGCTCGCATGCACGCCGATCCGGGTCATCAGGGCCATACCGATCGCGAGGCCGGTGATGCCACCGGTCATCAGCCAGCGCGGCCCGACACGCTGCGCCAGGCTGCCGGCCCGCGCGGACAGCGCCAGCATGAAAACCGTCACTGGCAATAGCGCCGCGCCCGCCGCCAGCGGCGAGAACCCCGCCACCACCTGGAGCTGGAGCACCAGCAGGAACAGCAGCCCGCCGAACGCGCCGTAGACCAGGAAGGTGATCACATTGATCGTGCTGAATTGCCGGGAGGCAAAGACGTCGAGCGGCAGCATCGGCGGCGTCGGATCGGGCGTCCGCGTGCGGCGGCGCTCGATTGCGACAAAGCCAACCGCGGCGGCAACGCCGATAACGGCAGCCAGGACGACGGCGATCGTCGAGGCCGACCCGGTCGCCTCGATCAGCGCGTAGGTGATCCCGGCCAGCGCGAGAGCCGCGAGGCCGGCGCCCGTCACGTCGAAGCCGCCATGGGCGGTCGGGTCCCTGGTCTCCGGCACGTGCCGGACGGATACCGCGATGACCACCGCGGCCAGCGGCAGATTCAGCAGGAACACCCAGCGCCAGCCCGCCGACTGCACCAGCCAGCCGCCAACCAGCGGTCCGACCGCGGCCGCTACGCCGCCCAGCCCCGACCAGGCACCGACCGCCCTGGCCCGCTGGCCCGGCGCAAAGCTCGCCTGAATGATCGCCAGCGAGCCCGGCGTGAGCAGGGCGCCGCCCACGCCCTGCAGCACCCGCGCGCCGATGAGCACGCCGATGGTGGGCGCCGCTCCGCACAGCGCCGAGGCGAGCGCGAACCACACGACGCCGATGAGAAAGACCCGGCGCCGACCAGCCCGGTCACCGAGCGAGCCGCCCAGCAGGATCAGCCCGGCCAGGCTGAGGGTGTATCCGGTGACGGTCCACTGCAGACCAGCTAGCGAGGCGTTGAGGTGCCGGCCGATGGTGGGGAGTGCGACATTGACGACGGTCGAGTCCAGCAGCGCCATGCTGGAGCCGAGCACAGTGCCGAGCAACACCCACCGCCCAGCCGCGCTGCTGACCTGCAGCTGCGGACCCGCAGCCGGTGCCGGCGCAGCCGCGCCGCCGAGATCAGTCATCCCGGCTCACGATATCGGCACGCCCCCGCCAGCGGCTACGACCGCGGCGGACCGCGGGCGCTAGCGGGTGTCGTCCGGCGGATCAGCCGATTCGGCCGGCCCGTCCGGTCCGGGCTGAGCGTGGCCGGCGGCTGTACCGCCCGCCTCGTCCGCGCCAGCGGCGGGCGACGCTGTCGCCTCCAGCCCGCCCGGAAGTCTGGTGTCGCTCGCCCGAACCACGTCATCGCCGCGCCGGTGGAACAGCAGGTAGACGGCCACGCCAAAGACAGCGCCGACGAGCGGCGCGACGAGGAACAGCCAGAGCTGGCTCAGCGCCTGCCCGCCCACGATGACCGCAGGGCCGAAGCTGCGCGCGGGGTTGACGGACGCGCCGTCGATCGGGATGCCAGCGATGTTGACCAGGGCCAGCGTGAGGCCCACGACGACGCCGGCGACGGGCGCACTGGCCTGTTTCCGCGTGGCGGCGAGGACCACCAGCACGAACACGGCGGTGAGGACGACTTCGATCAGGAACGCACCGCCACCGGAGGCGTGCAAGAGCGAGAGCCGGCCATAGCCGTTAGCGCCGAGGCCGATCTTGGAGAGGGAGTAGAGCGGCGAGCTGTGCATCACCCAGAGCAGCAGCAGCGCTCCCAGCAGTCCGCCCGCAAGCTGAGCGATCCAGTAGCCGATCAGGTCGACCAGCCGGATCCGCTTCGTCAGGAACGCGCCGAGGCTGACAGCGGGGTTGACGTGGCAACTCGATATCGGGCCGATGACCGCGACCAGGCCGAGCAGGACAAGCCCGAAGACCAGCCCGGTGAGCAGGATGCCCGCAGCGACGCTGCTGCCAAAGGCGCTGAACCCGAAGTTGACCGTCGCCGCGCCCGCCCCGAAGAACACCAGCAGGCCCGTGCCGATCAGCTCTGCGACGTACCGGCGCGCCATCGCCTGATCGATCAGCCCGGCCGGCGATCTCCGGCCGTTCGACGGCGGCTGTACCCCGGCCGGCTGGGCCACGCGGGGTTGCGCCGTAGGCAGCCCCGCCGCCCCAGGCTGCTGGCCTGGACTGCCGGTCGGCCTGTTCGTCATCGTGCCACCCCCCGTACGAGCGTCCGGCCGTTGCCTGGCTGATATGCCCACCTAGCGGAGCTGTGAAGCTACGGTGCGCGACATATGACCGGACAAAGGGGACAGATCCGTCGCTGAGCTGGCAGGCGACTGGTCCTACAGCGCCGACCAGGTGTGCACAGGCTCGTTGGTGGCCATCCGCTCGATGTAGCCCTCGGTCATCCGGCGCAGCGACTCCTCGCGGCTGAGCTTGCGTTCCAGCCGGTGCACCGTCTGGGTCTGCCAGGTAGCGCCGGTGCGGCCGGTGAGGCAGCGCTGCTCGATGATGCCGAGCAGCCGGTCGGCGTCGTCCGTCTTCACTCCCCACCGGGCCAGTCCGTCCCAGGCGAGCGGCAGCAGCCTTCGCAGCGTGACCTCGGTGACCGGCGCGTCGCCGTTGCCGGGCCAGTACACCCGCGCGCCGATGCCATGCCGCGAGCCCTCGACGAGGTTGTCGGCCGCGGCCTTGAACGACATCTGGGTCCACACCGGCCGCTCGGCCTCGGCCAGCGCGCGGACGAGACCGCAGTAGAAGGCCGCGTTAGCGGCCACGTCAGCGACCGTGGGACCGGCGGGCAGGACGCGGTTCTCGATCCGCAGGTGCGGCCGACCGTCATGCACCGCGTACACCGGCCGATTCCACCGGTAGACCGTGCCGTTGTGCAAGGTCAGCTCGGCGAGCGTGGGCGCCTCGCCATTAGCCAGCGCCGCGGCCGGATCCTCGTCCTCCCTCAGTGGCAGCAGGGCAGGAAAGTAGCGCAGGTTTTCCTCGAACAGGTCGAAGACCGAGCCGATCCACCGCTCGCCGAACCACACCCGGGGCCGCACGCCCTGCTGCTGGAGCTCCTCCGGCCTGGTGTCGGTGACCTGCTCGAACAACGGGATTCTGGTTTCCTGCCAGAGCTCGCGGCCGAACAGGAACGGCGAGTTCGCGGCCAGCGCGACCTGGACGCCCGCGAGCGCCTGGGCCGCGTTCCAGTAGCTGCTGAACGCCTCCGGGCTCACCTGCAGGTGGAACTGGACGCTCGTGCAGGCCGCCTCCGGCATGATCGTGTCGACGTGGGTGAGCAGTCGCTCCGGACCGTCGATGCAGATCCGCATGTCTTCGCCGCGGGCGGCGATCATCTGCTCGTTCAGCAGCCGGAAGCGCGGGTTGGCCGACATCGAGTCGCCGGTCACGTCACCCTGGCGCAGCGTCGGCAGGATGCCGATCATGACCAGCCGGGTGCCGGTCGCCAGCGCCCGGCTCGATGCGTGCGCGAGCTTGCCGCGCACGTCGTCCTCGAGGGCGCCGAATGCCTCACCAGAGAGCGGCCGCGGCGGGACGTTGATCTCCAGGTTGAACTGGCCGAGCTCACTGGCCCACATGGGATCGGCGATCGCCGCGAGCACCGCGGTGTTCGTCATTGCCGGCAGCCCGTGGGCGTCGACCAGGTTGAGTTCCATCTCCACACCCAACTGCCGTGGCTCGGTGTCGAACCTGGACTCGAGGAGCATCCGGGCCAGTACGTCGAGACACCGGCGAACCTTCTCGCGATACGCGCGGCGATCCTGTTGAGTAACGTGGATGGACGGGACATCCCTGCCCATAATTGACCCTCCAGCTACCACCTGGGCGGGGGACTCGGTTCCACATTCGCACGTAACAGGCCGCCTGACCAGGTTTGACTTGTCCGCTTGCTGGCCTGGCCCGGCGGACGGCGGCGAGAAGGCGGGCTAGCGGGCGGGTCGCGGCATGGCCGCGCCCTGGCCAAAACCCGGCAGCACTTGCTCGTTGGGGCGCGGGCGCGTGCGGACCCCGGCGACGAGGCCGCGGATGAAGCATGCCCGCAGCCCGCGCCGGTCGGCCGCCGCGAGGTACGTGCGCACCCATCGGCGCAGCGTCGCGCCGGTGTAGAGCATCCGCTCGGCCGGCCCGAGCGAGTTGGCCCGCAGCGTCCAGATCTTGTTGCGGACCTCGTAGAAGAACCGCTCGCCGGGCTCGACGGTCGTACCACCGAACGTCCGGGTCTTGTGCACCACGACGCTAGCCGGGCAGAGCAGGCCGACATTTCCCCGCAGCAGCCGGGTGGTGAACTCGAAGTCGTCGTTCCACAGGAAGAAGTCGGCTCGCGGCAGCCCCCGCCGGTGGCACACGGTCGCATCGAACAGCACCGAAACAAAGGAAGCCGATCGGATCGGAACGCACCCGCACGCCGCGGCTGCCGCCCGCTCGGCCGCGGCGGTCAGGGGGCGCGGCCGGGGGGTGTTCATCGGATGCGGCCGACCGTCGGTCCACAGCACCGCGCTCGCGACGATGGCCGGGGCCCGACCGGGGTAGGCCTGCCGGGCTGCGAGCAAAGCCGCGAGCGCGCCAGGTTCCGGAATGGTGTCGTCGTCCATGGCCCAGATCAGGTCCGCGCCGTCGCCGAGGGCCTGCGCCATGCCGTAAGCGAACCCGCCGGCGCCGCCGTAGTTCGCGCCTAGCTCGGCGAGCCACACGGCGGGAAAGCCGGCGCGGACGGCGTCCGCCGTCCCGTCCGCCGAAGCGTTGTCGACGACGATAACCGTGTCCGGCTTGCGCTGCTGAGCCTGCACCGCGGCCAGCGACTCGAGCAGCAACTCGCGCCTGTTGTAGGTGACGATGACCGCGAACACCCGCGGCGCCTTCGGCGACCAGGCAGGCTGGCTATCGCGGCCGGGAGCGGCTAGCTCGTCAGTCATCGACGGGCCGGGAACGGTCCAGGCTGGCCGCCATCGCTACCTGGCCCGCGAGCCAGGCCGCTCAAGCGCGCGCCACACGAGGATGCGCAGCCGCCGCACCAGCGAGGAGCGGCTGCTGACCTCGCGCACGCCCCGCTTGAGCCAGGGCGAGGCCGCGATACGCAGGGCGACTCGGTCGGCGAAGATGCTCCGGGTGATCAAGTCCGGCTCGGGCGCTGCGGCGGGAAACTCCTCCCAGTACTCGTTCAACAGCAGGGCAGCCGCGGCCTGGACCGCCGCGTCCAGCACCAGCTCGGCCGGCTGCTCACTGGGGCTCGCGGATGCCTTGCTCTCCGCGGCCGGCCGCAGCTCCTCGAGCTCGCCGACGAGGTCGTAGCCGGAGTCTTTCAATCCGGCGATAAGGCCGTCAGCGTGCTCCCGGGCCCAGTCGAGCCGGTTGGCAGGCAGGGTCAGGCGCTCGCCGGCCGGGCGCGCGGCCATGGCCTCGTGGGCCACCCCTTCCTTCACCCGCCACATGTAGTACCAGTCAGGGATCTCGGCAGACAGCGCCTCGTTCATGCGCCGCAGGAACTCGACCTCCGGCAGGCCGAGAGAGGCGTTGGCCCGGGCCCGGCTAAGGTCCACGACGGCTGGGTCCACCTCGAGCAGGCCGGCGAACCGCCGCCAGAGCAATCCCGGGTCCGAGTTGCGCGGCGCGGCAGTGATCACGTGCACCCGCTCCGGCGGCACGTGGGAAGACCAGAGCGCGAGGATCTTCAGTGTGTCGTGCACGCGCCAGAAGCCGTACTGGCGCCGATCGGCAGCCACCGACTCGCGGTCGATGACGTCGCTCAGCCAATCCTCGAAGCGCCGGGCATTGCGGTGCTTGACAGTTTCCTGCCACTCGGCCGGCAGCAGCGTGGCGATGTCCCGCACGGTCAGCACGACGTGGGTCTCGGCTGGCAGCAGCGACGTCACGGCGCGCTTGACTTCCTGCTCGTCGGCAGCTGAGAACAGCTCGTGCGAGATAACGGCCACTCTCGGCGCGAGCTTTGCCTGGCTAGCGAGGATCTCCCACTCGCCCTTCCAGTTGCCAGTCGGATCGCTCTTGTTCATCGGGACGCCGTGCAGGTCCTGAGTGGCGCGGAAGTGATCTTGAGGGTGATGTCCGGGTAGCACGACGCCCTGGGCCGACAACTCGGCGCGATTGCGCCAGATCACCTGCTGCAGGAAGGTCGTGCCGGTCTTGGGCTCGCCGATGTGCAAGATGATCTTGGGCCGCTGCCGGGCTGCCGCGGTGCGCGTCCCGGCTTTCGCGGGCACGTCAGCGGGCAGACCCTGGTCTGTGACGGCGCTCACAATCCGGCTCCCTAACGGGCTAGCTTCCCGGTCGCAGCAGGCCGGACCGCCAGACACCGCGCGCGACTTTTGCCTCGACATTAGCCACTCCGCGGCGCTGCTGGGCCAGGCTGGTGCAGAAATGGCTAGCGTGCCACGCCGCCGTGAGCCGGGCGACGCCGCCTCTCGGCTGCGGGCCGCAGAGCCGGGAAGCGCGCGACGGTGCACTACACTGGGCTGCGCCGGCGGCCGGTGCTTGGCTCGTGCGCAGCACTGCGCGGCAGACCTACTAGGGCAAATACCGCGCGGTACCGAGTTCAGGGCGCGGCGGTTGGAGGTTCCCCTCGGTGCGTGAGCCGTTCTCGCTGCTCATCTCGGTGTATGACGGCGACCGGCCCGAATATCTGCGGCGGGCGCTGCTGAGTGCGGTGGACGACCAGACCGTCCGTCCTGACCAGGTTGTCATCGTCAGGGACGGGCCGGTGCGCGACGAGCTTGCCGACTGCCTGGATGAGGTCGTGGCGACCAGCCGGGTCCCCGTGACACTGGTCCCCCTGGAGCGCAACGCTGGGCTCGGCCCGGCCCTGGACCAGGGCCTCGCCGCCAGCAGGTACGACATCGTCGCGCGGATGGACGCCGACGACGTAGCGATGCCGCACCGCTTCGAGATCCAGCTGCCGCTGATGGCGAATGCCGACATCGTCGGGGCCGGCCTGCTGGAATTTGTTACCGACACCGATCAGATAGTCGGACGGCGCGTGCCGCCGACTGATCCGATGCATATTGCCCGGTATGCGCGGTTGCATGATCCTTTCAATCACCCCACGGTGATCTACCGGCGGCAAGCGGTCATGGCCGCGGGCGGCTACGGTGACCTGCCGCTGATGGAGGACTACGCGCTTTTCAGCCGCATGCTGCTGGCCGGAGCGCGTGCCATCAACGTGGCAGAGCCGCTGGTCTTCTACCGGGTCGGCGCTACTGCCTTCAAACGGCGGGGTGGCACCGGCCTGCTGCGCTCGGAACTGCGACTACAGCGCGAGTTCCTGCGAAGCGGGTTCATCTCGCCCGCTGGCTACGTGCGAAACGTCGTCGTCCGCGGTAGTTACCGGCTCGTCCCGTGGCGGCTGCGCCGCGCGGCGTACCAGCTGCTGGTGCAAACGCTGTCCCGCCGCACCAGCAAGCCGCCGGCCGGCCCGCCGGCCCACGAACAGCCAGCCGCAGGCCCATCGAGCCCGACCTATCCGGAGCCGTTGCAGTCGGCAGATCTGCTGGCAACGGAGCTACCGGACTCGGATCGGAGTCGGAGCCAGCAGGGTCTGCCCGAGCCGGCCGATCGGCTGAAGCCGTGAACGCCGACCTCGTCGTCGTCGGGTCCGGCTTCTTCGGCCTGACCGTCGCCGAGCGCTGCGCCGCCGACCTCGGCCTGCGCGTGCTGGTGCTCGAGCGCCGCGCGCACCTCGGCGGCAACGCCTATAGCGAGGCAGAGCCGCAAACCGGCATCGAGGTGCACCGGTACGGCGCGCACCTGTTCCATACCTCGAACGCCAGGGTCTGGCAGTACGTCAACAGGTTCACGGCGTTCACCGGCTACCAGCACCGCGTGTTCTCGGTGTACAAGGGCCGCGTTTACCCGCTGCCCATCAACCTCGGCACCATCTGCGAGTACTTCGGCGCCGTCATGTCACCCGACGAGGCCAGGGCGCTGATCGCCGGGCAGGCGGCCGAGGTGCCGCCGGGCACCGCGGCCACCCTCGAGCAGAAGGCCATCTCGCTGATCGGCCGACCGCTATACGAGGCGTTCATCCGCGGCTACACCGCCAAGCAGTGGCAGACCGATCCCGCCGACCTGCCGCCGGAGATAATCACCCGGCTGCCAGTCAGGTACACCTACGACAACCGGTACTTCAGCGACACCTTCGAGGGCCTTCCGGTCGACGGCTACACTGCCTGGCTGGAACGCATGGCCGACCATTCCCGGATCGAGGTGCGGGTGAACACCGAGTTCGCGGACCTGCGCTCCGAGCTGGCCGGACAGGTCCCAGTCGTCTACACCGGCCCGCTGGATGCCTACTTCGACTACGGGGCCGGCGATCTTGGCTGGCGTACCCTCGACTTCGAGCTCGAGGTGCTGCCGACCGCCGATTTCCAGGGCACGCCGGTGATGAACTACGCCGACGAAGACGTGCCGTACACCCGTATCCACGAGTTCCGGCACTTCCATCCCGAGCGCAACTGGTACCCGGCGGACTCCACGGTCATCATGCGCGAGTACTCACGCTTCGCCGTGCGCGGCGACGAGCCCTACTACCCCATCAACACAGCGGCCGACCGGGAGCGCGTGCGTGTTTACCGGGAGCTGGCGGACCGCGAGTCAGGCGTGCTGTTCGGCGGCCGCCTCGGCACCTATCAGTACCTGGACATGCACATGGCGATAGCCTCTGCGCTTGGCATGTACGACAACCGGCTGCGCCCGCACTTCGCGGACGGCGAGCCACTGGACCGGCCGGAGGCCGCTCAGTGACCGGGCCCGGCGTCCAGCAGACTCTCCGGGTCCTGCAGCGCGTCGTGTTTCCGGGCGACGACCTCGACGTCGTCCCGCTCTACGTCGAGACCAATCCGGACCGGGGCGCCGGTGAGCTTGCGTCAGAGCTGGCCATGGAGGCGCAGACCGGCAGTAAGGCCACGGCGGTAGCGGCACAGGTAGCCAGCAGCACGGTCGGCGATACGCAGACCAGCATTGCCTTTGGCACCGACGTGCCTGCCTACCTGGTCGAGGAAGCTGGTGCGCGCCGGAGCGCGGTGATCAGCCCGGGCCGGCGCGTTTCCTTCGCTACGTACTTCAACGCATTCCCAGCCAGCTACTGGCGGCGCTGGACCACGGTGACGTCGGTCACGCTGCACATCCGGCTCGCCGGCGAGGCCAGGATCATTTTGTACCGGTCGACAGCCAGGGGCTTCAGCCACCCGGTCGAGACGATCAGCGTCGAGTCGGACGAGCCCACCACAGTCCAGCGCACACTGCCGCTCGCCCCGTTCATCGACGGCGGCTGGTACTGGTTCGACATCGTGGCCGGGCCGCGCGGCACGACCCTGATCGAGGCCGACTGGCTCGGTCTCGCCGAGCGCGCGGTAGCCGGCCGGGTGAGTCTCGGCATCACCACCTTCAACCAGCCTGACTTCATGCTGGAGCAGCTGCGCACGCTCGGCGAGGCGACGGAGATCCACGACGTTATCGACCGGATCTACGTCATCGACCAGGGCAGCGACAAGGTGATCCAGCGCCCCACCTTCGCCGAAGCGACCAAGAAGCTCGGCGACCGGGTGGAGGTCATCGAGCAGGGGAACCTCGGCGGCTCCGGTGGCTTCGCCCGAGCGATGGACGAGACGGTTAGGGCCGGCCGGGCTTCCTACGTGCTCCTGATGGACGACGACGTGAAGCTGGAGCCGGAAGGCATCCTGCGCGCCGCCACGTTCGCGGACCTGGCGCGCAAGCCGACGATTGTCGGCGGCCACATGTTCAGCCTCTACGACCGGTCGCTGCTGCATGCCTACGCCGAGTCGATCGAGTCATGGACCTGGTGGTGGGGGCCAGCGCCGAACACCAAACCTCGGCACGACTTCGGCCGCCGGAACCTCGTGAACACGCCCTGGCTGCACCGCCGCGCTGACGGCGACTACAACGGCACCTGGATGTGCCTCATCCCGACCACCGTCATCACCGAGATCGGCCTGATCCCGCCGATGTTCATCAAGTGGGATGACGCCGAATACGGCGTGCGGGCCAAGGACCGTGGCATCCCGACGGTGTCATTGCCGGGCGTCGGCTCCTGGCAGGTGCCCTGGGACGACAAGGACGACTCCAGGGACTGGCAGGCCTACTACCACCTCCGCAACCGGCTCGTATCCGCACTCCTGCACTCGCCCCACAAGGGCGGTGGCGCGCTGATCAGCGAGAGTCGCGAACGCCAGTTGCAGTCGCTGCTCTCCATGCACTATTCCACGGCAGTGCTGCAGCAGCTGGCCGTCGAGGACGTCCTCACCGGGCCCGGCCACTTGCATCGGGACCTGCCAACAAAGCTCGCGGAGCTCAGGAAGCTTCGCGCGCAGTACACAGATGCCCAGTTCGAGGCTGACCTAGAGAGCTTCCCGCCGCCCCGGCGCAGGGCACCGGACTCGCTCAAGCACAACACGAGCCCGACCAGCAAGGTCAACCTGCTGACTACAGCTGCACGTGGCACGCTGCGCCAGTTCCGGGCACCGCGGCCAGGTGCCGTGCAGCGGCCGCAGCTGGCGCTGCCCTACCAGGACGCGTCCTGGTGGGTGCTGGCGAAACTCGACAGCGCGCTCGTGTCCTCCGCCGAGGGCACGAGCGCAGCCTGGCTCCGGCGGGACCGGCGGCAGTTCCGGACGCTCGGTCTGCGCAGCCTCGTACTGCACCGGCAGCTCCGCAAGCGGTGGTCGGAGCTGGCCGCAGAGTACCGAGCCGCTGCAGCCGACTTCAATTCTCCGCAGCGGTGGCGGCAGACCTTTGCCGACTCCGTCGCCTCGGGCGGCGACGGGC
>JBAUAR010000125.1:0-10246 GCA_049675875.1 Streptosporangiaceae bacterium
GCTGACCCGCCGGGGCGCGGCCTGGTACCGCCTGGTACTAGGCCGCGCCCGTCATTCTCATGCCGGGGACCAGCCCATGCTCTGACGCGCTCACCAGCGCAATTGGCGAATGTGGAGTCGTTAACGAAACCCACTCGAAGGAGCGCGAGATGCTTTCCGAACTGACCGAAGCAATGATCGTCAACGGCGTCGTGCTCGCCACCGTGCTGGCCACCGACCTCGGCCCCGCGCGCAAGGTCGGCAAGATACGGCTGTTGCGTCCCGTGATCGCCGCTGCGGTGATCATCCCGTTCTTTGTCGACTGGCCGGCCACCCACGGGATGGCCCTGGCGGTGGAGATCGCGGGCGTCGCCGCCGGCCTGTTGTGCGGGCTGGCCGCCAGCGCCCTGATGGCCGTCTACCGGAGCCCGGCGACCGGCCAGCCGGTCAGCCGGGCCGGGCTGCCGTACGCGATCTTCTGGACCGCCATCATCGGCGCCCGCGCGGCCTTCTCGTACGGCTCCGTGCACTGGTTCACCGCCCCGCTGGTGAGCTGGGGCATCGCGCACCAGGTCAGCGTCGCCGCCCTCGCCGACGGGATGATTTTCATGGCCATCGCGATGATCCTGGTGCGCACGGTCACCCTTTCAGTGCGCGCGTCCCGGCTGCCGGCCAGGGCCCTCGAGCCGCGCAGCGCCGAGGCCGCTGCCCGGAGCGGCCAGCCGGGGGCTTGACGACCGGAACGGCCAGCCTGGGGCCCGGATGGCGCCGACGCCACCCGGGCCCCAGGCGTGTTGTCCGTCATTCCGGCGCCAGGACTGGTGCCTTGCGGTCCCGCTCTGGGTCCCGACGGGCTCTGCTAATTCGCTCGCGACGGTGCCGCAGCGTGCCAGCCGGCCACGATCTCTGAGGTAGCGGGCCAACGCGCAGGGAACCTCAGCCTGACCCGGCTTCGACTCGGGGTCGGCCAGGCCGGGCGGCTGCCAGGCCATCGAGGCAGTGCCGGTCCCCCGCCTCCGTATCCGCTATCCGCCCAGGCCCGACGTGCACGGCAGTTGCCGGCTAGAGGGCGCCTTGGCAGGCGGAGCGGCCGTCTCGTTACCGTGAAAGTGGTCAGGCGCGTCACGCGATGGCACGCAGGCAGGGGGGTTTGATGATGAATGAGCAGGCTCGGGAGCCGGGTATGGGTGGTAACCCGCTTAATTCCGGCGGAGTTCTCACTGACACGGGTGACATGCAAGTCCCGCACAGTATCTTTCGCGGCGAGTTCCGCCGCGCGCCTGGGATGGTGCGCAATGTCTCGGATGGAGACGTGCGTCGCGCGAGGATTGTTGCAGGGCATCTGCAGTTCCTGCTGGAAGCGCTGACGGATCACCACATGGCCGAGGACGAACTTCTGTGGCCGCGACTCCAGGAGCGAGTTCACGCAGAGGTGGAGCACATCATCGACGCGATGGAGAGCCAGCACGCGCGGATTCATCAGGTGAGCGAGACACTCAACGGCCAGGTGGTCAGCTGGGCTACCGACCCCAACAGCGCGCATCGCGACGCCGTGGCCGACACCTGCGACTCGGAGCTCGCGCTGCTCGAGGAGCATCTGGGTGCCGAGGAACGAGAAATTCTGCCGGTTGCCGCGCAAGCTATCAGCCAGTCCGAATGGGACCAGATCGGCGAGCGAGCCATGGGCGCCCTCCCAAAGGACAAAAGGATGCTGGTGCTCGGCACGATCCGCTATTGGGCGCCGCCCGAGCGAAGCGCTGCCGTGGAATCAGACATCCCGCGGCCGGTCCGTCCCTTCGTAACTGCAATGGCCGACCGCGCCTTCCGGAAGGAAGCCATTTCAGTGCACGGGACTGCCACGCCCTGAATAGTCGTGTGGCCATCACCATGGCCAGCGGTAGTCAGGCCATGCCGGGCTCTAGTCCGTCGTCGACCGCGTCAGCTTCGACGGGCGGGCGAGGCATCGCGCTCAAGCCCGCCCGCCAGATTCAGTGAGACGGGACACCGCTGTCCTGTCTTAGCGAATGCAGCCGACATACGAGTTGTGGCCGGACTGACATGCCCTGCTGAGGTCGTCGGCCTTGATCTCTGGGCTTCCGGCAGAAAATAGTTGGCGTGAGACTAGTAGCCACGCTACTATTAGCACATGACATACAACGACAACTTTGCCACCTCAGCCGATGGCACGAAGATCAGCTACCGGACCCTAGGCAGTGGCCCTGGTGTGGTCCTGCTGCACGGCGCCATGGAGTCGGCGCACAGCCACATGGGCATGGCAACAGCCCTGGCCGAGTGCTTCACGGTGCACTTGCCCGATCGGCGCGGACGTGGCGCAAGTGGCCCGTACCCAGATAACTATGGCATTCGTACTGAAGTGGAGGATCTAGCCGCGGTGCTCGACCAGACCGGCTCGAGTCGGGTCTTCGGTGTGAGCGAGGGCGGCCTGATAGTACTGGCGGCTGCTGGCGCGCTACCTGCTATCCGCACGGTCGTTGTCTACGAGCCGGCCCTGATCCTCGAGGGCACCGATTACACGTCGTGGCTTCCCCGGTATGACCGCGAGATGGCGGAAGGGAAAGTCGCCGCTGCCCTTGTTACCAGCATGGCCGGCCTCCGCCTCGGGCCGCCCGCTTGGTTCCCGCGCGGCCTGCTCGTAGCCGCCACCAAGGCGATGATGAGAAGCCAGGACAAGAAGGCGGTTCCGGGCGAGCCGACCATGCGCGAACTGGCGCCGACGTTGCACTACACCGGACTGCTGCTGGCCGAGATGACGGGGAAGGCCGCCAGCTTCGCCAATGTCACGGCCGAAGTGCTCCTGCTCAGCGGGAGCAAAGGCCTCTCATGGCTCCGGCCGGGCTTTGATGCTCTAGTGGAGGTTCTGCCCAATATCACCCGCCGCGAGCTCGCCAACCTCGACCACGGCGGCTCTGGCGATCCCAGCAAAACTAACCCAGGCGGCAAACCAGACGTCGTCGCAGCAGCAGCCAGAAGGTTCTTCGAGGACGCCTGACCGTCGCCCGACGAGAGAGACGAGAGAGCGGCTCGCGCGCCACCGTGGCCGCATCACGAACCGGGTGCGACCCCGCTGATGTTGACCCGCTGATGTTGACCCGCCCGCACAAGCGATAATACCCTTTATCTATGACTATAGATAAAGGGTCTGAAGCGGCTTCGGGCGCTGGTGTTGAGGAGGCCGCCGCCCGGTCTGAGGGTCAGGCCGGGAGCAGCGGTTCCGGCGGCGGCTCGCCCATCGAGTTCCGGCTTGATTCTGGGTCAGGAATGCCGACGTACCGGCAGCTGGTGCAGCAGGTCGAGCATGCGCTGCGGCTCGGCTACCTGAAGCCGGGTGACCAGCTCCCGACGGTGAAGGGCACGGTAGCCGCGCTGGCCATCAACCCGAACACCGTACTGAAGGCCTACCGGGAGCTTGAGCAGCGGGGCCTGGCGACGGGTCGGCCCGGTCAGGGCACGTTTATTCAAAGCGCGCTCAGCCAGGTGCCGCTGCCCGAACTAGGGAGGCTGCGCCGGACGCTGCTCAGCTGGCTGAGCACCGCCGATGCAGCGGGCCTGGACGAAGACGGCGTCGTGGCCTTGTTCACCACCGCGCTGCGGGATTTCCGTGCCCCCCCGGCTGACCGCCGGAGCGGAGAGGCCTCCGCGGGAACGGCAGGTGTCGCATGAATGTGATCGAGACCAGCGGGCTCGCTAAGCGCTATGGCCGGACCTGGGCGCTGCGTGGCTGCACGCTGGCGATCCCCGGGGGGCATGTAGTCGCGCTGGTCGGGCCGAATGGCGCGGGCAAGACCACGCTGATGAGCCTGGCGGTCGGGTTGAACAGGCCAACCGCCGGCGCCGTCACGGTCCTCGGCGGCGAGCCTGCCGGATCGCCGATCGCGCTGGACCAGATTGCGTTCGTGGCACAGGATGCGCCTCTTTATCGGAACCTGAGCGTCGCCGACATGCTGCACGTAGCCCGCAACCTGAACCAGTGCTGGGACGCCAGCCGGGCGCGAGTACGGCTAACCGAACTCGGTATCCCGCTGACCAAGAGAGTCGGCGAGCTGTCCGGCGGCCAGCAGGCCCAGCTCGCGCTGACCATATCCCTGGCCCGGCGGCCTGGCCTGCTTGTGCTTGATGAGCCGCTGGCCATGCTGGATCCGCTAGCCCGGCACGACTTCATGGCATCTCTGATGGCGGCGGTGGCCGAAGACGGCGTGTCCGTGGTGATGTCCAGCCACGTGCTGGCCGAGCTTGAACGGATCGCCGACTACCTGGTGATGCTGTCGGCAGGCCAGGTGCAGGTGGCCGGCGAGGTCGATGACTTGCTGGCTAGCCATCAGACTCTGACCGGTCCGGCGAGCGAGACCGACAAGTGCGCCGAACGGATGTGCGTAGTGCAATGCCGCCGGGCCGGCGCGCAGGCGCACCTGCTGGTGAGGACCACCACGCCGCCCGATCCGGCGCCGCCCGGCTGGGAGGCCCACCCGGTAACCCTGGAAGAGCTCGTCCTCGCCTACCTGCGCGAACCGGGCGCCGCCGCGCTGCCGGGGCCCGCCCCCGTGGACACGCATCACAAGTCGGAGGTGCAAGCATGACCACGCTGACGGGCCAGGGACCCGCGGCCGTACGGCGCCGGGCAGTGCCCTGGCCGAGACTGACCTGGGTGGTCTGGCGACAGCACCGGGCCGCCCTGACCACCGCGGCAATCCTGCTGGCCGCGCTTAGCCTGTATCTGCTGATCATGGGGCTGCGAATCCACAGTGCCTACGGGGCCGTCAGCAGCTGTCACCCGGCGTCGTCGGCACGCTGCCAGAACCTGGCGTCCGCCTTCAACATCAACTATTACGAGAACTACGCGGTTTCGAAGATCCACGACATCGGCGATCCTCCGGTAATCTCCGCGCTGCTGCTGACCCTGCCGGCGTTGCTCGGGGTGTTCGCCGGTGCGCCGCTGCTCTCCCGCGAACTAGCGACCGGGACGTTCCGGTTCGCCTGGACCCAGGGTTGCGGGCGGCTACGCTGGGCGCTCGCCCAGCTGGCGCTGCCAGCGATCACACTGACCGCTGCTATAGGGGCGGTCGGCGCGCTGTTCTCCTGGTATTTGCGGCCCTTCGTCGCGGAGGGCCAGGTGAGCGTGGTCGTGCCGATCCAGTTCCCGCTGCACGGCGTCGTGAATGCCGGCTGGACCCTGGCGGCCTTCGCGATCGGCGCCTTCGCCGGGGTCACGATCCGGCGCACCGTCCCGGCCCTGGCCGCAGCCCTGGCCGCCTGGGCAGCGCTGGCCCTGGCTACGGCGATATTCTTCCGGCCGTACTACTACGAGGCGCCGCTGCGTATGAGCGGCGGCGCGCCGCACATGTATCCGGCCCGGCTGTCCAGTTCCTGGGTGCTGAGCAGCTGGACCACCGGCCCGGGAGGCCAGCTGGTAAGCCCGGCGACGGCCAGCAACCTGGTGCCGCTCAGCGCGCAAAATTCGCCGAACCCCAGCGCGTCCGCTGACTGGATGATCCGTCACGGTTTCACGCAATGGTGGTCTTACCAGCCGCCGAGCAGATACGGACATTTCCAGCTGATCGAGGGCGGCTGGCTGCTGGCGCTGTCGGCAGTCCTGATCGCTGCCACCGTGTGGCTGATCCAGCGCCGGTCAGTCTGATCCGCAGAACAGACGCCTACGATGGCTCGGTGGATATGGTCGCGGTGGCTCAGCGCATCGCCGATGAAGTGCTGTTCCCCGCCGCGCTAGCTACCGATGCCAGCGACGTCGTGCCGCGCGAGCTGCTGGACACGCTGGCTAGCGCCGGGCTGTACGGCGTTGGCATGGAGAGCGACTTCCGTAGGGTCTGCGCCGTCCAGGAGGCGCTGGCAAGCGGCTGCCTGACAACCGCGTTCATCTGGGCGCAGCACCTGGGGCTCGTGCATGCACTGGCCTCGGGCGGCGACACGGACGCGCGATCGAAGTGGCTGAGGCCGCTCGCCGCAGGCGAGATCCGGGCCGGCGTCGGCCTTGGCGGCGCGCTGCCAAAGCCGACGCTGCATGTGCAGCCTGTTGGGCAGGGCTGGCTGCTGGACGGGGTGTCTCCGTTCGTCTCCGGATGGGGGCGGATCGATGTGATCCACGTCGCGGCCAGGGGTCCTGGTGACCAAGTTATCTGGCTCATCGTCGATGCCACCGAAGGTCCATCGCTGCAAACCGAGAGGGTTGCGCTGGCGGCTCTGAACGCGACCGCCACCGTTCGGGCTACCTTCAGCAAGCTACTCGTCACCGCCGATCGCGTCACGGGACAACACCCTGCCGGCGGGGGCGCTGCGCCGCAGGTTCTGCGGTTGCATGCTGCGCTGGCACTCGGTGTCGCGGCCCGCTGCTGTCGGCTGCTTGGCAGGACGTCGCTGGACAGTGAGCTGGACAGCCTGCGGGCAGAACTCGATGAGCTTGGCCCCGGAACCGCCAAGGCACGGGCCGCTGCCGGACAGTTCGCCATCCGCGCGGCCGCGGCGCTCATGACCAGCGAGGGCAGCCGGTCGCTGCTCGTCGCCGACCACGCGCAGCGTCTCCTGCGCGAGGCCATGTTCACTCTGGTCTACGCACTGCGGCCTGCGTCAAGGGCCGCTGTGCTGGCCAGCCTTGGAGCACCCGAGTCCGCGTAACGATGACGGCCGCCCGGCGCGGACTCTCCGGCTGCGACGCGCAACGCGGCGCCGCAGGACCCGCAACAGCGAGCGACGACGGGGCGGTCCGAAGAGGCGGGACCGCGGCCTGTTACTAGGATCGAACACGATATGGCCGATTACCGATTCGCCGGCCGCGATGGCGTAGTACTGGCGTGCCGCGAAACTGGGATCGGGCGACCGCTGATCCTGCTGCACGGGTTCACCGGCTCTGGCTCGCACATGCTGGACCACGGCCCGGCCCGGGCGCTTGCCCAGCAGGGACATCGCGTGATCGCTCCGGACTTCCGCGGACACGGGCACAGTGCGAATCCGGAAGATCCCGCCGCCTATCCCCCGGACGTATTAGCCGACGACGGACTTGCACTCGTCGATCATCTCGGGCTCAATGACGGCGAGTACGACCTTGGCGGCTACTCGCTTGGTGCGCGGATCGTGGTGCGCATGCTCGTGCGAGGCGCCAAGCCGGGCCGCGCGATCGTGGCCGGGCAGGGGCTGGCAAAGGTCAGCGGTCCGCAGGGCGGCGGGCTGAATTACCGAGTGCTCACTGCGCTCGCCGCCGGGGTTGCGATCGAGCCCGAATCGCCCGACGCGCCGCTCGCGCACTGGATCGCGAATGTCGGCACTGACCCCGGGGCGCTGTTGAACGTGCTGAATTCGCTCGTTCCGACGCCTGAGGATGCCCTGCGCCAGATCACCATCCCGACGCTTGTCGCGATCGGCGATGAAGATGAGCGCTCTGATGCCGACAAGCTGGCCGCGCTTCTGCCCGCTGCCCGGTTCGTCCGCGTGCCCGGCGATCACGGGAGCGCGTTCGCGGCGCACGAGCTCGCCACCGCGCTTGCCGCGTTCCTCGCCGAACGTTGATGCGGGTCTGCTCAGCATCGAGCGCCGGGACACGTGAAGTGACGCCTTCTCGCATGAGGCCCGCAGCCGAGGTTCGGATCGATGCTCCGCTCGTTCGTCGACTCATAGCGGCGCAGTTTCCGCTGTGGCCGTGATCGAGTCTCCCGAGCAGCTGCCGCGGCCTTGCCAGACAGCCTCGATCTCCGGCTGGCGATGGCGGTCTGGGACGCGCCTGTAGCAGCGCCGCCCTGGACCGGACCGCGGGCGTGGCTGCATGGTGATCTTCATCCGGCAAATTTGCTGGTGGATCGGGGTCAGCTCAGCGCCGTCATCGACTTTGGCCTGCTAGGAGTCGGCGACCCGGCATGCGACCTGATGGTCCCCTGGACGTATCTGCCGGCCGATGCTCGCGAGTCCTTTCGCAATGCCCTGACAGTTGATGATGCAACCTGGTCCCGGGGCCGCGGCTGGGCGTTGCAACTCGGGTTGAGGGCCGCCGCCTACTCGGCGGACAACCGTGTGCTGGCCGATATCGGCTGGCACTCGGTCGCAGCAGTTCTGGCCGACTTCGAGCAGGCCAGCCAGTCACGTTGATGACCGGGTGCAACAGCCTGCCACTTCGGCGGGTCACGTCCGTGCGGCGAGCTGGTCGGCCAGTTTGGCGCCTGCCGCCTGCAGAGCTTCTCGCATCCCTGCACTGCCCGTGTGCCCGGAGTCTTCGATCATGACGAGCTCGGTGCCGGGCCAGGCACAAGCGAGTTCCCACGCGGTGATAGCCGGGCTGCCGAGATCAGAGCGCCCATGAATGAGGACGCCCGGAATGCCGGCCAGCTTGCCCGCGTCTCGAATGAGAGCGCCGTCTTCCACGAAGCCGTCGTTGGCGAAGTAATGCGCGCAGATCCGGACGAACGCGAGCTTGGCGTCGTCCGGCCGGTTGGTGTACTGACCAGGCTTTCCGTTGTGTTCCACGGAGATCACCATGTCCTCCCACGCCAGCCACTCGGCCGCGGCCTGGGTCCGGACACCCAGGTCGGAATTCTCCATGAGCCGCGCGTAGGCAGCCAGCAATTCCTCGACGGGTGGCTCGCTCTCTGTCGGCAGCCGGTGCTGCCGGGCGCCAGCGAAATCGCGGAACCGCGCCCACGCCTCAGGGAAGATCCGTCCGGCACCTCGGTACAGCCAGTCAAGCTCAAGCCGACGGCACGATGTAATGCCGACGAGGATCATGCCGCTGACCCGGCACGGGTACCGCTCCGCATACGCGAGCGATAGCGTCACGCCCCAGGACCCGCCGAACAGCAGCCACGCCGGCAGGCCCAGGTGCTCCCGCAACTGCTCCATGTCGCGGATCAGGTGGTCGGTTGTGTTGAGGCTCATGTCGACTGCTGGATCGCTCGCATGCGGGCTGCTGCGGCCGCAGTTGCGCTGGTCGAACAGCACGATCCGATAGCGCTCCGGATCGAGAGCCCTCCGGTTGCCGATTGAGCACCCCGACCCCGGGCCGCCGTGCACGATGACAGCGGGCAGACCGAGGGGGTTTCCGCAAACCTCCCAGTAGACGAGGTTGCCGTCACCGGTGTCGAGCATGCCGGTCTCGTGTGGCTCGATCGCCGGAACTGTCATGTCGCCTCCCGGCGTCTTGTCCGCGCCTGACAGGCGGAGAACATCCCAGCTGCCGGCCGAAGCTGCTCTCGGGTCAGCCGATGGGACAGCCAGGCTTGCCCTGCGCCTCTCCCGAGTTGCTGCTGACCATCAGGCATGACTCGTCCACCGCCTCGAAGGCGCTGGCTGGAATCTGCTTCAGCAGGGATACGAGGTCGTCCGGCCACTGCGGGTATGCGCTGCCCTGGAAGTACCAGTTACTGCCGTTGTCGGCGAGGATCAGGCCGTAGTCCTGCATCTCGGTGAGCACGGCCTGGGCATCGGCGCAGTAAGGCTGCGAAGGAGGACAGAACGCGGCGACGTCGAAGCTGGCCTTGAGACGGAACCTGGCACCCATCGGCGGCAGCGTCGACATCGAGCCTGACCCTGCCTCGTGCCTCGCAGGCCACAGATACGCCGCCGCCGTCGCGTCCGCGGTGAACCGGATCGCGTGGGTGATCGGCCGGCCGCTCGCCACGGCGGACTCGACCTGAGCGTAGTCAAGCAGACCCGGCAGGATCGGCAGTCCGGCCGCGTCCGCCGACGTCCATCCGGCCGGGCGGAGCGCGTTAGATGTCAGCTGCCAGATCGCGCCCGAGCCCGCGGTCGAGCCGCTCGCACTGTACTGGGCGTCATATAGCTCGTACAGCGTGCAGGCCGAGGAGTCGACCATGATCGCGTGTTTGTCGCCGCTAGCGCTCGGCCCGCCTTCGATGGGCGTATCGGGCCCGAAGGGATAGCCGCCGGGATCGCTCTCGCTGGCGTACTGGAACGTGACCTGCACCAGCGGCTGCGAGCTCGTCACGACCGTGAACGGGATGCCGTACGGATAGCCGCCGTCATTGGGCCCGAAGTCCGGGTGCAGGTACGTCGACGACGAATCCATGCTCTGCATCCAGGCAGCGCTCTGCGAGTCCACTGGCAGCTCGGAGATGTTGGTATTCCATACATTGTCAGCAGGGAACATCGGGCAGTTCGGCGCACCCGGCACCGTGGTCGCGGTGCCGGCGGGCGGACCGGACGCCGATGGCCCGGCGCTCGAAGGGGAGGCCGACGGCGGCGCGCTCGGCTGGGCAGGGCCCGCTGCCGATTCGCCGGCGATAGAGGCGCTGTG
>JBAUAR010000126.1:0-7034 GCA_049675875.1 Streptosporangiaceae bacterium
ACCGTACTCGGTCACGCGGCGCCGTCGTCAGCGGGGCGAGCAGCTCAGGTGTCGATGCGGGCCGGGTCGAGCTCGGTGGCACCGGCCGCGATGAAGTCCCGGCGCGGTCCGACCTCCGTGCCCATGAGGAGATCGAAGATGGCCTCTGCGGCGTGGGCATCCTCGATCCTGATGCGGCGCAGCACGCGCCGCCGGGGATCCATCGTGGTCTCCGCGAGCTGGTGGGCGTCCATCTCACCCAGGCCCTTGTACCGCTGTGGCTCCTTGAACCGCTGACTCTTGCGCTCGAGGTCCAGCAGCGTACGGCTCAGCTCGGCGTCGCTATAGGTGTAGATGTACTTCGCCTGCCCCTTGCGCGGGCTGGTCAGCTCGATCCGGTGAAGCGGCGGAACCGCGGCGAATACCCGGCCTGCCTCCACTATCGGCCGCATGTACCGATAGAAGAGCGTCAGCAGCAGGGTACGGATGTGCGCGCCGTCCACGTCGGCGTCGGCCATGAAGATCACCCGCTGGTAACGGGCTGAGTCCAGGTCGAATGCGTTCCCCGAGCCGGCGCCGATCACCTGGATGATCGCGGCGCACTCGGCGTTCTTGAGCATGTCGGACAGCGACGCCTTCTGCACGTTGAGGATCTTGCCGCGGATCGGCAGCAGCGCCTGGAACTCGGAGTCCCTGGCGTTCTTCGCCGTGCCGAGCGCGGAGTCGCCCTCCACGATGAACAGCTCGCTCCGGTCATCTGCTGACCGGCAGTCGACCAGCTTGGCCGGCAGCGCCGACGTTGCCAGCGCCGACTTGCGCCGCTGGTTTTCCCGGTGCTCGCGGGCGGCGATCCGGGTCTTCGCGGCGGCACTGACCTTGTCCAGCACCGCCCGTGCCTGCGCTTTGCTGCCCCGGACCCGGCCCTCGAGGAAGCTGCCGAGCTCGGCGGCCAGGATCTGACTGACGATCTTCGAGGCCGCGGGCGTGCCGAGCACTTCCTTGGTCTGGCCCTCGAACTGCGGCTCGGGCAGCCGGACGGAGATGACGGCGGTCAGCCCCTCGAGCACGTCCTCCTTGACGACCGGGTCCTCGCCGGCCTTCAGCAGCCTGGCCGCTTTCAGCTGCTCGTTCAGCGTCCGGACCATCGCGCGCTCGAAGCCAGTGACGTGGGTGCCGCCCTTGCCCGTCGGGATCACGTTGACGAACGACCGGACGGTCGTGTCGTACCCGGTGCCCCAGCGCAGCGCCACGTCCACGTCAAGCTGGCGCTCGACGTCGGTGGGCGTCAGGTGACCAGCGTCGTCGAGCACCGGCACGGTCTCGGTGAACTGGCCGCTGCCGGTGATCCGCAGCACGTCGGTGACCGGCTCTCCCGACGCCAGGTGCGCGCAGAACTCGCTGATCCCGCCGGCGAACCGGAACTCCGCCGACCGGCCCGCCGGGCCGTCCTCCGCCGTGACCGCATCCTCGCTCGCCGTGTCGTCTGGGCTGGCTTGCGCGGGCCGCTCGTCCGTGACCGTGATGGTGAGTCCGGGCACCAGGTAGGCGGTCTGCCGGGCCAGCTGGGCCAGCCAGGAGAATCGCCAGTCGGCCCCTGGCACGAAGATCTGCCGGTCCGGCCAGAACCGGATCCTGGTGCCGCTTGCCGCCCTGGCCACCTTCCGGCCCCTGACCAACCCGGATCGCGGCGTGAAAGCCGCGCCAGGGCCGTCCCCGTCGAAAGCGCCGGGCACGCCGCGGCGGAAGCTCATCGACCACTCGTAGCCGGCCTTCTCGACCCAGACGTCGAGGCGTGCCGACAGGGCGTTCACCACCGACGCCCCCACCCCGTGCAGGCCGCCGGAGGCGGTATACGAACCGCCGCCAAACTTGCCGCCCGCGTGCAGCCGGGTCATGATCAGCTCGACGCCGGGCAGGCCCGTCTTTGGCTCGTTGTCGACCGGAATGCCACGGCCGTTGTCCCGTACCTCGGCCGAGCCATCGACGTGCAGAATGACCTCGATCTGGGTGCACGCCCCGGCGAGCGCTTCGTCGACGGCGTTGTCGAAGATCTCGCCCAGGCACTGGGCGAGGCCGCGGCCATCGGTCGAGCCGACATACATGCCAGGACGCTTGCGGACCGCGTCGAGGCCCTCCAGGACGGTCAGGTGACGCGCCGTATAGCCGTCCGCGCCCGGCGGGTGCCCCGAGCTGGTCGCACTCCCGGCGGCCGATGATCGGCCCGTCGTCGTACGCCCGCCGCGCCCGCCGTTGGTAGGCATGCGGCGGGCGGGTTCGGTGCTGAGGGCGGTCACAACGGCTCCCTGGGCAAGACCTCTGTCGCGGCAGCCCGCCCCGGCGGCATGGGTGCCAGCGTGGCGCGCCTGCATGCCCGCCACACCGGCATCCAGGTACCGCGCGCCCGACGGGCCAAACCTGCCGGCGGTCGGGCCGCGGCCTCCGGATGAGGGCCTGAAGGCAGGGTAGCCGCGATCGGGCCGGGCTTCGCGCCACCACGCCGAGTGACATATAACGCTCTAATGAATAAACCGCATGTATCAGGATAAACAACGTGCCAAGCGTGGGGCCCGGCATACCGGATGTTCGCCTTCGGCATACTCAGGCCCCTGGGGGGATGACAAACGACCGGCCCGGGTGTTGTGATGCGTAGAGATCACAAGCTGGACGGACTGTCGCCGGCACGGTGCGGGCCGGGGGGTAACCCCCGGATCCTGACGGGCAGGCCTGGGGGGCGACTCCCGGACCTCGCCACGTGTCAGCGTCGTCCCGAGAGGCGAGGAGGCGCCCTATGACCGGAGCGATAGCCCCTACGAGGCCGCTGAGCGCCCTTGACTTGTGTGACCGTTGCGGGGCTCCTGCGTACGTACGAGTGTTGCTGCCCGGCTCGGGCGAGCTGTTGTTCTGCGCACACCACAACCGAAAGCATGCCGAGGCGCTCGCGAAGATCGCTGTCGATATCCAGGACGAGACCGGCAGGCTGATGACCAAGCCCGGCGACGACGCCTCTTCCTGATTTCTACAGTTAACGCCCCCTGACCGGTCCAGGCCGGCCAGGGGGCGTTTACTGTCTGACGTGCGCTTCGCGGACTCAGTCCAGGTAGTCGCGCAGCACCTGGGATCGCGATGGGTGCCGCAGCTTCGACATGGTCTTGGACTCGATCTGCCGGATCCGCTCCCGGGTCACGCCGTAGACCTTGCCGATCTCGTCCAGCGTCTTGGGCTGACCGTCGGTCAGGCCAAACCGCATCGAGACCACGCCCGCCTCCCGCTCGGACAGCGTGTCCAGCACTGAGTGCAGCTGCTCCTGCAGCAGCGTGAAGCTGACCGCCTCGCCGGGCTGGATCGCCTCGGAGTCTTCGATCAGGTCGCCAAACTCGCTGTCGCCGTCCTCACCGAGCGGCGTATGCAGCGAGATCGGCTCCCGGCCGTACTTCTGCACCTCGATGACCTTTTCCGGGGTCATGTCCAGCTCGGCTGCGAGCTCCTCCGGAGTCGGCTCCCGGCCCAGGTCCTGCAGCATCTGTCGCTGCACCCGGGCAAGCTTGTTGATCACCTCGACCATGTGCACCGGGATCCGGATGGTCCTGGCCTGGTCTGCCATCGCCCGGGTGATGGCCTGGCGGATCCACCAGGTGGCATACGTGGAGAACTTGTAGCCCTTGGTGTAATCGAACTTCTCCACCGCGCGAATCAGGCCAAGGTTCCCTTCCTGGATCAGGTCGAGGAACAGCATGCCGCGGCCGGTATACCGCTTGGCCAGCGACACCACAAGCCGGAGGTTCGCCTCCAGCAGGTGGTTCTTGGCCCGCTTGCCGTCGTCGGCGATCCACTCCAGGTCCAGCCGGACCTCCGACCGGACCGAGTGACCCATATCGGCGATCTTCTCCTCGGCGAACAGGCCAGCCTCGATCCGCTTGGCCAGTTCCACCTCCTGCTCGGCATTGAGCAGCGGAACCTTGCCGATCTGCTTGAGATAGTCCTTCACCGGGTCCGACGTGGCACCGGCGACCGCTACCTGCGCAGCCGGCAGGTCCTCGTCATCGTCGCCGTAGACAAACGCCTCGTCTTCGGATTCCTCGGCCGCACTCGCGCCGGCCGGCGGTGCGACGGTGCCGCTGGCGGCCGCGAGCACTGTCGGCTCGCCGGTCGTGTCCCCGGCCAGGCTGTCTGCCTCGGCAAGGTCGGTATCGGCGACTTGGTCCTCGGCATCTGCCTCGTCGGTCTCGTCGGAGTCCAGCGACTCCAGCTCTTCGAGCTCGGCGTCGACGTCCAGGAAGGTAACGTCGGCGAGATCAGCGTCGTCGACGTCAATGTCCGCTACGTCAGCAAGGTCAGGATCGGCCACCGGGCCTGCCGCCTCACCGAGATCCCGGTCCTGGTCCAGGTCGGCCTCTGCTGTCAGCTCAGCCTCCGCCGTCACGTCCATGCTCCCGCTGTCACGATGCTCTCCCCTGCCCGGAAGCTCACTGGCGCCCTTCTTTCCCTGCCTGCCTTTGGCGCCAGCGGGGCCGGGACCGGCCCGCCTGCGCCTGGATCCTCCTTGCCGCTCTTCCTCGGCACCTGCGCTGGCTACGCCGACGGTGCCGGAAGTCTCGGCTGCCCTCGATACGGGCTTGCGACTACGACTGCCAGCCGGCCGCCGCGCGGCCGGCACCGCATCCGCAGCGCCGTCGCCCGGTACCAGGGCTATGGGCTGGTCAGCCGGCGACTTGCCGTCGGCCTGACCGCCACGGGCCTGCTGCGGTACGCGTGCGCTCCGTGCCGGCGGCCGAGACTGCCGCCGCGCCGCTGAGCCTGCAGCGCTTGCCACAACGGTCACCCCTTCCCTTGCTGGATGGCGGCCCGCCGCGCTCCGACCGGCACAGCGATGTTCGCACTCGCGGGCGACACAGCCACCTCTCCGGCATCCCTCATGCTGAGCTTCGGACTCGGCAGCGCGAGCCCGACTACACCGACCGGCCCGAAAGCCTGGACGCCGTGCCGGAAGCGCCCCTCATGCCCGAGGTCCTCTCCCGCCCACCACACTAGGCGCACTGCCGGTGTAGGTCGTACCGTTGCGCAGCGGGCGCCGGGGACAGCCCGGCCCGGAACGAGCCCGCCAAGCTGGACAGCACAACCCCGGGAATGGTACCCGCATTCCTCATACCCTCCCCTTTCGCGCCGAACCGGCACGCCTGCGGCCGCTGGCTCGCCTGCCGTCGGCCGGGACGTGCAGCACGAGCACCGTCACGTCGTCATCCTGCTCGTACCCGGCCAGCATCCGGTCTACGAGGTAATTCAGCAGCTGCCCGGGATCCTGGGCGATCTCGGGCGGCGCCTGTGCGGCGACCGCCACCAGCTCGTCCAGCCCGGCGTCCAGCCCTCGCTTGCGGTTCTCTACCAGCCCATCGGAATACAGCACGGCGGTGTTGCCGGGCGGCAACCGGAATGCGTACTGCTGGCGCGGGCTCGCCCAGCCCAGCGGCGTACCTGCCTCGGCCGGATCCAGTCGCGGCGGTTCGTCCGGTGACAGCAGCAGCGGCGGCAGGTGACCCGCATTCCCTGCCACGCCATCGCCGGTCAGCGGGCTGACCACCAGGTAGGCCACCGTGGTCACCTGCTCGGCCAGCTCAGTGGCAAGGAACAGCCGGTCCAGCCCGGCGAGGACGGCCGCGGGCCGTGGATCGGTCAGCGCCAGCGCGCGCAGCGCGTTCCGGACCCGGCCCATACCGGCCGCAGCGGTCAGTCCCTTGCCCATGACGTCGCCGGTGGCGACAGCCAGACGGCCATCTGGCAACCGGAACGCGTCGTACCAGTCGCCACCGATCTCCATGTTCCTGGTCACTGGCAGGCACTTGGCCGCCAGGATCATGCCGGGAACGGTGGGCAGCGTGTCGAGCAGCAGGCTTCGCTGCAGTGTCTCCGCCGTCGTGTGCTCGCGCTCGTAGAGCAGGGCGCGCTCCAGCGCGAGCGCGCACTGCCCGGCCAGCGCCTCCAGGAAGACGCGCTCTTCCTCGGTGATCTGGCGCGGCCGGCTGAACGAGAACCGCAGCGCGCCGAGTGACGCGCCGGATGTCAGTAGCGGCAGCCCGACCCACGCCTTCTCATCGCTGTACGTCAGGAACAGGCTCGCGTCGATCCCCTCGGCCTCGAAGTGCTTCCGCAGCGCCTCGGGGCTCTCGAGTAGCACGGGCTTGCGCGCGCTGATGGCCGAGGTCATCACGCTCGTCGCCGACAGCGGGATGTCGCTGCCGACGGAGCCCGGGCTCTCCGGCAGGCCGCCCGGGTTGATCGTGTGCAGCCACAGTCGCTCGGTGTCGAGGATTGCCACCGCAGACCGCTCGGCGCCGATGGCCGAGCGGCCGACCTCGGTAATGACCTGCACGACCTGATCAACAGTCAGCGCCTCGGCCAGCATCGAGGTGGCCTGCTGGAGCCGCGCCGTGCGCAGCGCGGCGGCGGAGAGCTGCTCGGTCAGCCGTCCGCGCATTTCCTCGGCCTCGCGCTGCGCGGTGACGTCGGTGCTCGCGCCCATCCACTCGACAATCCGGCCGTCCCGCTCGATCGGCACGGCGCGCACGTCGTAGTGCTTGTAGGAGCCGGTCCGGCTGCGGACCCGGTAGCGGCTGTCGAACACCTTGCCCGATCGGACGCAGTCCCGCCAGGCGGCCTCGACCCGGTCCCGGTCGTCGCCGTGCACCGCGGCCAGCCAGCCCTCCCGCCGGTACTCATCGGCCGTCTGGCCGGTGATCGATCGCCATTCCGGTGCGTCCTCCGCGACGTCACCGTCGGGACTTGTCACCCATACGACCTGGGCACCCGCCTCAATCAGCGACCGGTACCGTTCCTCGGTTCTGCGCAGCGCCTCCGCAGACTCATGCTGGGCGGTCGTGTCGACAGCGATCGCGGCCACCCCGCCGACCTCCCCATCGGACGACGGGAACCACGAGAAGGACCAGTAACGCACCGCAGGCTCGCGGCCGTTGCCACCAGTCCCGCTGCCGGAGTCCGTGACGGCGTGCTCCGTCTGCGCCACCGGTCGCTCGCCCGCGGCAACCGCGCGCGCCGCCGCACCC
>JBAUAR010000127.1:0-19388 GCA_049675875.1 Streptosporangiaceae bacterium
GTGCCGCGCTGGCGGGCATGTGGGCGCACGAGGCGCTGCGCATCGCGGCCGGCCGGCCGAGGCTCGGGCTGGACACCGATCACCGCACCATTCCGCACGAGGTCGGCTGGATCGAGACTGCCGTGCACCTGAACAAGGGCTGCTACCGAGGTCAGGAGACCGTCGCCAGGGTGCACAACCTCGGCCACCCGCCGCGGCGGCTGGTTCTGCTGCACCTGGACGGCAGCGAGGACCGGCTCCCTGGTCACGGCGACCCGGTCAGCCTTGACGGCGCCAGTCTCGGCGTTGTCGGGTCGGCCGCGCGCCACTATGAGCTGGGACCGATCGCGCTTGCCCTGGTGAAGCGAACGAGCCCCGTCGACGCCACTCTGACGGCCGACGGGATCGCGGCCGCGCAGGAGGTGCTGGTCTCACCGGAGGCCGGCGCGACCGTGCGGGTTGACACGGCGCTCCGGCGCCGGGGCGACCTGATGGGCCGCGCGCGTTAGAGTTCGGGCGGCCCTGGCGTACTCCGTTCCCCCGGGAGGTTCTCCGCAGTGCTGCGCCAAGCGCTCCTGGCCCTGTCGGCCAGCCGCCGCTCACGTGAGCTGATCATGGCCACGCCGGCCACCCGCGGCGTGGTGGCCAGGTTCGTCGCCGGCGAGACCATCGACGACGCGCTGGCCGTAACCCGGCGGCTGGCCGCCGACGGGCGCCTCGTCACCATTGATTTCCTCGGCGAGGACACCACCGACCCCGAGCAGGCGGCTGCCGTGACGGCCGAGTACGTCGCGCTGCTCGGCCAGCTGTCGGCGGCGGGCCTCGCGACCCGTGGCCGCGCGGAGGTGTCAGTGAAGCCCACCGCCGTTGGGCTGGACCTGCCCGGCCACGGCGCGAAGACCGCGCTGGAGAGCATCAGGCGAATCGCCGCCGCGGCCCGCAACGCCGGCACGACGGTGACCGTGGACATGGAAGACCACACCCGGGTCGACCAGACGCTGCGGCTCGTCGGCGAGCTGCGCGCCGACTTTCCCGATCTGGGCTGCGTGATCCAGTCCTACCTGCAGCGCAGCCGGACGGATTGTCGGACGCTGGCGGTCGCGGGATCACGAGTCCGGCTGTGCAAGGGCGCGTACCAGGCACCTGACGGTGTCGGCCTGGCCAGCCGGGCCGAGATCGATCGGAGCTACGCCCGGTGCCTGCGGATCCTGCTGGACGGGCCTGGCTACCCGATGCTGGCCACACACGACCCGAGGTTGATCAAGATCGCTGGCGCGCGCGCCGAGCTAGCGGGCCGGGACAGCAGCAGCTTCGAGTACCAGATGCTGTACGGGATCCGGCCGGGCGAGCAGCAACGGCTGGCCGCGGCGGGTGCGCAGCTGCGGGTCTACGTGCCGTACGGCACCGACTGGTACGGCTACCTGGTGCGCCGGCTGGCGGAACGACCGGCGAACCTGGCGTTCTTCCTGCGGGCGCTGCGATCCTGGCGCTGACGCTGCGATCCTGGCGTTCTTCCTGCGGCGCTGCGCGCCTGGCGCTGACGCTGCGATCCTGGCGCTGACGCCGCGCGCCCTCGGCCCGCCCGCCCTTCCGTCGTGCCGCTGGCGGGCGATCCGGCGTCGGACGGACCGACGGTAGGCTCGGCCCATGATCGCGATAATCGGCGCGGGCAAGATGGGCGAAGCGCTCGCCTCGGGCTTGCTGCGGGCCGGCGTCGTGCAACCGGGCGAGATCGTCGCGGCGGTGCGCCGCCCTGAGCGCGCCAAGCAACTGCGCAGTGGCTACGGCATCGAGGTGACAACGGCCACCGCGGCGGCCGAGGGGGCCCAGACGCTGGTGATCACCGTCAAGCCGCAGGACATGGCGGCGCTGCTCGCCGAGATCGGCCCGGTCGTCACGCCTGCGAAGCTGGTCATCTCCGTGGCTGCGGGCATCCCGACGGCTTTCATCTCCGACCGGCTCAGCGGACCCGTGCCGGTGGTTCGGGTGATGTCCAACACCCCCGCTCTGGTGGATGAGGCAATGAGCGTGATCTCACCCGGACGGCACGCGGCCGAGGAGCACTTGCGCCGGGCCGAGGAACTGTTCCAGCCAGTCGGGAAGGTGCTGCGGATACCTGAGGCGCTGCAGGATGCGGCGACCGCGCTGTCGGGGAGTGGGCCGGCCTACGTATTTTTTCTTGTCGAGGCCATGGTCGACGCGGGCATCCTGCTCGGGATGCCGCGCAGCGACGCGCTCGAGATGGTCAAGCAGGCGGTGTTCGGCGCGGCCAAGATGCTGCGGGACTCGGGCGAGCATCCGGTCCTGCTCCGCGAGGCGGTCACCTCGCCGGGCGGCACCACGATCAGCGCGATCCGCGAGCTGGAACGGCACGGAGTGCGTGCGGCCGTGTTGTCGGCGATCGAGGCGGCCGCCGAGCGCGGGCGCGAGCTCGGTTCTGCTTAGTCACCACCGCGGCCGCGCACCCCAGCGCCCGTGCGCTGGCGAGATTGGTGAGCCTGATTGGCTGGAATGACACGGGATTGGCGGCTGGGGTCAGCGGCTCCGGATCGTTACCAATCTTCTGACCTGCGGTGATGCGGCGATCGACGCCGCCGGGCCAAGTTTGAGCGAAGTGCTGCCGAATTGGCCTGGCTCGGCCGGGTTGCCCTTTCGCATACAGGACTTACGCTGGAGACGGGCGTGACTGATGCGCCGGAGTCTTCGAGCGCAGCAGTTCGGTCGGAAGAGGGCTATCAATGGCAGCAGACGCTACTCCGCTCAGCGAGGTCAGGTTCCTGACCGTGGCCGAGGTGGCCGCGATCATGCGCGTTTCCAAGATGACTGTCTACCGACTGGTGCACTCAGGTGAGCTGGAGGCCATCCGGGTCGGGCGCTCGTTTCGGGTGCCCGAGCAGGCGGTGACCGGTTACCTGAGGGAAGCGTACGTGGGGACAGGCTGACTGATCTCCCGCCGGGGCGCTGCGGTTAGCTGACCGGGCGATGCCCAGTCACCTGCCACGGCGGAGGTACGCTGTGACGTTGGCATGTGCCCGGCCGCCCGACGTGGCGAGCATGTGCGCGAACATGCCCGTCAGCCAGGACAGCAAATGAGGGTGGTCACGTGGGTTCTGTCATCAAGAAGCGGCGCAAGCGGATGGCGAAGAAGAAGCACCGCAAGCTGCTCCGCAAGACGCGCGTACAGCGCAGGAACAAGAAGTAACCTCCGGGCGGGCTGGCCGGGGCTCGTGGCGACGCGAAGTCGGATGGGGCTGGTCGGCCGTGTCTGAGTCGCGGCCTCCGCGACCGCCGGCCGGCTGGCGGGACCGGCTGGCCGGACTCGCTGGCTTCGCCCGGCGACGGCTCACCGGCGACTACGAAGTCGACGAGTTCGGCTTCGACCCCGAGTTCAACGCCGCGATCCTGATGCCGGCCGCGCTCGCGCTGTACCGGAACTGGTTCCGGGTCCGGATGCGCGGTCTTGCCAACGTGCCCGGCTCCGGGCGGGCCCTGATCGTCGCCAACCACTCCGGCGTCCTGCCGCTTGACGCCGTCATGCTGCAGGCCGGCCTCTACACCGAACATCCGGAGCACCGCAACCTGCGGCTGCTCGGCGCCGACCTCGTCTACGCCGTGCCGGGGCTGGCCGACCTCGCCCGCCGCAGCGGGCACACCAGGGCCGACCCGGACCAGGCGCAGCGGCTGCTGGCCGCAGATGAACTCGTCGGCGTGTTCCCCGAGGGGTTCAAGGGCATCGGCAAGCCTTTCAGCGACCGGTACCGGCTGCGGCGATTCGGCCGGGGCGGGTTTGCCCGTACAGCCGTGCAGGCTGGCGCGCCGATCGTGCCGTGCGCGATCGTGGGCGCGGAGGAGATTTATCCGATGATCGGGAACGCCGAGGTGCTGGCCAAGGCGCTTCGGCTGCCGTATTTCCCGCTGACACCGCTGTTCCCGTGGCTCGGCCCGCTCGGCGCGGTGCCGCTGCCGTCGAACTGGATCATCGAGTTCAGTGAGCCGGTGCCGACCTGCGGGCTGGCCGGCGCGGCGCCGGACGACGCGTCCAGGGACGAGCTGATCGACGACCTCGCCGACCGGGTGCGGGACACCATCCAGACCAGGCTCGATGCCCTCGTGGCGGAGCGTGGCTCGGCGTTCAGCTAGCCAGGCCGCCGCGCAGCGAGGCCGCACGCCCCCGCAAGGGCGTAATTGTCACACCCATCCCCAACTATGGGAGTGATTGTGACAATTACGCCCTTGCGCGAGCGGGCACGGTCGGCTCGGGTCAACTCCCGGCGCGCCGCCGCCGCAGCAGGCCCGCTGCCATCCCGCCCGCGACCGCGCCAGCCCCGGCCGCCACGGGCAGCGCGACGAGCGTCGCCTTGCGCGCGGACCGGAACTCATGCACGGGCCAGCCGCGTGTCCTGGCCGCCCGAAGCAGCCCGGGGTCGGGATTTACCACGTTCGGGTGGCCGACAAGCTCGAGCATCGGCAGGTCGTTGGCAGAGTCGCTGTAGGCGCTGCAGTGCGAAAGGTCGAGTCCCTCCCGGTCCGCGAGGGCGACGATGGCGGTCGCCTTCGCCGAGCCGTGCAGCAGTCCGCCGACCAGGCGCCCGGTGTAGACGCCGTCGGCGGTCTCGGCCACGGTGCCAAGGGCGCCGGTCAGGCCCAGCCGGCGGGCGAGGATCGTCGCGAGCTCCACCGGCGTGGCGGTGACCAGCCAGACCCGCTGCCCGGCCAGCAGGTGCCGTCTGGTCAGCTCCCGGGTTCCGGCCCAGATCCGGTCCGCGATGGTGTCGTCGTAAATCTCCTCGCCCAGCGCGACGATGTCGTCCACCCGGTAGCCGGCTACGAACGCCAGTGCAGCTTCCCGTGCGGCGTCGATATGGCCCGCGTCCTCGGTGCCGCGCAACCGGAATGCGATCTGGCTCAGCGTCATCCTGGCCAGATCCGTCGGCCCGAACATCTTGCGGGCGGCGAGGCCCCGGGCAAAGTGGTAGATCGACGCCCCGCGCAGCAGCGTGTTGTCCACGTCGAAGAAGGCCGCGGCGGTCGGGTCCGCCGCCAACAGCACCTGATCACCGGCCCGGCAGCCTGACTGGGCGACGGGGCCCGCCGGCGAGGCGGCAGCAGGCGCGGGTTTGCCGGTTGCCACAGGTTCGGCGGGCGCCACAGGTTCGGCGGGCGCCGCAGGTTCGGCGGGCGGGGCGTCCTGGCCATGCCCGTGCCTGCCGAGCCTGGTGAGCACCCCGGACCGGCCGACGCCATGCCTGTCGTCGGGATCGGCCTCGCGGCTCATGTCTTCGAGACTACCGGCGCCAGGACGGCTAGCCGGGCGCGGCGCGACACCGTCATCTGACCGTCACGCGACTGCCATGGATCCGGCATCTTCGCGGTGCTGGCAGGTCGCAACCCAGTCGGGGCGGGCTGGCTCGGCTGGCTGGGCCACAGCACGGCCCGGAGTCAGGCACCATAGAGAGGCAATGCATACTCTCGTGGCGGTCGTAGGCGTAGTGGTGGCCGCGGTCGGCAGCGGCGTGCTGCTCACCCGGTGCATCCGTACGCCCCGCGGCGACCTTATCGCCTGGTCCATCGGCATGCTCGGGCTGCTAGTCAGCCTCGGTGCGCAGGCGATGGGATACGTGTCGGGCTTCGACTCGGCGATGTTCCGCGCGATGGAGCTTGGCGGCCAGGTGATCGCGCCACTGGCATTCCTGGTAGCCCTCACCGAGGTGAGCGCCCGGAGCGGGCTCGGCAGGTTCTGCGCCCGGCTGTACATCGGTGCACTGGGCATCGTCGCGCTGGTCGTGCTGGCCCTGGACCAGCTGACCACCGCGCGCTTCAGCAAGGCGTGGCCGCCGCCGGCCACCTTCTATCAGGCGCCGCCCAACTACTTGCTGATGTTCGCCATCGGCCCGGTGACGGCTCTTATCGCCGTCATTGCGGTGGTGCTGGTGCTGTCCCGGTCGGGCCGGCCTGGCTGGCGCGACGCGGTGCAGGGTCAGCTGCTAGGCGGTGCCGCCGCGCTGGCCCTGGCCTATCCGGGGCTGGCCCAGCTCGCCAGCCACCACGTCAAGATCCATATCCCGCTGGGATCGGTCTTCGCGATCCTCTGCACACTCGCAGCGGCCCTCGGCTGGCTGGCAGGCATGCGCAGCGCGGCCGTTCCGCTCGCGGCCCTGCATGGTCAGACCGCAACCGACGACGGCAGGAACGACGACCGCCGCCAGCCGGCCGCCGAGCGCTATCGCGATGACGGCTACGACGGCGCTCGCCGGTCTGACGGGGCCGACCGGTACGGCCGAGCCAATGGTTACGACGCTGATCAAGGCCAGGACAACGGCTATTCCGGCGACAGCTACCGCGATTCCTACGGCGAGGGCGGCGTGTACCGCGGCGGCGGGCTGTACCGGCCGCAGCAGCCGGGCTGGGACGTGGCCGACGACGACCGAGCCGACAGCCCGGCCGCAACCGGCTACGCGGACTTCGCCACCGGGGACTTCCTGCCCGCCGATCTGGTCGCCGGTGACCCGGCTTGGGATGACTCTGACCTTGTGCCGGGTGGCGGCGGGTGGCAGTCAGGTCCGGCCGGCGACGAACTGGGCGGACGCGCCGAGCAGGACATCGACCGCTGGCGTGCGGGCGATCCGGTGCCGAGCGGCCAGCGGAGTGCCCGCCGCCCCGACGACGACGATCCCGCCGAGCGGCGGCGGGCGGCGCTGTTCGGCCAGATCACGATCTACACGCTGGTCGATGACAAGATCGAGGAGTTCGACCGCATCACCGAGCGCGTCGTGGCGCAGGTCCGCAGGCGCGAGCCGGACACCCTGGTCTTCATCGCGCACGCGGTCCCGTCAGCACCCAACCAGCGCATCCTCTACCAGGTCTACCGATCCCGAGGCGCCTACCAGAAGCATCTGGCCCAGCCCTACGTCCAGCAGTTCGATCTTGCCCGGCGGCCGTTCGTCCTCGCCACGAACGTCATCGAGCTTGGCCTGCAGCAGGCCAAGATCTCGCCGTTCCCGTCTGTGGCCGAGCTGTTCCCGGAACCTGGCTACGACACCTCCGGGTTCGAACGGCCTGACTACCTGCGGGATTACGGCCGGAATCCGGCGCAGCCGGGCGGGCCGCGGGACCACCGGTGAGTCGGGACCGGCAGCAGCGCGTCACGCTGCTGACTCGCCCTGGCTGCCACCTGTGCGCGGATGCCCGCGCGGTCGTCGCCAGGGTGACTGGCGACCTCGGGGTCGGGTGGGAGGAGCGGGACATCACGGCGTCGGCCGATGACCTTGCGCGCTACTCGGAGATGATCCCGGTCACGCTCATCGACGGTGTTCAGCACGACTTCTGGCGGGTGAGCGAGGACCGCCTGCGCGCGGCTCTGCTCGGCTGACCGCGGTCTACCGACTCGTCCTCGGCCGACCGGTGAGCCGGAGTCGCCGGGCCTGCGCCCGGCCGGGGGCCGGCGACTTTGTGCAAACGTTCACAAGGGCGTACGGTGGGACATCGAGATGAGGCGCGACTCCCCCGGTTCGCGCGTTTGCCGTACCGAGTCCCCAGGAGGACCGGCGCATGTCCCGCCGTCCGGCCACGGCCGGCCGTCCGGCCGCCCCGCGCGGTAACACTGTCCGCAGCGGTGCTGGCCGCCCGGGCCAGGGCAGCGGCTCCGCCGCCGACAACAGGGCCGCGGTGAGCGGACGCTCCCGAAGCAGCGGCCATGCTGCCATGGCCGGCGTCGGTCACGGTATCCCGGACGCAACGGTTGCCCGGCTGCCGGTTTACCTCCGTGCGCTGTACGCGCTCGCCGACCGGGGCGTGGCGACGGTGTCGAGCGAGGAGCTGGCCGCGGCAGCCGGGGTGAACTCGGCCAAGCTTCGCAAAGACCTATCCCACCTCGGCTCCTACGGCACCCGCGGGGTCGGCTACGACGTCGACTACCTCGTCTATCAGGTCACCCGGGAGCTCGGGCTGATGCAGGACTGGCCGGTGCTCATCGTCGGCGCCGGGAACCTCGGCCGAGCTCTCGCCAACTACGGCGGCTTCGCCTCCCGCGGGTTCCGCATCGCGGCGCTCGTCGACAGCGACCCCGCGGTGGTGGGCACCGCGATCGCCGGGCACACGGTCCGGAGCGCGGGTGACATCGAGGACGTCATCGGTCGCTTCGACGTGGCGATCGGAGTGATCGCGACGCCTGCGCCAGTGGCGCAGAATGTCGTTGATCGCCTCGTCGCGGCCGGCGTCTCGAGCATTCTGAACTTCGCGCCGGTGGTGCTCAGCGTGCCTGCCGGCGTCGAGGTGCGTAAGGTCGACCTGTCGATCGAGTTGCAGATCCTTGCCTTCCACGCGCAACGGCGCGGAGCGCCCGCCGGGCCGGTCGACCGCAAGCGGGACGGCCACGTTGCCGGTCGGCGAATCGACGGCTTGCCGCGGACGGCCAGTGCGCCGAAGACACGTGGCGGGCCGGGGAGAGACGCCGTGCGAACGGAAGGCCAGGATCTGACCATCGGCGGGCTGAGCGCCGCTGCTCCCCTCGACGTGGCTGCCGGACTGGCAGCCGCAGGCTCGCGTAATGGCGTGCCCGCCGCGGACCACAGCGCGCGCGATCACGGTACGCCCGACGACTACAAGACAGGAGTCCAGGCGGTAGGCACATGAGCGTTCTGGTCGTCGGGCTTAGCCACAAGGGCGCCCCGCTCGCGACGCTCGAGCGGGTCGCCCTGACCGGTGACCCGCTGGAGAAGCTGCTGCACGACGTCGCCAGGGCCGACGACGTCGCCGGCGCGCTGGCGCTCAGCACCTGCAACCGGGTCGAAATCTACGCCGAGGTCGACAAGTTCCACGGCGCCGTCGCTGACATCTGCGAGCTACTGTCCCGGCACTCCCACGTACCGTCCGCCGAGCTCACGCCGTGCTTGTACGTGCACTACGAAGATCGCGCCGTGCAGCATCTGCTGGCGGTGGCCTGCGGGCTTGACTCGATGGTCGTCGGCGAGAGCCAGATCCTCGGACAGCTCCGGCAGGCGCTGCGACTGGCCAGGGAACGGGGCACGCTCGGCCGGACGCTATCCGATCTGGGCTCGCTGGCGCTGCGCGCAGGCAAGCGCGCGCAGTCGGAGACGAGCATCGGAGCGGCCGGCGCGAGCCTGGTCACCGTGGGCCTGCAGGTAGCCGCCCGGAATCTGGCCGGGAACGGGGTCGGCGTCGGCGACAGCCGCGGGCCCGGGTCGCCGCCGCCCGGGCTGGCAGGCAAGCGAGTCCTGGTGATCGGCGCCGGCGCCATGAGTGGCCTGGCAGTGGCGAGCCTGGCCAAGACCGGTGCCGCCCGGCTCGTGATCGCGAGCCGCACCCGGCCGCGGGCGCAGCGGCTCGCGGCGTCGGCCGGCGGCCAGGTCGCTGACATGGCCGACGTCGTCGCTGAGATGGCGGCCGCGGACCTGGTCGTCACGTGCACGGGCGCATCTGGTCACGTCATCACGGTGGACATGGTCGACGCGGCGATGCGCCAGCGACAAGCCGGTGCGGCCGGGTCCGGCCTGGTGCTGCTTGACCTCGCGATGCCGAGGGATGTGGAGCCGGCGGTGGCGACTCGGCGCGGCGTGGCGCTGACCGACCTGCAGACGCTGGCGGCCGACGGTCACCCGGCATTCGAGCCGGGCGAACGCGAGATCGGCGAGGTTCGCCGGATCATGGCCGATGAGCTGGCCGCGTACACGTTGGCAACCCGCGCGGCCACCGTGACGCCCACGGTCGTCGCGCTTCGGGCCAAGGCCGCCAAGGTCGTTGACGCCGAGCTTGCGAGGCTCGCGAGTCGCCTCGGGCGACTGGATGCCGAGGCGATGGACGAGGTGGCGAAGTCTATGCGACGCGTCACCGACAAGCTGCTGCACGACCCGACCGTCCGGGTAAAGGAACTGGCTGGCGCTCCGGGCGCTGACACTTATGACGACGCGCTGCGCGTCCTGTTCGACCTTGACCCGGCAGCGGTGCAGGCTGTAGCCCAGGCCGACGCACAGCTGGCTGGCTGGCCGCAGGCAACGACAGATCGAGCGGACCGGGAGGAACGATGAGCGCCGACCCGCTGCGCCTCGGCTCGCGACGCAGCCCCATGGCCATGGCGCAGTCCCGCCTTGTCGGCCGTGCTATCACGGCACAGACGGGACGCGAGGTCTGCTACGTCGGCATCGAGTCGGCGGGCGACCGAACCACCGCGCTGGTGACTCAGATTGGCGGCACCGGCATCTTCGTCAGCTCGCTGCGGACCAGCCTGCTGGACGGCGACATCGATGTCGCGGTGCACTCGCTCAAAGACCTGCCCACCGGTGCGACGGCCGGTATCGCGCTCGCTGCGGTGCCGGTCCGGGACGATCCGCGGGACGCGCTGGTGGCGCGCGACGGGGCGAAGCTGGCCGACCTGCCGGACCGAGCCACCATCGGCACCGGCTCGCCGCGCCGGGCAGCGCAGCTACTGCTGCTGCGGCCCGACGTGCGCCCGGTTCCGGTGCGCGGCAACGCGGGTACCCGGCTCGCCAAGGTCGAGAACGGCGAGCTCGACGCCGTCGTGCTTGGCTATGCCGGGCTGGCGCGGATCGGGCGCCTGGACTCGGTGACCCAGGTCTTTGAGCCCGATGAGATGCTGCCGGCAGCCGGCCAGGGTGCGCTCGCGGTTGAGTGCGATGAGGCCAGGGAAGGTCTCGTTGCGCTGCTCGGCTGCGTGGACGACCCGGCCAGCCGGGCCGCGACGACGGCAGAGCGCAGCCTGCTCGGCGGGCTGCTGGCCGGCTGCGTGGCACCGGTCGGGGCCTATGCTGCCGGAACAGAGGAGCTTTCGCTGCACGGCGTTGTCGTGGCGGCGGACGGGGGAAGGGCGCTTCGGGGCAGTGCGAGCGGCCCGCTGGCGGCTGCCGAGTTCATCGGTCGCCAGGTGGCCGCGGATCTGCTTGGCCGGGGCGCTGCAAGTGTTATGGCTGTGTCCGGCGGACACCTCAGTAGCGGGGACGATGAGAAGTGAACCCGATACCCACGACAAGGAAGGTCGCTAGGCAGGCTAGGCCGGCAAGCGACAAGGTCAGCGCGCGCACCGCGGACGCCCGGGTAGCCGGCTGGGTCGCGTTTGTTGGCGCCGGCCTGGGTGATGAGAGCCTGCTGACTGTCCGGGCCGCGGCGCTGATCGGCCGAGCGGACTTGGTGGTCGCGTCACAGTGGCTTGGCGAGCAACTCGGGCACCTGCTGAAGCCGGAGGCCACACTCGCCGATTCCGACGCTCAGCTGCAGGACCCGAAGCTGCTGATCAAGGCGGCCAAGGCCGGCCAGCTGGCGGTCCGGCTGCTGCCCGGCGACCCGTTCCTGTTCGGCAACGCTGCGGCCGAGGCCGCAGCGTGCGCGAAGGCCAGGGTGCCGTTCGAGGTTGTGCCCGGCGTATCCGCAGCCACGGCCGTGCCCACGTATGCCGGCATCCCGCTGACCACAGACGCCAGCGGGGAGGTTCGCATCATCCACGCCAGTGAGGCGAGCCGGGTGCTGGCGACCGACGGCACGCTGGTCATCACGGGTGCCGAGAACGGGCCGGTCGATCTCGGCAAGATGCTGCTCGCGGCGGGCTGGGCCGAGGACACGCCGTTCGCTATCACCTGGAATGGCACCACCACGGATCAGCACACCGTCGTCGGCGCGCTCGGCTCGATGGCCGCTGACCTGAAGTCGGCGGGGGTGAGCCTGCTCACGGCGCACGGCCCGGCCGTCGCGGTGGTCGGTGACGGCGTGACCGCGCAGCCTGCGCTGTCCTGGTTCGAGACCAAGCCGCTGTTTGGCTGGCGGGTGCTGGTACCCCGGACGAAGGAGCAGGCGGACGAGGTGTGCGACCTGCTGCAGGCCCGCGGCGCCGTGCCCGAGCAGGTACCCACGATCGCGGTCGAGCCGCCACGCACGCCGCAGCAGATGGAACGGGCCGTCAAGGGCCTCGTCACGGGCCGGTATCAGTGGGTTGGGTTCACGTCGGTCAACGCGGTCCGCGCGATCAGGGAGAAGTTCGAGGAGTACGGGCTGGACGCCCGGGCCTTCGCCGGCGTGAAGGTAGCGGCCGTGGGTGAGCAGACTGCGCGCGCGCTACGTACGTTCGGCATCATGCCCGACCTCGTGCCCGAGGGCGAGCAGTCGGCCGAGGCGCTGGCCGACGCGTGGCCGGCCTACGACGACGTGCTGGACCCCATCAACCGGGTGCTGCTGCCGCGGGCCGACATCGCGACCGAGGGACTGCTGACCCGGCTGACCGAGCTGGGCTGGGAGGCCGAGGACGTGACCGCCTACCGGACGGTGCGTGCGGCGCCGCCGCCCGCTCCGGTTCGCGAGGCCATCAAGGGCGGCGGCTTCGACGCGGTGCTGTTCACCTCGTCGTCTACGGTGCGCAACCTGATTGGCATCGCCGGCAAGCCGCACGCGGTGACGGTGATCGCCGTCATCGGCCAGCAGACCGCCAAGACCGCAGCCGAGTTCGGCCTGCGGGTCGATGTGGTGGCGACGAAGCCATCGGTGAGCGCGCTCGTCGAGGCGCTGGCTGCGCACGGCGCCGCCATCCGCGACGCCGCGCTCGATGCCGGGGAGCCGGTTCGCAAGCCCAGTGAGCGCCGCCGGGGCGCGCGCCGCCGGATCAGGTAACCACCAGCGCGAGCGCTGCTTGGAGCGACATTGACGGCTAGCTACCCCGTTACCCGGCCACGGCGGCTTCGCCGCACGCCCGCTCTGCGCAATCTCGTGGCCCAGGTGTCTATCCGTCCTTCGGGGCTGGTGCTGCCGCTGTTCGTGAAGGAAGGCATTAGCGAGCCGCAGCCGGTGTCGTCGATGCCCGGCGTGGTCCAGCACACCAGGGACAGCCTGCGCAAGGCCGCGCACGAAGCGGTCGAGGCGGGGGTTGGCGGGCTGATCTTGTTCGGCGTGCCGGCGGTCAAGGACGGGCGCGGGTCAGCGGCCGACGACCCCCAAGGCGTCGTCCAGGTCGCGCTCGCCGACCTGGCGACCGAGGTCGGCGACGACGCCGTGCTGATGGCCGACCTGTGTCTGGACGAGTACACCGACCACGGTCACTGCGGGCTGCTGACCGCGGCCGGGGAGGTGGACAACGACGCCACGCTGGACCGGTACGCGTCAATCGCGGTCGCCCAGGCCGAGGCCGGCGCGCACGTGGTGGCGCCCAGCGGGATGATGGACGGCCAGGTAGGGGCGATTCGCGCGGCGCTGGACGCGGCGGGTCATCGGGACGTGGCGATCTGCGCGTATTCGGTGAAGTACGCCTCAGCGTGCTACGGCCCGTTCCGAGAGGCGGCGGAGTGCGCGCCGCAGTTCGGTGACCGGGCGTCGTACCAGCAGGATCCGGCGGCGGCCAGGGACGGGCTGCGCGAAGCGCTGCTGGACGTGGCCGAGGGCGCCGACGTCGTCATGGTCAAGCCAGCCCTGCCGTACCTGGACGTCATCGCCCAGGTGTCCGCCGCCGTGCCGGTACCGGTGGCCGCCTACCAGGTGAGTGGCGAGTATTCGATGGTCGAGGCCGCTGCCGCGAACGGCTGGCTCGATCGCGACCGGCTGATCATCGAGACTCTCACGGCGATCAAACGGGCCGGGGCAGACATCATCCTGACCTACTGGGCCACCGAGGTCGCACGCCGCCTACGGTGAGTGGCGGGTCGGTCCCGGCTGCCGGCACCCGGTAGCCTGGTCACTTCACAGTCTCTGTCGCATTTCGGCTTGGTCACGCCGGCCGGGCGGGAGCCCGGCCGCGAGAGCAGGCAGGCAGGATCAATACGACAGGACGGCTCACGGGCTGGCACGGCTGAGCGGGAGTAAGTCCACGTGGTCGAAGCTGTACTGCGACACAGGCGCCGCAGGGCGGTCGAGCGGACCGCCAGCGCCGCCGTGCGCTATGCAGCCCTGGGCTGGCCAGTCTGCGTGGGTGCCCATACGCCGAGCCACGCCGAGCGACCCGATGACTTCCTGCGGTCGTGTTCGTGCGACCGGCTCGGCTGTCCGTCGCCCGGCTCCCATCCGGTCTCGCCGGCCTGGCAGAGCGTGGCGAGCGCCGACCCGAATCTCGTCGCGCACTGGTGGGCAGCGACGCCAGCGGCCAACGTCATCCTGCCGACGGGGCGCATGTTCGACGTCCTCGACGTGCCGGCTGGCGTGGGGGTATCGGCGTTGAGCACGATGGAGCGGACCGGCATACGGCCCGGCCCGGTAGCGATCAGCTCCGGAGGCCGGGCCCACTTTTTTGTCCGCTCCCGCGGCGCGCCTGCGGACGAGTACGAGTGGTGGTCGTGCCATCTCGACTGCCTGCCGGAGGAAGTCGCCGACGTAGCCGGGTTGCGCTGGCACTGCCGGGACAGCTACGTGCTAGCGCCACCCTCGCGGTCCGCAACCGGCCCGCAGGCCCGCTGGCTGCGTGACCCCGCGGCCTACGAGCTACCCGACGGGGTCCGGCTGCTCGAGGTGCTCGCGGACGCGTGCGAGCAGGCCGGACCATGATGACCAACCCGGCCAGGCCGCGGTCGGGTGAGCTGTTCGAGCGGGCCAGTGCCATCCTGCCCGGCGGCGTCAACTCCCCGGTCCGGGCGTTTGGCTCCGTCGGCGGGACGCCGGTGTTCATGGCCGCGGGCAGTGGTCCGTACCTCACTGACGTGGACGGCAACAGCTACGTCGACCTGGTGTGCTCCTGGGGGCCGATGATCCTGGGGCACGCACACCCGGCGGTGGTGTCTGCGGTCCAGGCGGCGGCCAGCCACGGAACCTCGTTCGGCACCGTCACCGAGGGCGAGGCCGAGCTGGCTGCGGAGATCGCCGCGCGCGCACCGGTCGAGCGCGTCCGGCTGGTCAACTCCGGGACCGAATCGACCATGACGGCGATCCGGCTGGCCAGGGGCTACACCGGCCGTCGTCTCGTGGTGAAGTTCGCGGGCTGCTACCACGGGCACGTCGATGCGCTGCTCGCGGCGGCCGGCTCGGGCGTAGCCACGTTCGGGCTGCCGGACTCGCCAGGCGTCACGGGCGCGGTGACGGCCGACACCATCGTCCTGCCGTACAACGATGCCGAATCGGTGCGCCAGGCGTTCGCCGCGAACGGCGCCGAGATCGCGTGCGTGATCACCGAGGCGTGCCCGGCCAACATGGGCATCGTGCCGCCGGCTGCTGGGTTCAACGAGCTGCTGGCTGCGCTGTGCGGCGAGTACGGCGCGCTGCTGATCATGGACGAGGTGCTCACCGGATTCCGCGTCACCCGGTCCGGCTGGTACGGGCGGGAAGGCGTCGCCGGGGATCTCACCACATTCGGAAAGGTGATGGGCGGTGGCCTGCCGGCGGCGGCGTTCGGCGGCCGCGCGGACATCATGGCCAGGCTCGCGCCTGCCGGGCCCGTCTACCAGGCTGGCACGCTGTCGGGGAATCCGATCGCCACCGCGGCCGGGCTCGCCACCCTGCGGGAGTGCACGAGCGACGTGTACGCGCGGGTGGACGAAGCCGCAGCGGCTGTGGCCAAGCTCACCGCGGACGCCCTAACGGCCGCTGGAGTGCCGTTCCGGCTGCAGGAGGCCGGCAGCCTGTTCTCGGTGTTCCTCGGCGTGACCGACCCGGTGCGCGACTTCGGCGCCGCCCGCAGCCAGTCGTCGGCGGCGTACGCGGCTTTCTTCCACGCGATGCTCAGCCGCGGGGTTTACCTGCCGCCGTCGCCGTTCGAGGCCTGGTTCCTGTCCGCCGCGCACGACGACAAGGCGATCGGGCGCGTTGCCGACGCGTTGCCCGCGGCGGCCGCAGCCGCCGCGGCTGCCCTCGGCTGAGCCATATAGTTTGTGCGCTCGATGAGCCCCGCCCAGCATGCCCAGCCCAAGACCGCTCGCGCCGTCGTGCATCTCGTCCGGCACGGCGAGGTCGCCAATCCCGATCACGTCCTCTACGGCCGGCTGCCCGGCTTCCACCTGTCAGCGGCGGGCCAGCTCATGGCCAAGGCCGCCGCGGACTTCCTGGCTGGCCGCGACGTGACCGTGCTGCGGTCATCGCCGCTCGAGCGGGCGCTAGAAACCGCCGAGCCGATCACGGCCGAATTCGGCCTGCCGGTCGTCGTCGACGACCGGCTCATCGAGGCGGCCAACCAGTTCGAAGGGCTGCGTTTCGGGGTGGGGGACGGCGCGCTCCGCCAGCCGCGGTACTGGCGGTACCTGTGCAACCCGTTCCGGCCGTCTTGGGGCGAGCCCTACACCGAGGTCGCCGCCCGGATGCTGGCCGCGGTGCGGGACGCGGCGGCCGCTGCGCGCGGGCACGAGGCCGTCTGCGTCAGCCACCAGCTGCCCATCTGGGTGACCCGCTGTTCGGTGCTGGGCCGCAGGCTCTGGCACGACCCCCGCCGCCGGGAGTGCGCGCTTGGCAGCGTGACAACCCTCACTCTGATTGACGATCAGGTGACCGGTGTCGCCTACCACGAGCCGGCTGGCAAGAGCCGGCCGCGAGTGGCCGGTGCCTGACCGCCGGCCGCGATTCACCGCCCCGGCGTCACGTTCGGGCACGCAGTCGGGCACAATAGGTGCCCGTACTACTGTCTGTAGGAGTTCGGCCTGGTGTACCGCGCTGGTGTTTCGCGCCGCCCTGTGCTGCTGGCCGCCGTCGCGGCGGCCGCAGTGCTGGCTCTGACCGGCTGCGACGGCGGAGCCATCGGGGCGGACACGCCGGCCAGCAGCGGCCAGAGCTTCGTCGGGCACAGCTATTCCTCGACGTTCTACCAGCCGGGCCGCCGGCCGACCGCGCCGATGGTGTCCGGCACGACGGTGAACGGCAAGCACCTCAGCCTCGCTGCGTATCGCGGCGACACCATCGTGCTGAACTTCTGGGGCTCCTGGTGCGCGCCCTGCCGGGCCGAGGCGCCCGCGCTCGGCCAGCTGGCGCGAAAGCTGCAGGCCCGTGACGTCCGCTTCGTGGGTGTCGACATCAGGGACGAGCCGGACAGCGCGCTGGCGTTCATGCAGCAGTTCAACGTGAGTTACCCGAGCATCAGTGATCCCAATGACGAGATCGCGCTGGACTTCCGCAGCACCGTCCCGCCCGCGGACATCCCGACCACGCTCGTCATCGATCGCGACGGCAGAGTCGCCGACCGTATTTTCGGCGCGTCGAGCTACGCCGAGCTGCTCTCGGTGATCGATCAGGTAACCGGGCAGCCGTCATGACCTCTACCGAGAGCGCGGCGGCGGCTGCGACCGCGTCGGCTGAGTCGACACCGGCCGAGACGACACCGGCCGAGACTGCACGGGCCGAGACTGCACGGGCCGAGATTGCACGGGCCGAGATTGCACGGGCCGAGACTGCACGGGCCGAGACGACGCCGACCGAGACGGCAGCGGCCGAGATTGCACGGGCCGAGACGACGCCGACCGAGATGACAACGAACCCGGTTGGCTCCGGCGCAACGATGCGTCGCGGCCTGGCTGGCTGGCTGCGGTGGGGCTGGCGGCAGCTCACGTCCATGCGCACCGCGCTGATCCTGCTGTTCCTGCTGGCGCTGGCCAGCGTGCCGGGATCCGTGCTGCCCCAGCAGGGGATCGACCCGGCGGCCGTCAGCCAGTACTACCAGTCGCACCCGGCGCTGGCGCCAGTCCTGAACCGGCTGTCGCTGTTCAACGTGTTCGCTGCGCCGTGGTTCGCGGCCATCTACCTGCTGCTATTCGCGTCGCTCGCCGGCTGCGTGCTGCCGCGCACGATCCGCCTCGTGGGGTCGGCCCGCCAGCAGCCGCCGCGGGCGCCCACCAACCTGGCCAGGCTGCCCGCGAGCGCCAGCTACGCCACCGCGGTTGCGCCGGCGGCGGCGCTGCAGCAGGCGGCCGGACTGCTGCGGGGCCGCCGGTTCCGGATCAGTCAGGGCGACGGCTGGGTCTCGGCGGAGAAGGGCTACCTGCGCGAAGTGGGTAACCTGCTGTTCCACATCGCGCTGCTGGCTCTGCTGTTCTCGATCGGGCTCGGCGGCATCTTCGGTTACAAGGCGAACCGCCTGCTCGTCGTCGGCCAGGGGTTCGCCGATACCCCGACGGCCCTCGACGTGTTCCGGCCGGGCCGGCTCGTCGGGCCCGGTGATCTGGCGCCGTTCTCGATCAGCCTGCACGGCTTCACGGCCCGATACGTCAGCTCCGGACCTCAGCTCGACGAGCCGCTGTCCTACGACGCCAGCCTGACCTACCAGGCACAGCCGGCCGCGCCGGTGCGCCGATACCAGCTCCAGGTGAACCACCCGCTCGTGGTAGACGGCGTGAGCGTGTACCTCATCGGCCACGGATACGCGCCGATCTTTAAGGTCACCGACGGGACCGGCAGGGTGCGCTGGGACGGCCCCGTGCCGTTCATCCCGGTGGACCAGACCACGCTTACCTCTGAGGGCGTCATCAAGGTTCCGGACGCCGAGCCTGGTCAGCTCGGTTTCGCCGGCGTCTTCCTGCCGTCAGCGGTGGACTCCGGCGGCCGGCTCGAGTCAGCCTTCCCGGCCGCGCTGAACCCGCGGGTAAGCCTCGTCGGCTTCACCGGGAACCTGGGCATGAACTCCGGTCAGGCCCAGTCGGTCTACCAGCTCAACACGACGGGCCTGAAAGAGCTGCCGATGCAGCCACGCCCGCTCGCGGCCGGCCAGTCGATGAAGCTGCCCGACGGCCTCGGCACCGTGACCTACCTCGGCTACCAGCAGTGGATCAGCCTGGCGATCACCTACGACCCAGGTCAGCTGCCCGCGCTAGCGTCGGGTATCGCAGCCCTCGCCGGGCTGATCCTGTCCTTCCTGGTCCGGCGGCGGCGGCTGTTCGTGCGCGCGGCAGCGGCCGCCGATGGCAGCACCCTGGTCACGGTCGGCGGGCTCGCGCGCTCCGACGCGGCGGGCGGCTTCGAGACCGAGTTCGCTACGCTCGGGGACCTGCTGCGGGCCGAGCTCGCCGCCGCTGATGTCACTGATCAGGAGAGGGAACGGGGCGGGCCTGCCGCCCCTGTCGAATCCACCGTCGCAGCGGACCACGCTGCCGCGGACGCTCTGGCCAGTGCCGACCGCCAGCAGGCGGCGCTCACCGGCGGGGCGGGTGGTTCCGGGGGGTCCTCCCGCCGGGCCAGCACCAAGGGAGAGTGAGCTGGACATGCCCATCGACACCACGCTGGCGGGTCTCAGCAACGGCCTGCTGCTCGCTGCCGTCCTGCTGTATGCGCTGGCGATGCTGTGCTACGCGGGTGACTTCGCCTTCGCCCGGCACCGCGTGCTGGCCGGACTGACTGACGCCGCGGTCGCCGGCACCGCCGTCCCCGAGGCAGCGGTGCCGTCGCTCGTCGCTGCGGGCGCGGGCGGTCCGGCCGTCCCGGTGACGGTGGGTACCAGCGTCGCGGCTACGCCGGTCCCGGCGGCGAGCGCGCCGCCACCGGGCGCCCAGGCCGGCGAGCAGGCG
>JBAUAR010000128.1:0-1625 GCA_049675875.1 Streptosporangiaceae bacterium
GGACCCGGCCGCGGCGACCGCGCTGGCCCGAGTCCGCGGACAGGCTCCAGAAATAAGAGCGAACGTCCGCCGCCTGGCTGCGTTCGCGAACGTCCACTCTTGCCCGACCTCTGCGGTCGCCTTCGCAGCGCGCATCGATACCAACCGCGTGCTGGCCGGAACCAGCATGGAGATGCCGTTCGGACAGTCGCCGTTCGCCATCGGCCGCGGAGTTGCCTTCGAGGCGCTGCTGCGGCGCCACGGGCACGCCGAGCTGCGCCGTGTGCTGACCGAGGGACTGCAGACCGACTTCACCTACGCGGGAATCGAGAACCTGCGGGAGGGCTTTCCGCCGAACCGCACCGGCCTGCGCATGCGCGCGACGGTCACCCAGACGCGGATGGCGGAGATCGCCGACGGCCCGGCGGAGCCCGTCGTGCTGGACGGTGCCGTCCTCGAGGCGGACATCGGCGGCCTGCCGGCGTTCTTCGAGGCCGACGAGATGGCGATCGGTGTCGCTGGCCAGATCCTGGTCGGGGAGAACAAGTCCTGGCCCGTCGTGGACGGCAAGCCCACCGACGAGGACGCGCTCGGTGCAGCCCTCGACCAGGCTGCGACCTATGTGCTGCTCGGCCGGCGAACCCTTGAGCACGCCGGCGTGGACCCGGCGTGCATGTCCGACAGCGTGGTGCTCGTCACCCCGCGCAACACCGGCCTCGGTCCGTCGCTACACCGGCAGGATGTGGCCAGCCGAATCCGGCGCATCCAGCGCCTACTGACTGCGGTACCAGACGTCCAGGAAACAGCCGCGTCCACACCGCCGTCGGTCACTTTCGACGTGATCGCCGACACGACGCGACCCGAGAGCGTCCGGCTCGACGCGTTCAGGGATGTCACCGGCGAACTCGGCCGCGTCTACGACCCCGCGAACTGCCTGACCTCCTGCGGGTTCGCCTGGGCGTGCCGACGGCAGCTCTTCACCGAAGCAGACCCGGCCGTCGTCGGCGGCCCGGTAGCCCGCGCCCTGCCCGGCATCGCCAGCCTCAGCCGCGTCGCCGAGCTTGGCCGCGGAGCGCCAGCCTCCACCGCGGAAGAGCCGGCCGCCGTGCCGCTCGCGCGGGCCGGGCGGCTCTACGACGAGATCACCGCGGCTCCGGATCCGGCACAGCGGAGGACGGCGTGAGCACCGCACTCGAGGCGTACTTCGCGGCCCGGATCTACCAGGATGGCCAGGCGCTGCGCCGCACCACGCTCCGGCACGTGCACCTCGCCGATCCGCCCCTGGCGATCGCGATGTGGCGGCTTGGGGGCGAGCGGTTCCGGGCGGCGGCCATCGCGTGGGGTCCGCTCGACGGGCCGTTCCAGCTCGCCGTTCCCGGTGAGCCGCGCAACCGTGACCTGTACTTCGCTGCCCTGCAGCCGTTCGCGGTCGACCTGTGCGTGCGCATCCGGCGGGCCGCCGCGTCGCGGGTGGCACGGCAGCGGGGGAGCGTGACCGAGGCCATACCCACGGACGCGCTGCAGATCGTTGTCCCGAACACCGCGACGGTGTCTGCGCTCGGCCTGCTCGGCCGCTACCTTGCGTACCTGTCGGACCGGAGCGGCGTCGTTCCGGATCCATATTTGATTGAAGCGGGCAAGCATCT
>JBAUAR010000129.1:0-12813 GCA_049675875.1 Streptosporangiaceae bacterium
AGCGAGAACGGGTCCGGCGGGAACGGGTCCGGCGGGGACGCGACCGGCGGGGACGCGACCGGCGGGAACGCGACCGGCGGGAACGCGACCGGCGGCGGCGAGACCGGCGGGGGCATCAGGGCGTCGATGCGCGGCAGGCTGCCGTCGAAGATTGTGTCCCGCACATCGCCCGTTATCAGGATCGCGTGCGGAAGCAGCACGATCGCGGTCGTCCCGCCGGTCGGCGAGCCGCGGAGTGTCACCGTCATCCCGTGTCGGGCAGCCAGCTGGGCCACGACCACCAGGCCCAGCCCATCTCCGGCCACGAGGCCGATCTCGGGCGGGTCTGCGAGCAGGGCATTCGCGCTCTGCAGACCCTCCGCGGCGAAGCCAGGTCCGTGGTCCTCGACCTCGACCACCAGGCCGCGGCCCACGCGGCCGACCCGGACCGCTACCTCCGCCAGCGGCGGCGTGTGCTGCGCGGCGTTCTCCACCAGTTCGGTGATCAGGTGCAGCACGTCGGCGACTGCCTCAGCCGTGACCGCGTCCATCGAATCGCTGACCACCGCGATCCGCGACCCGTCGTCCACCTCCGCGGTCGCGGCCCGGAGCAGGTCGCCGATCCGCACAGGTACCTGGCCGCTACGCGACGGCGCGCTGCCGGAGAGCACGAGCAGCCCGTCAGCCTGCCGTTGCAGCTGCGTGCTGAGCTGGCCGACCGCCGCGAGCCCGGCGAGTGTCTGCGGATCGCCAGCGCCGCGCTGGATCACGGCGAGCAGCCTGAGCTGCCGCTGCGCGAGGGCGTGGCTGCGCAGCCCCAGGTTGCGGACGAACTGGCTGACTAGGCTACGGAGCAGGTCCTGGCTCGCCGCTGCCTGCAGCACGAGCTGCTGTGCCGCGGATAGGGCGGCGCTCGCCTGGGTGATTTCCCTGATCCGGCCGGCCGGCCGCGACGCTGCGCCCACCGGGCCGGCTGCATCAGCGCCAGCGTGCCGCCCGGCGAGCAGGGGCAGTCGCTCGTCCGCCAGCGTCATCGCCGCGACCTGCAACCTGGTGACCTCACCGACGATCCGCCACCAGAGCCAGATCGCCAGGACGACCGACAGCAGGAGCACCACGAGGCCGAGCCCCGCCACCAGGGCGGCCGCAAGCGTCGCCCGGTCGCTGGCCTGTGCGGCCAGGGTGGCGAGACCGGCCGCGTCCTGTTGCTGCGCGGCCTGGTAGCCCGTGCTCAGCGGAGCCGCGCTGGCCGCCAGCGCGGCCGTGTCGACGGGCACGAGGCCTGGCTCGCCAACGCTCGCCATGATCTGGTCTTCGGCCGTGGTGAAGGCCTGATAACCAGCCGAGGTCTTGACCCGTCGGTAGCCGGAGCCAAGGTCCGGGTTGAGCACCGCGAGCGCGTCGGTCAGCAGCAGCCGTGCGCCGGCCGCGTCCTGCGCGAACAGCACTCGCTCTGGAGTACTCATCGCGCCGCCTGCCGTGACGGAGCCGCTCGCCAGCGCTATCTCGCTGCTCGCTAGCGCCACGCCGTGGTCTGCCTCGACAGTCGCGGCGGCTTGCCGGGACAGCGACGCGTCAGCGGCGACGAGCAGGTGCCCGTCAAAGCCCACGACCGCAGTGAGGATCGCACCGTATGCCTGGACTGTAGCCAGCGCGCTCAGCCGGCGGGCCTGCGCGTCGGCCCGTACCGCAGCGCGGCCCGCTAGCAGCGATTCCAGGGAGCGCAGCGCAGGCCGGGCGCCGGCCGGTATCACTGCACGGTCAGCGCGCGCCGCGGCGAGGAACGACGCCGCGGCCTTGTCGGTGGCCTGAAACTGCGCTTGCGGCGGGCCAAGCGGAGCATGGCGCCCGGCGCTCAGCCGGGTGGCCACCAGCAACTGCTCGGTCGTCAGCGCCGAGCTGAGCGCCTGAGCCGGGCCGGAATACAGCCGGCTAGCCGCGGTGAAGTCACGCTCAGCGCCCGCCCGTGGCACCGTGACGCCCGCACCGAACACCCACAGCGCGAGCAAGGAGACGACGGGAACGATGAGGCCTAACGCGAAGAGTGCGCGGATCGACCGCTGGCGCGACCGACGCGCGCGCGCTGGCATGAGCCTCCCTCCGTGACCGCCCGCAACCCCGGCTCTGATCCGTACCGCTGCGGCGGCCAAACTGCGAAGTTTCGCGCAGCTCATTTAACACCGGTCGCCCCGACAAACTTCGGCTAATCGCCACAAGACGTAGCTCGCGCGCGAGCGCCGGCCAGCCAGCTGACTACCGCGGCCCGGCGGTGCCCAGCTCCAGGATCTGCGCGGCGCCGCGGATTACGCACCGCAGCGGGTCCTCGACGACCACGGTGGCGATGTCTGCCGCGGCCTCGACCCGGTAGGCGAGCCCGGGCAGCAGCGCGCCGCCGCCGGACAGCCGGATCTTGCTGCGGACCACTTCCTCGGCGAGGTTGGGCGGGATGTCGGACAGCATCTCGCGCACGGTCGCGACGATCGACGCCACGGATGGCTCGATGGCCGCTGACACCAGCCCGCCGGAGATGCGCTCGGTCCGCGGTGTGCGCCCGGCTGCGTCAACGCCGACGGTCTCTGCCTCGGTGAGCGCGCCGTCTGCGAGGCCAAGCGTCATCTTCAGGTTGCGCGCCGCGTTCCGCCCTATGAGCAGGCCGTGCTCCTTCTTGACCGCTCTGGCGACGGCGTCGTCCATGGCGTCGCCGCCGAGCCGAAGCGAGCGCGCTCTTACGAGGTGACCGCCCGCCAGCACCGCGATGTCCGTCGTACCACCGCCGATGTCCACTACAAAGGCGCCCGAGCCCGCCTGCAGATCGAAACCGGAACCCGCTGCGGCAGCCACCGGCTCTTCGACCAGGCGGACCGCACACCGAGGCCGCAGCGAGGCAACTGCGGCGACAACCGATCGTTGCTCGACGACGGTGGCTTCGACCGGCAGGCACACGACGGCAACGGTCTTGGCCAGTCGCCGGCGCACCCGGGCTCGGCGCAGGAACGCTTGCAGGATGGCCACGGTCGCATCCAGGTCCGCGATAACGCCGCTGCGCAGCGGGTGCACAACGTCGATGGCGTGTGGTTCCTTGCCCGTCAGCGCGTCCGCCGCCAGCCCCACCGACACGATCTCCCCGGTTTCCCGGCTGATGGCGATCGCCGTGGGCTCGTCGATGACGATGCCGCGGCCAGCGACGTACACCAGCGTGTTCACCGTGCCGAGATCGATCGCTACGCCCGACCGAAGCCGCATCGTCTGTCCCTTGCCGGTCTCACTCGCGTCGCTATCAGTATGAAGCCGCCAGCTTCCGCCGGTTGCGGCGACCATGCCCGCGTCGTCGGAGCCCGGTTCCGCCGACAGCCCGCCGTGGCGGACGCACGCTAGGCCGGCATCATGTCGAACGTGTCCGGGTCCGGGCCGGTGCGCTGGTTGCGGTTCAGCGCGCTGATCGCCTCGACGTCCTCGCCCGCCAGCTCGAAGTCGAAGATATCGAGGTTCTCCCTGATCCGCGCCGGGGTGACGGACTTGGGGAACACGATGTCGCCGCGCTCGATGTGCCAGCGCAGCACCACTTGCGCGGATGTCTTGCCGTACCGGCGGGCGATGTCATCGATGGTCGGATCGCGCAGCGCGTTGCCGCGGCCGAGCGGCGACCACGCCTCGACCGCGATCTGGTGCTCACCGCAGAATCGCCGCACCTCGTCCTGGGTCAGGTACGGGTTGACCTCGATCTGGTCGACGGCCGGGGTGATCTCGCCCTCGGTGTGGATGCGCCGCAGGTGGTGCGGCTGGAAGTTGGATACGCCGATGGAGCGCGCCCGGCCGTCGGCATAGAACTCCTCCAGCGTGCGCCAGGTCGAGACGAAGTCACCGTCGTATCTGGTCGGCAGCGGCCAGTGGATCAGGAACAGGTTGACGTAGTCGGTGCCGAGTGCCTTGAGTGAGCCGTCGAACGCCCGGCGGGCGTCGTCCGGGCGGTGCGCGCCGTTGTTGAGCTTGGTAGTCACGAACACCTCGCCGCGACTGAGGCCGGACTTGCCGATGGCCTGGCCGACCTCGGCCTCGTTCCGGTACATCTGCGCCGTGTCAATGTGCCGGTACCCGGCCTGCAGAGCGTGCGTCACCGCGGACTCGGTCTGCGACGGCGGGATCAGGAAGACGCCAAAGCCAAGCTGCGGTATCCGCTGGCCGTTGTTCAGCATGACTTCCGGGATCACTATCACGTCAGGTCCTCCTCGCCTTTGTCGGCGCGAGCCGATGGCCGCTGGCCAATCCAGCGCGCGGCCGGCAGCTGTTGTTCCGGTGCTTCCTGGCTACGGCCTGCCCGCTGTCAACCGGCCTACGCGCCCGCCAGCCGGGTCGGGCGGGCCGGGTCGGCTAACCGGCCGCTGACCTGCTAACTTCCCGAGTTGCCCGCCAGAGCGGTCAGCCTCGGCTAACGTCAGACGCCGTGCGCGCGAACCCCCGGCTCCGGCAGCTAATCGCCATACTCGGTGCCGGGCTGGCCGTTGCGGGCTGCGGCACGGTCCCGCACGAGGCGGCGGCCGCGGCCGCTGAGGCGATCCCCGCGCAGTCCCGTCCGTGGGCCTCAGCTACCCGCCCTGCGCCACCCCCGAGCCCGGCCGCGTCGCCGTCGCCGCCCGCGAGTAAGCCCGCGGAGTACGGGTACGGGACAGCGCCGGTACCGCCGGGCGCCCAGCCAGTTGACACGGCGCAGCCCGCGCAGGTCATCGGCGACGGGTCGCCCGCCAGCTGCACGTCCGCGGCCGTGGTCCAGGCCGTCGCCGAGGGCGGCATCATCACCTTCAGCTGCGGCCCTAATCCGGTGACCATCACCATGACCGCCACTGCGAAGGTGGTGAACTCGCACGCCCTCACCGTGCTCGACGGCGGCGGAAAGGTCACCCTCAGTGGCGCCGGTCAGGTCCAGATCCTGTACATGAACACCTGCGATCCGCAGCAGGTCTACACCACAGACGACTGCTGGCAGCAGGAGTACCCGCAGCTCGTCGTGCAGAACCTGACCTTCGAGGATGCCTACTCTGCGATCCAGCAGACGAGCACGTCGAACTACGGCGGCGGCGCCATCTTCGACGAGGGCGGCCAGCTGAAGGTCGTCAACTCCGGCTTCATCAGCAATGGCTGCTACCCGTCAGGCCCCGACCTCGGCGGTGCTGCCATCCGAGCGTTCGGCATGTACGCCGGCTCGCCGGTGTACATCGCGGATGACACTTTCCGCGGCGGCCGCTGTTCCAACGGCGGAGCGCTGAGCAGCATCGACGCGACCTGGGACGTCATCGACAGCATGTTCGCCGACAACCAGGCCGTCGGCTTCGGTGCGAACCCCGCGCAGGCTGGCACGGTCGGCGGCGGCAGCGGCGGCGCCATCTATACCGACGGCGACAACTACACCGTCACGATCGACGACTGCCTCATCGAGAACGGGAGCGCCAGGGAAGGCGGCGGCGCGATTTTCTTCGTCGTCGACGCCGGCTCCGGTGCGCTGACGATCGAGAACGGCTCGGTGCTGCAGAACAACCCCAGCGGCGAGTTCCAGAACGCGCCAGGCATCTTCGACAGCGTCGACGGGCACGATACAAGCCCGGTCATCACCAGCGGCTCGGTCGTCGGTGACTAACGCCGGCCCGATCCGAGACGTGCACGCCGGACTCCGCCGGGTCGTGCCCTTGCGCCACCGCAAGGCCGACTGGATCCCGCTGGCGTTCTTCGCAGTGAACCTGTCGCGCCAGTCCGCATTTCCCGATCGTGTGCTGCTCAAGATCCCGTGGCTTGCCCTGCCGCTCGGCACCGTCATCCGGATGGCGCGCGAACATCCGCTCACCAGGCCGGCGCCGCTGGCCGTCGAGCCCGCCGTGGTCAGCGGCGACGCCCAGCCCGCGTGACCATCGCTGGTTATCTCACAGCAACTTGTCCGGCAGCAAGCAACGATCCGGTTTGCCTATAGTTTTCCGCCGCGCCGAACTGGCATAATCGTCGCGGCTCGTCGGTAACCGCAAGGATCGTGATGACGCGATCGAATAGGACGGTGCACAAGATATGATCCGCTTGAAAAGGGCCCGGTTGACGGCCGGGGTAGTGCTCGCGATGGGAGTGGGCGCGTTCCTGGTCCCCCTGGCGGGTGCGACCAGCGCATCCGCGTCCAGTCCGGGCGCCAACACGCCCACCGCGGTGGCCTCGGGTGTCAACGCGGCCACGCTGCCCGGCGCCACGGTCTTCGGGGACACACCATCCAATATGCCGGTGACGGTCTCCTTCGTCCTCAAAGAGCGGAACATGCTGTTGCTCGAGGCTGAGGTCGAGGCGGGCATTCCTACCTCGAACTTCCTGTCCGTCCGTCAGTTCGCCGCCGAGTACGGCCAGCCTTCGTCCAACATCAACGCGCTAACGAGCTACCTCGCAAGCTTCGGCATTCAGACCTCCGTCTACGCAGACAACGTGGACGTGGTGGCCAGCGGCACCGCGGGCGAATTTGACCAGGCGCTGACGATTACCGAGGAGAACGTCCACGTACCCCAGCAGGGGGGCGGCAGCGTGTTCAGCTCGCTGCGGGCGCAGAACGTGTACACCAACGTGCAGGAGCCGTTGCTGCCGTACCGGCTGGCCAGCTTCGTCACGGCTATCCTCGGGCTCACGAACTACGGGCCTTTCCTCAGCGACGTCGCCAAGCCGGCCACTCAGACCCAGCCGCAGGCGGGCAGCTCAAACACCTGCGAGGCCGAGTTTGGCCTGACCAACGGCTGCAAACTTCCGTCGTTCTTCTCCAGCACCTACAACCTCAACCCGCTGTACAAGCACGCTGACGGCGCCGGCCAGACCGTCGGCATCGTCACGCTGGCCGCGGTTGACCCGGGCTCGCCCGAGACCTTCTGGAGCACTATCGCCGACGTGCACCGCACCGGCAGCCTCACCGTCGACAACGTCGACGGCGGCCCGGGCGCGCCCAGCGGCATCTCCGGATCGAGCGAGACCGACCTGGACATCGAGCAGTCCGGGGCACTCGCTCCGGGTGCCAACGTGATCGACTACCAGGCGCCGAACACCGACTACGGGTTCGCCGACGCGTTCTTCACCGCAGCCAGCCAGAACATCGCCAGCGGCGTGTCGGCGAGCTGGGGCGAGTCCGAGACCGTCATCGCGGCGGCAATCCGGAACGGCCTAGAGACCGACGGCTACATACAGGCGTTCGACGAGGCCTTCCTCGAGATGGCCGCGCAGGGCCAGTCCGCGTTCACCTCATCCGGCGACGCGGGCGCCTACACCGCCAGCGAGGACCAAGGCACCACCAACCTGTCAGCCGACAACCCGGCGGACAGCCCGTTCGTTACCGCGACCGGCGGCACGTCGCTGCCCGGCACGACGTTCCTGTCCGCCACGGTCACGGCGACGACCACCGCGAACCGCATCTGGGGCTGGGACTACCTGTGGGCGCCGATCGCTCAGGTCGACGGTGTACCCCTGGCCGAGGTCGCCGAGGGCACCGTGGTCGGCGGCGGCGGCGGCTATAGCACGGTTGAGCCTGAGCCGTTGTACCAGCGGGAGGTGAGTGGTACCAGCGACTTCCACGGCGTGGAGTACCTGACCCCGACCGACTTCGTGCAGCAAGCTCCAGGCTTGACCGAACCCACCGAGTGGAACTTCAACCCCACGCCGAGCGTCTCCTTCGGCTTCGGCAGCGGCCGGGCGGTTCCGGACCTGGCCACCGACGCCGACCCGCAGACCGGCTACCTGATCTACTCGGCCTCACTCGGCGGAAGCGGACTGTCCGAGTTCGGCGGCACCAGTTTTGTCGACCCGCAGATGAACGGCTCCACCGCGGTCATCGACTCCTACCTGGGCCACCGGGTCGGGTTCTGGAACCCGGTCATGTACAACGCCGTAGCTACCGGCCACGACGTCTTCACCCAGATCAACACCGTCGGCACGAGTAACGACAACATCTTCTACACCGGCAACCCCGGCCAGGCCTACAACCCGGGCGACGGCCTTGGCATGCCGAACCTGGCCGCACTCGCCAAGGTCTTCGGCCAGGATGCGTTTTTCTAGTCCGATCCGCGCTAGGTACCTCTAGCCCTGACTAACCTGGCGAATCCCGGGCCGCCTGGCCCAAGGCGGCCGGGGATTCGTCGTTCGTGCAGACGGCCGCGTAGACCGCGGCCGCCGAATTCCTCTCGACGACTGGCCGTACCGGTGCGGAGAGTCACCGCGTGGATATCCGCATTCAGTGCCTGAGCATCGACAGCACGGACCCGGCCGGCCGCGCGTCGTTCTGGAGCAGGCGCTCGGCTGGCGCCGTACCGGGGCCGACGCCGACGAGGTGTGCCGCGAGCCGCCGCCGGGCAGCCCGGAGGACGGCGTCGCCCCTGACCTGCTCTTCCTGCGCGTGCCCGAGGCCAAGGCGGTAAAAAGCCGGCTGCATCTCGACCTGCGCCCGACGGACCAGGCTGCTGAGGTCGCCCGGCTCGAGGCCCTGGGGGCCCGGCGGGTAGCCGTCGGGCAGGGCCCGGAGGTGTCCTGGGGTAGTCCTGGCCGACCCCGAGGGCAACGAGTCCTGCGTGCTGCGCACGTTCCGGCCAGACGAGCTTGCCGAGATGACCGCAGAGTGATGGCGGGCGCTGCCAGGGCTGGCCGTGGGCCGATGGCGCGGCGTGCCGGTCACCGGTCAGGAGTAGCTCCCGCCGCTCGCGTCAGCGTCGAGTAGAGCTAGCCGCGCGTCGCGGCGCCTAGGTGAGCTCGGCGTTCAGGCACTCGGTCAGCACGCCGGCGATCTGGTGCAGCTCGGCGGCGGTGATGATGAACGGCGGGGAGAGTTGCAGCGCCGCACCGCGGAGCAGGCGGGTGATGACTCCCCGGCTGCGGGCCGCGGCGACGACTCTGGGCCCGATTCCGGGGTCGGCCTCGCGCGCAGCCGCGGAGATCTCGACGGCGGCGAGCAGGCCGGCTCCGGTGCGCACCTCGCTGACGAGCTCGTGGTCCGCCAGCGGGGCGAGCGCGCTGACCAGCACGGGCTCCAGTTCCCTGACCCTGGCAACCAGGCGCTCGCGCTCAAGAATGTCCAGGTTCGCCAGCCCGACCGCGCACGCGGCGGGATGCGCCGTGTAGGTGTAACCGTGCCGGAACATCTCCGTCGAGCCCGGCCGCCAGAATGGCTCGGCGACCCGCGGGCCCGCCAGCACTGCACCGAGCGGCAGATAACCCGACGTCAGCCCCTTCGCGACGGTCATCATGTCGGGTTCGATCCCGTACCGCACACTGCCGAACCACTCGCCAGTCCGGCCGAAGCCGGTGATGACCTCGTCGGCGACGAATAGGACGTCGTTGTCTCGGCAGATCTGCTGTACCTCAGCCAGGTAGCCCTCAGGCGGAAAGTACACCCCGCCCGCACCGACTACCGGCTCGCAGAAGAACGCGCCCACCCGGTCCGCGCCCACCTGCTCGATGACCTTGGCGAGCGCCGCCGCGTCGTCCCAGGGCACGTGCTCTACGAGGGTGACGAGCGGGCCGAACGGGTCGGTGAATGCCGGGATGCCGCCGAGCGACGTGCCGAAGGCGTTCATCCCGTGGTACGCGTGCGAGCGAGCAATGATGATCTGCTTGCCAGGCTGCCCGACCGCGCCCCAGTAGGCGCGAGCCAGCTTCGCCGCGCTGTCGATGGCGTCGGATCCGCCGCCGGGGGTGAAGAACACCTTCGCGTCCTGCAGGGGTGCCAGTGCCGACACGCGTCGCGCCAGTTCCTCCGCCGGCTCGCTGGAGAACACCTCGTATGCCTGGAAACATGCGAGCGCGCGCATCTGAGCCGCGGCCGCGTCGGCGAGCTCGGCGCGGCCGTAACCGACGTTGACGTACCAGAGGCTGGCGATCGCGTCCAGGTACGACCGGCCGGATGCGTCGTAGACCGTCGACCCCTCGCCGCGGACCATGGTCACGGTGTGACCGGGAACGGTCGCCATGGTGGCGAACGGGTGCCACAGCACGGTCCCGTCAGTCATTCGGTCGGCTGCTGACATCCGATAAGTCCCTTCGGCCGGTGCTCCGGGCTCAATCTATTCGGTGCGCTGCCGGGGGCGCCGCGCGGGCGTGCCGACCGGGCCGATGCCGAGCGTGACCGCGCCTGATGCCGACCCTGACCGGGCCCGGATTGCCGAGCGGGCAGCGCCCGGCACACCTAAGGGCCCGAGCCGCGACACCGTCGGGGTACCGCGACGAGCTGCTCAGAACTGCGACTTGAGCTGCTCGATCTCCGCTGACTTCGCCAGCAGCTGCGCGTAGGCGGGCCGCTCCCGTATCCGCGCGAGCGCCCACCGCACCGCGTCGGCCCGGCTCCCGGCGATGCCCGCCGTGATGAGCGCGTCGAGGGTTTCCAGGTCGACGGGTCCAAGCCGCGCCATGACAGGAGTTAGCTCGGAGCCTGCCAGGGCGCGGGCCTCCAGCGACCGGCCTGGCCACGCCATGAAGAAACGCGGACTGGACAGGTCGTCGCCAATCCGGATCTCGATCCGGCTAGCGTCCGGCAGCTTGTCCCGCATGTCCTGCCGAAGCTCATCCATCTGCTGCCGGAACGATCCTTCGAACTCGCGCCCGACGCGCTCGCGGTCCGCCTCGTCTCCGCTCGCGGCGACGACCACCCGGACCACGAATCGACCGGGTTCGACCACCGGGTCATCCCCGTGCTGCAGAAGCCTGACCCGCTCGATCGTGCCCGCCGGGAACCTGCCCTTGATTTCTTCCTCGAGAAGCTGCTGAACGTGCTCCAGCGCTGCCTGTTCCATGCCTAGCTCTCCTCTGATTACAGACGTATTCAGAGTAACGTGCGTAACTCGGGCGAGTCGAGCGCATTTCACGGCACGGCTGCAGGCTCGCGCGCCACCCCGGCGAGCCGTCGGTAGAGCGCCGCGGTGTCCGGGTGCGGCTCCCCGGCCGGGGCCACGTCTTCGATCGCGTCGAGGCAGCGCCGCCACGCCTCGGTCACGCCGGCCAGATTGCTGGCCGCGTGCTCGGCCCGCATCACCGCTCGCCACAGCTGCTCGGCCGACGACTCCGCCAGCAAACCAGCCCTGGCTGCTCTGGCGGCTGACCGCGGCAAGCCGGCCGCGAGCTCGATCTCGGCGAGCCGCTCCGCCGCATCGACCACCTCCGCGCGCACGCTTTCGATCAGCGGGATGTCGATCCACCAGAAGTAGCTGTCGCTGAACGGCTCGCCGCGCACCAGGGCCAGCGCCGTCCGCAGGTCGCCGGCCTGGCCCGCGGCCGCGCTGGCACGAAATCGTGACCAGTCCAGCGACGCCTCCGGATGCAACAGGTACCGGCCGCTGCCGGTGTGAATGATGTACTCCTCGCCGTCGCTTGCCGGTCCGAGGCGGCGTCGCGTCCGCGCGATGATCTGCCGGACCGCATCGGCTGGCTTCGGATGGTCAGGATCGACGCCGAGCATGGCGCACAGCGCGGAGTTGGACAGGCTGGCCGGAGCAGCCAGCGCGAGGGCGAGTACGAGCTCCGCCTGCTTGGGCTGCAACGAGCCAGAGCCAGCTATGCCGCCGATCACGAGCGGGCCGAGGACGCTAACCGTCAGACCCTGTGCGGCCGGCTCATCATGCCGGGAGTCGTCCTCGGCCGGCTCATCATGCCGGGAGTCGTCCTTGCCCGGCTCATCATGCCGGGAGTCGTCCTTGCCCGGCTCGGCGCTGATCGGCTCGGTGCTGATCGGCTCGGTGCTGATGGGCTCGGCGTCAGGCGGCAGCCGGTCGTGCGCTGCGGCGTACTCCGGCGTGGCAGGCCGCGAAATATCCACGACGTCCGTATCCGGCCAACGGGTTGCTGCCTGGATCCACGGCGGTGCCGCGTACCCGGCGTAGGGTTCCGCGTCCCGGCCCACGTCGCCGAGATCTGCTGCCGCGGTGAACAGCGTGCCGATCGCCGCGTACTCCGCTGCTGACAGCGTGCGCGGGCGCACTGTGATCTGCAGCGGAACCACGTTTGCCACGATGCCGTCGGCAACCTCTGGGTCCGGCGCGAGCTGCAGCACCGTCGGCGCCATCCGGCCTGCAGTCGTCTCCGGATCGCCGGCGAACAGCACCGCTACCCCGGCCTGGTTGTCCATAGCGAGGTCGAGCAGCCGGGTCAGCTGGTCCGGCGACGGCGGGGTGCGGCTGACAAGGATCGTGAGGCTCCAGTCCTCGTCGTCCGGTTCGGCGAGCCGCAGCTCGCGAACGTCAGCTCGCGTCCGCGCGGCGATGCGCTGCACTGTCCTCGCAGCGCGCGACGCCACGATCGACAGCGCTTCGTCCAGGTCGGCGGAGTGCTCAGCACGGCCGAGCGGCGCGAGCTCATCCCAGCCCACCAGGTACAGGTCGTACCAGCCGCTCCACTGGCCGGCCGCAAGCTCCATCGCGATTGTTGTAACGACCCGGTCGACGAGGGCTGGCGGCCCGTCGCAGCCAGTAACCTGCAGCGACTCCAGATCGAGCAACAGGTACCCGTCGCCGGTCGGGCCAGCGGTGAAAAGGCCGGGCAGGACGCGACACGCAGCCGCTGCCGGTGGCAGCGCGGCAAGGGCCGACAGCGCAAGCTGCCAGCACATGCCTTGCCGGCCCGGGCTCACCTCGAACGGCGCGGGTGGCGCCTCCGCGGCGGGTGCTGCTAGCAAGACTTCCAGCACTCCAGGAGCGACGTGGATGCCGACGATGTCGGGCAGCCCCGCGCGGCTCGCGAGCACGCCGGCCTCCAGGATGGCCAGCGCGTCGCGCAGCCGGGGCAGCGGCTCCGCCGACGTCGTCGCGCGCAGGCGCTGCTCTGTTGCGAGCGCCGCCGCGCTGGTCGGGAGCGCGA
>JBAUAR010000130.1:0-14353 GCA_049675875.1 Streptosporangiaceae bacterium
TGCATTGCAGTCGGCCCGAGGCTGTGGATGGCCACTGAGTACGGTAATCGTCCATCATGGCCGCGCGAAGACAGTGATCCTTGCTCCTGAAAAGCGGAAGGTCGGCGGTTCGACCCCGCCCCTGACCACCTCTGAAGTGCTAAAACGTGTCGGTGAAGATCCTTACCTGACAGCAGCGCCTAGCGCGAGATGCGGACGGTCGCGGATTCGGCTCCATCGGGGTTCGGGTTTGCAGAACTGCATCCACGACGATCGGCTTAGTCGTATTCCCCAACGCCGGGGTCGTCCTCAAAGTCCTCGTCGTCGTCCCCGAGATCCTGAAACCGAGGGGCCAGCGACCGCAGCTCTCGCGACCACAGCACCGCGCCGGTGAAGAACAGCGCGGTCGCCGCGATTGCGAGCTCGGGCGCTACCAGGACGAACCAGGTACCGGGCCGCGTATGGCTGGCAGCCCGCCTGCCAGGCTGATTACGCCCAGTACGAACGCGACAGCCTGCACCACGGCCGCGGTCTGCACCACCTGACGGGCATGTTCGGTCAGGCCGCCGCTGAACGCCACGAGGACGACCGAAAGTACTGGCGGCGCGATGACAATGGCGGGGAAGAACTGGCCTACTACAGCCGACGCCCGGAGCGCGAAGGCACTGACGGGCGCTGGGCTGGGAACAACAGGAACCTTGGCACCGGCCAGGTTGAAGAGCTGGCATGCGCTGACGAGCACGATGATCGCCGTGAGGACTAGCAGCGTCCACGCAACCGGCTCACGGACACGGCGCACGCTGTCCCATGCCTGTGCGGTTTCTGATGGCACCTCTTCGCCTAGCTGATGACTCATCGTGGCCCCACTTCGCGAGAAAGTATGCGACGGGAGCATTGTCGTCCTGCTACCGGACGTGGGTACCGAGTTGACAGCAACGGTGACAGCAACGAGCGCGACAACGGCCAAGCGGCAGCGACCAGCAACAGCGCTCAACAGTCGCACCATCCGGAGCGACTTGAGACGTACGCGGCCTGAAAAGCGGAAGGTCGGCGGTTCGACCCCGCTCCTGACCACCCATTCTTAACCCTGCGGCAACGCTGAGCTTGCCTGGCGCCGAGCGGCCGATAGGCAGCAACGGTGCCAGCGACCGCGTCGTCCCAGTGCGCCAGCCAGGCGAAACTCCCGGCACCGGTCACGGCGATCCGGACGTGACGACCAGTTCAGGCAGCGGGCCGCTGGAAGTGCCAGATGACCAATGACGGTCGCCGGCCACGCGAAGCCCGTGCCACCGACGGCAGGTAGTCCATCAGCGAAAAGGGCCAGGCCTGCCAGTCACCGATCTCGGTCGTGGGCTCGGGTAGCGGCTCGTCCGACTGCTCCCCGGGCCGCCTGCCTTGCGGCTCCTCGCATCCTCGTACCTGAAGGCCAAGGCTCAATGCCGCCCGCAGGTAGTCGCCGAGCGGATGCCGGTAGGTTGCCGCGATCCACGCTTCGCCCGCTGGGCCGCGCGCTGTGACCGCCGAGCCGCGGTTGACTTGCTCGTGGTCCATGTCGGAGATGACCAGGTCCCCGCCGGTGCGCAGCACCCGGGCGAACTCGGCCAGTACCGGCTCGAGGCGGGGGACGTGCACGAGGGCGAGCGCGCTGACGATGATGTCCGCCGAATCATCGGGCAGCGGCAGCCGATCTAGCTCCCCGACGCTGAACTCGCCGTCCGGGACGCGCCGCCGCGCGTGTGCGAGCATGTCCGGTGAGCTGTCGACGCCGATGACCTGATGCCCGCGCATGGAGAGGAACTCGGCGAACCGGCCGGTCCCGCAGGCGGCGTCCAGCGCCACGCCGGGTTCTCGGCCGTCGAGGTACCCGGCCACCACCGGCTCATCCATCGCGAACAGGCCGCCGCCCGCGTCCGTGTCATAGCTGGCCGACCACTCGCGGTAGGGGCGACCGTGCTGACCCGCTCGGCTAGCACGCCGCGTCCGCGCAGCTTGTCGTCATCCAGCAGCCGCCGGATCTCCGCGAGGCGGGTATCGGTGAATGCGCGGTCGTGATCCCCGGCCCACGCGTCAAGCAGCGCGATGCCTTCGAGGCCGAGCAGGTAGGCAAGCGGGTCCTGATAGATCACGAAGCCTGATCGTAGACAGCTGCCAGACGGCCGCCAACCGGATTTCCACTGGGCCCGCTCCCGAGACCAGGAGCGAGACCCACGTGCCCCCGCGCGTGCCCGATCGGGGGGCGCCGAAAGCCCCGCGAAGAACTGCCGCCGCGACCAGCACATCGCCACACTTGGACTAGCCCGCTGGCCTGCGACCTGCGACCTGCAGAGAGGCTTGGAAACAATCCTGGCCGGGGTGTCGAATCGACGCGAGCGCGTTCGTGGAGAAGGTGAGCGGCAGCCGTCCGGGCTGCCCGTGAGCTGAGGAGCTTGTGGATGGCGCTGTACCTGATCGCCTTCAACGACGAGTGGGTGCCCGACCTCACGCTGGAGGAGTTGCGCGAGCGGGCCACGACGGCCAGGGCCTTGATTGGGGAGATGACGGCCGCCGGTGTCTTTGTCTTCAGCGACGGCGGTCTGGACGCGTCGACCGCCATTTGCAGCGTCGACGCGAGCAGCGGCTCGCCCGTATTCACCGACGGGCCGTTCACCGAGACCAAGGAGCACCTCGGCGGTTTCGCGGTCGTCGATGTGCCCGGCGACGCCGAGGCACGGTATTGGGCCGGCCGCATCGCGGTCGCGGTCGGCTGGCCGCAGGAGGTGCACCGCTTCCCGCATCGCATCGCGCTGAGCGCTGACGCTCAGTCGTAAGCCTTCCCTCGACCGGGATGTTCTGATCGGCATGGCGTCGGCATGGCTTAGCGGGCGGAGATGGCAAGGACCGCTGACCTCGCCGCTGTTGTCGCTGCCACGCCAAGGAGTAGTGGCCGCGCAGGGCCCCGTTTCGAAGCGGGATAGGTTCGGCGGGTGGCTGATCAGAAAGTGGAGATTACCGATTACGACCCGCGATGGCCGGACCGGTTCGCCAGCGAAGAGCGGCGCGTGGCCGACCTGCTGGCGCCGTGGCTGGCAGGCCCGGTGGAGCATATCGGGTCGACCTCGGTTCCTGGCCTACGAGCCAAGCCGGTCATCGACATACTCGCTCCGGTCGTCTCGCTAGCCGACGCTGAGATGGCAGTGCCGGTCCTGGCGGATGCGGGCTGGCTGTTCTGGCCAGATGATCCGTGCCGTGACTACCGGCTGTGGTTCCTGCGGCCAAGCCCGGAGGCCCGTACGCATCATCTGCAGGTGATCGGGCACGGCGATCAGCATGCGCTGGCCCTGGTGGCGTTCCGGGATGCGCTGCGCGCCGATCCTGGCTTGTGCCGCGAGTACATGGATCTGAAGGACCGGCTCGCGCGGCAGCATCCCGGCAACCGCAATGCTTACACCAACGCCAAGGCGAACTTCGTCGACCACGTGCTGCGACAGGCCGGGATGGACCCGCCTAGCCGGGGTGCCCTGCCCGAATAGGGGCCGCGGCCCGGCAGGTGACCTGCCACGTGGCTGACGGCCTTCTGGCCAGCCATGAGACGCCCGGCGTGGCTGGCGGGCGGCATCACGAAGCGCTGGCCCTGAATCATTCAGCGGCCTTGGCTGACTTCTGCGCACCCTGCGAGCGCAGCCACTCGACCAGAGCCTGACGGCCAGTGTCCAGCCCGTCGGCTGCATCCAATGGCCTGGCCTCACCCCATGACGGGGTGCCGTTCAGCTCGGCGCCGAGGGCAAGAAGGTGCTCGGCCATCCGGCGCTGGCCACCGTGGCAAGCCTGCCAGAACGCATCGGTGAGCTGCTGCTTGCTCGGCGGCGAGTCGGCGAGCAGCTCGTCAAACCGCGATCTCATGCCCAGCGCCGCCGCATGCCAGAGCCGGTCAACCCGTGCCCCGCGCGCGACCAGCAAGCGGGCCACTTGCCAGCACGCGTATCCGACCGCGTCATCAAGCGGGGTGCCGCCTGCGATAGAGGCGCCGGTGACCTCAATATCGGCGCCGCCGTCAATCAACGCTCGGGCCACTTCCACGTCGTCGCTGCTCGCCGCCCAGTGCAATGGCGTCTCCGCGTGCCAGCTTCTCTCAACCGGGGCGTTAGGATCAGCGCCCGCCCCGATCAGCAAGGCGACCACCTCTGGCCCGTGCAGGAAAAACCCTGGCCAGTCCGCAGCCGCGTGCAGCGGCGTACCCGTGCCGCCCTTGTCATCCACGAGACGCGCAGCGGCCAGGCCCGGATGGTCGTGCAACAGCTCTGTCAGCGACCCGAGCTCACCAGCGTGGATCGCCGCGACGAGCGCCTGGGCAACCGGATCACTTCGCGACAGCCTCAGCTCCTGCCCGCCGGCGCCCTTTGCAGCTCTGTCCTTAGGCATGACCGCCGCCTTCCCCGCATGGGGCAGATAACCCTGTGGGCGAGCGTATCTCTGGCCCAAGTAGGTCGGCTGAAAAGTTGCGGTTCACCGCCGGCCCCTGACGACACTCTGACTTGCGCTAACGCGCCCGCGTCTGCGCTCAGGCTCAACGCGAATGGAGACCCGTCTGGCTCGGGAACATCGCCCGCTTCCTCGACTTCGTCACCGAGACCACGGCTCGCGCCGCAGAGCAGGCCCGCGAAGTCCTTTACACCAAGGCCGAAGCGACCTCGCCCGATGGCTCGACGACGCGGCAGGCAGCGCCTGACACTCCGGCGGGCAGCGGCGCCCACGACAGCTAGCCAAGCATGCGGGCGCCACTTGCCTGTCGTGCGGACCTTGACGATACAGAGCGAAAGGATTCCCGCAAGCTGGAACGCGCTCGTGCCGTCACAGGTGGGACGTGAGCTCTGCCACGATGTCCGCCGCTGACTGTGGCTGTCGCCCGAGCGCGACACCCTGTCCGGCCCACATCGAAAGCGCTTCAATCTCACCGGTCGTCCCGGCCATCGGCGGCGCTGGCTCGTAACGAACAATTGGTTCGCCGGAGGCGAAGTGCGCGATTACGTCGCCCTGTCCTGGTCGCTGCGCGAGTGGCGGGCGGCCGGCAGCCTCCCACGCCTTAGCCGTTGAGTTGCGAAGCGCGCGGTGCGGAGAATCGGGCCACCCGACCTCGTACAGGTTCGGGTACAACTGCGGATCGGTCTCCGCCGCGGCTATCAGCCGCCGCCGGTAGTCCTCGTGGATCGGCATCTCCTCGGCCAGCAGGAACCGCGTGCCCAGCCACGCAGCCTGGGCGCCGAGGGCGAGCACCGCGGCGACTCCGCGAGCGTCTCCGATCCCGCCAGCCGCGATCACCGGCACCGGCGCCACCGCATCGACCACAGCGGGCACCAGTGGCAGTGTCGCGACGGTACTCCAGACGTGCCCGCCGGCCTCCCAGCCCTGCGCGACGACCACGTCCACGCCGGATGCGACTGCTCGCCGTGCCTCCTCGGCGCTGCCGACCGTAAGCATGACAAGCCCCCCGGCGTCGTGCACGGGCCCGATGTAGCCGCTGGGATCCCCCCACATAAACGAGACAATCCGCAAGCCGGCGTCAAGGGCCTGTTCAAGCCGACGGTGGTGATCTTCAGTGAGCACGAAGTTGGCGCCGAACGGCCGCGTCGTCAGGGCCGCCGTCTGACGAACGACGGCTCCGGCATCATCGGACCAGGTCAGTGTCACCATGCCGAGCGCGCCGGCATTCGAGACCGCCGCTGCCAGTCCGGGAACGGCGGCCATGGGTGCCTGGACGATTGGTCGTTCAATCCCGAGCATCTCGCATACCGGCGTGCGCACTGCCTGGCCCCCTCGTGATCTATGCCGGCCACCGGGTGCGGGATGAGTCACCAGGGCCGCTCAGCGCGGCAACGACAATCGTTGCTGCGTCACTCATACGACGTCGGCGTCGAATCGGGGACCCGCCGGTCCCAGCCGTGAAAGTGCGAGTAGCCGCCCGCGTTCCAGGCTTCGCGAAGCCCCGGCCTGCTCAGATCCCAGTCCGGGCGGATCTCGCTCGTCACGGCACGCAGATCACGCCACAGGTCGTAGAACGACGGGCGGCCCCAGAACCAGTAGCCGTTATAGACACTGTGAATCACCAGCCCCGGCTTGAGCACGAGCGTGTACGGGATCATCGGGTTGTGCTCGGGGTCGGTGTACTCCTGAATGTCGAGGTCGTTCTGGACGGTCCGGCCGGGATCGGACAGGAAGGTCCACTGGGCGCCTACCGAGGCACGGAATTCTTGCAGGGCGTGGTGGTCGTCGGTGGCGATGGTGGCGATCTGGGTGTAGGCCACCGCGATCTTCGAGTAGTTGGCCGCTAGCTCGAGGTGCTGCTGGTGCTCTTTAGGGCAGTAATTGCCGCGCGCCAGGGTGAGGATCAGCGGATCGCGACCCTGCAGCTCGCTCAGCGTGCGCACCGTCGCGGTGTGGTCCGGCAGAGCGTAATCAGGGAAAGCGCCGCCAGGGATGATGTCAGAACGCACCGGATGACCACCCCTTCACAGCCTCGAAGGCCCGGCTGCATGGTTCGCTGTCAACTGCATCACGACAAACCCTTTGTTCCCACAAGCACCAGGGCGACACGCAGAGTAACGACGCCGGAACTCGCGGCAAGAACCTGCCATGGATCGGGCCGGTGACCGTCCGCGCCGCCAGCAGCACGAACCCGGTGGTGAGAAGGCCGACAAGGGCGTAGCCGAGGGCCGCGCCGCTGCGCACGTGCTCAGCGGCCAGCCAGTGGACGCCATAGGTGACGGCAGCAGCGAAAGGGAATGAAAAAGCCCAGAAGCCCGGACCAAACACTGCCCGCCTGCGCTCGCGCCGCCGGCTAGCAGGCCACCGGCGGCCGTGGGCAGAAAGTAGCCGGGATGCCAGCGCCGGATGTCACCGTCGCTGGTGATCCACTCCCCGCTGATCCAGGCACCGACGAGTACCACCAGGACGGCGCTGCATCCGAACACGAACTCTCCTGCACCTCTGGCCTGCTCAGCCAGCCGGGCACCCAGCAGCATCGGCAGGATAACGATCAGCGCAGTGAACGGCCCGAACGTCGGATCCGAGAGCTCAGTTTTCCAGCGCCGCTGGGCGGCGATGTTCGCCAGGTAGGCGGCCAGAGTGACCAGCCAGGTTGCGGCCGCGACGATCCACAGCACGTTCCCCGGCCAGTCCGAGCCGTCAGAAAGCTGCGTCACCGCTGACCATGCTTGTGCCAGGCCGGCCACGTGAGTCCGTCCTGCCGCCGCTTCTCGTCCATCGACGCGTACAGCAGTTTCAGCGCCCACCGGAGCCGTCGGTCGGGACCGGCAGCTGGCAGCGCGAAGCGGGCATCATCCGCTGGCCCTCCGGCTAGGAAGCTCTCGGGGCTCCGGCCGAGCCAGCGGAGCATGAACAACGCGTGCTGGCAGCTCGTCCGCGGCCTGCGAGCGATTCCCGTGAGCGTCGAGGGGCTGATCGGATGATCGCGCCGCCGGTCGTTGAGATCAGCGGATAGCTGCCAGATCTGATTGGCCACAGCTGACCAGCTGAGCCCGAGCTCGGCTCGCCGGGCATCCAGTGCCTGATAGAGCGCCCCGGCATCCAAAGTCCGGATCGACGAGAGCGTCACTTCCCGTGGTGACGGCGTGATGATGTCGATCTGCGGCTCCGACACCGGGTCAGCGTACGTTTGTGCATTCGGTGGTTGCGTGACAATCCCTTCATGGCCTTTCTTGTCGTGGTGACCGGGCCGCCCGGTGCCGGGAAGTCCACGGTTAGCCACCTGCTCGCAGCCAGGTTCGACCACAGCGTGCTGGTGCCGGGCGATGCATTCTTCGAGTTCTTGGCCGGGGACGCCATTGCCCCCTGGCTACGGGCCGCTCAGAGCCAGAACGAGACCGTCGTGCGGGCGGCTGCCGCAGCTACCGGCCGTTTCGTCGGGGGTGGTTACATCACCGTGTACGACGGCGTTCTCGGACCATGGTTCCTTCCTGACTTCGCTGCCGAGGCAGCGGTGGAGCAGCTTCACTACGTCATTCTCCTGCCCCCGGTGGAGCAGTGTGTCGACCAGGTGGCCAATCGGCTGGGTCACGGCTTCTCGGACGAGGAAGCAACCCGGCAGATGCACCGGGAGTTCACGAGGGCCAGCATCAGCGAACGACACGTGCTGGCCGACCTGGGTGGCCAAGCCGCTGAAACAGCGGCCGAAATAGCGCGGCGAGTTGATAATGGCACGCTGCGCTATCCGTAGTCGCGCGGTCCCGCGCTGGCTGAGCCGTATTAGCCGTGTGGTCGCCAGCTAGTACTACAGCAGCACCTTGTTGCTTAGACGTTCATGTGTCACGAGGACGTTTGCAATCAGCGTCGCGGCTGCGACGGCGAGGAGCACAGGTTGCCAGCGTGCGTGTTCGCGGTTACGCGTGGGGCGGGACCAGAGTTGGCCGACATTGCCCGGGCACCGATGGACAGTCCGCTGAGCAGCCAGCATGGCCATCACAGCGCAGGCCGCCAGGTGGTCTTGCGGCGTTCCGGAGCTGGCGGTCCCGCCCTCCAGATATCGCCCATGATGTGGAGCGGGAACCAGACGTTGACGATGGGGATAGCCCGGCTCGTCAGCGGGGCAGGTCACGGGCGAAATAGAGCGCTACCTCGCCGGGCAGAATGCCGGGAGCGCCGGGCTCGTACAGGGTCTCGTCGAGCCCGCATAGCCGGAACCCGCAGCGCAGGTAGAACTGGACCGCCGGGTAGTTGAGGTTCTGGGTTTCCAGCCAAAGGCATCGCATCCCAGGTTCGGCTCGCGCCCGCAGGTCGATCGCGTTGATCAGGAAGCGTCCTATGCCGTGCCCACGGTGTGACCCGGATACGTACAGATGCTCGATCCGGGCCCGGTTGTTCCAGGTGTCGAACCGCAGCTCGGCAAAGCCAGCGATCTCGTCCCCAGCGCACGCGACCAGCACACCGTCGTGCATGCTTAGCTCCGGCCAGCGGTAAACCTTCACCAAGGGCGGGTGGATGCTCTCTGCCACCAGCCGGAAGGCAAGTTGCTCGCGCGCGATCCGGTAGATGGTGCTAGTGCTGAACGACCCGTCGAGATTCGCGATGGCTGTGAGGTCGGATTCCGACTGGGCGGGCCGGACCGTTATCGCACCTTGTGCCATTGAGCTACTCCTGCTCTCGGGTGTGCTTCGCGGCCTCAGGCATTCCATATCTGCCAGCGTTCGCGAGCCGACAATAGCGGCTAGCTAGTACTGCAGCAGCCTGAGATATAGCTGCTGTCGTCGCTGGTAATGGGATTTTCGGGCGCGTGCCTGGTGGCGCCGGCGCCAGCGTGACCAGCGCAGGTAATAGTCGTCTTGGCGGGGCTGGATGGCAATAGCGAGCAGGCGGCGGATCTCCCCGGCGGTGAAGCCGATCAGCTCCTCACCGTGGTGATCATGCTGCGGGAACGTCTGGGAAAGTTGTCCACAGGCGCTGGTGCCCCCTTTGAGCTGCGGTGACGGCGAGGAACGCCAGCGCAAGCATCGACAAGGTGATGTGTCGGTACCAGGCGTCGTAACGGCGGACCTGGTAGTGGTCCAGGCCGGTCTCGTTCTTGGCGGCCTGGAAGCATTCCTCGACCGCCCATCGCGCGCCGGCCACCCTTACCAGGTCGGCGAGGGTGGTGCCGGCCGGGGCGTGGCAGGTGAAGAACGCCAGCTCGCCGCCGCCCACCGGGCGGCGCACCAGCAGGTGACGGACCGGGCTGGCGGTGGCGATCAGGGCCCAGCCATAGAACCGCGGCCCTTTGGCGCCGTCGCCGCAGGAGATCTGCTGCCAGCCCGCGGCGGGCACCAGGCCAGCCAGCGCGTCCGCGCGGCGGGGCCCGGCCGCGGTCGCCGCGGTGAAGCTCTTCGGCACGGCCAGCACATAGCTGACATGGCGTTCTTCCAGCCAGTCGCGCAGAGGCGTGTTCTGCCCGTAGGCTTCATCGGCCGCCACCCAGGAGAACGGCACCTCCGCCTCGATGACCCGCTCGATCATCTGCCGGGCCAACTCCGGCTTGGTCGCGAACTCCACCTCATCGCCGATCCCGGCCAGCCGGCACCGGTCCCGGTCAGACGTCCACGACTGCGGCAGGTACAGTTCACGGTCGATCAGCGCCCGGCCGGCGCCGGGAACCGCATACGCCAGGAACACTCCCAGCTGGCAGTTCTCGATCCGCCCGGCGGTGCCGGAGTACTGCCGCTGCACCCCGGCCGACTTCGTCCCCTTCTTCAAGAACCCGGTCTCATCAGCGATCAGCACCCCGCCCGGGTCACCGATCGCCGCGGCCACGTAATCCCGCAGGTCATCGCGGACATCATCAGCCGACCAGGAGTAGAAGTTCAGCAGCCGCTGCATCCCGTCCGGCGTCGCATCCCCGGCGAACTCCGCGATCGTCCAGCCGTTCTTGCGTTCCGAGCGTGACAGCAGGCCCAGCAGGTACGCCCGCGCCCGCTTCCGCGAGCACGCCTGCGCGAACCGGCCCGCGATCCGAGCGAATACCTCGTCGAACCCCGCCCGCCACGCGCCAAGGTCTAACCTGAGCCCCGCGGCCACCGCCTGATCTGAGAGTCCTTTCACACCTCGAAGACCTACGCGGTGGCCGTCCACATGTCACGCCGCCACGCCGCACAAGATCACAGCCTGCGGCTGCAGTACTAGCCGAACGTGAAGTCGTAGGCCTGTACGCCAGGCGACGCGGTCAGCAGCAGCGTGCCGGTGCTCGTCGCCTTGGCCTGGTACAGCGTGTACAGCCCCGGCACACCACCGACCTTGATCGTCTCGGTATGACGGCCGTTGATGCTCTCCTCGACAGTCCCGCTGCCGCCGAGCACCAGATAGACGTCTTTGGCCAGGAAGCCGAGCTCCAGCTGCGCGCCGGGCCCGGCGGTGGCCTCCTGCGCGTGCTCGGTCCACGTTCCAGACAGTCCCATACCGCCCGGGGGCAGCGTCTGCGGGAATTGGTACACCGCGGCCGCGTTCTCCGCCACGGTGCCGCCCGGCATGAGGTACTGCAGCCGCTCGTAGCCGACGTAGGTCTCCGGGTTCATCTCGCCAGTCGGGGTGAGGTTGGGCACATTCGTCGACGGCGGAAGCCGCAGACCCGGATGCGCATCGGTGAGCAGTTCGCGGATCAGCTGCTCAGTGGTCGAGTAGTCGCCCTCGCCGAAGTGCACATGCCGCACGTTGCCCTGCGCGTCGATCAGGTAGTCAGCGGGCCAGTACTCGTTGTCGTAGGCATTCCAGGTGTCGTAGCTGTCGTCGATCGCAACCGGGTAATGCACGCTGAAGTCCGCCGCCTCGGTGCGGACGTTGGAGACGACATGCTCGAACGCGAACTCCGGAGTATGCACGCCGACCACCACGAGCCCGTCCTTGGCGTAAGCCCGGTACCAGGCCTCGACGTGCGGGAGCGTGCGCTGGCAGTTGATGCACGAGTAGGTCCAGAAGTCGACGAGCACGACCTTGCCGCGCAGCTCGGACATCGTCAGCGGCTTGCCGCCCGGAGTGTTCAGCCATGCGGTGATGCCCTTGAATTGCGGGGCCGGCCCGCAGTTCACCAGCGCGGTGGCATTGGAGTTGCACCTGGTCAGCGAGGTAGCCCGGGCGCCGGCTAGGGCGTTGAGCTGACTGCGTACCCTGGCCGAGCCCTGCAGCGCCGTCGAATAGCCGGGCACGTCGCGCTCCAGGCCCTGGAATGTGTTGAACGCGATCGCAACCGCCATCACGATCAGCACCGCTCCGCCGGCGAGCCGGGCCTGCGGGGCGTGCCGCCGCAGGGTGCCGAGCCGCCTGGATAGCTGCCCGCCGGCCAGGGCAATGGCCAGCAGCGGTATCGCGGTACCGACGGCGAACGCGGCCGTGACGAAGACAGCTGTCAGCCCCACTCGGTGCGTGGCGCCGATCACGGTGATGGCGGCCAGGACCGGTCCGGCGCACGGCACGTACAGCAGCCCAAGCGCCAGTCCCAGCACGAACCCGCCGCCGCGGCCGCTTGGCTGCCGAGCCCTGAGCCTGGCGAACGGACGCTCGAGGAGTGCACCCAGCGGCGGGACCAGGTAGCCGAGGCCGACCAGGATCAGCAGCGCGATGCCTGCGTCTCGCAGCGAATCCTGCGGCAGGTGCAGCAGCGAGATGATCTCCGAACCTGCCAGGATCAGGACGCTGAAGCTCAGCGCCAGGCCTGCAACGACGGCCACCGAGCGGGCTACGCCGGCTCTCGGCGGGGCGTCATCGCCGCGCTGCGCGGCACGGTTCGTGCCCGTCGCCCCGGCGACCAGCACGACCGGGAGCACCGGCAGGATGCACGGCGAGATGCCGGCCAGGAAGCCAGCGACCACCCCCACGAGCACGAGCCCGATCATGCAGCCACCCTCGCCCTCCGCCTCCGGCCTGAACGTCAGTAATTCGTAGCCGGCTGCGGCTCCGGCTTGGTCGAGAACACACCGACGGAACCGCCTGGCTCGGCCGCGCCGCCTGCGCTCGTTCACCGAGAGCTCGGGCATGACTCCATTCGGCAAAGGCCGGCGGCAGACCGGAGGATCGGGTGCATGGCGGCTACGAAGCGCCGTGCGACTTATCTCGCAAGGCCCGGTCGCCGGGCCATACGCCCAACCTGGCCAGGCCGGCGTAGAAGCCGACGAGCTGGATCACGATGAAGAGCGAGAAGCGCCACACGGGATACCTGAGTATTGCCGCGACCAGGGCACCGACAGCGCTGACGGCGAATGTCAGATGTGCGGAGAAGGACCAGGCCTGCCATCGGAGCAGTTGCTGTCGCTCGTCCAGTTTGCCGCTCGCCATGGCACCTCGCTCTGTGTCCGGGCGTGCCATGAAGTAGCTGTAGAACGCTGCCGCCACGCAGATGACTCCAATCGGGGCTGCCTGCGCCCACCCGTAAACTGGCCCCACCGCGCCGACGCAGACGATGCCAGCTGTGGTCATCACCAGTGGTCCTCGCCACCGTGAATGACGCCCAGTGCTCATCATGGGGAACCCTCCTCAGGGCAGAACATCTCGTCCACCGTGGAGCCGAACAGCCGCGCGATCCGGAACGCCAGCGGCAGCGACGGTGAGTAACGACCAGCCTCAATCGAGATCACCGTCTGACGCGACACCTCGAGGGCCCTGGCCATTTCAGCCTGGGACATTCCTCGCCTCAGGCGCTGGTCGCGGACCTGGTTGCGCACGATGTCAAGGTACCTTGACCATGGAGGTAGGTCAAGTTACCTTTACATGCCGCTCGGCTGCGCCGGCACCCGCCGGCCAGCGCTGCCGCCGTCTGCGGTCCGCCTACTGGTCACCCCACTTGAGGACCCGCAGCGCCCGCAGTGTCACCCAGCGCGAGGGTTCACCCGCTCCACCGTCCACCTCGAACCAGACCCGACCCGGCAGGCTCCAGTCGAGGCGCCAGCTGCCATCATTCAGGCGCCGGGACCGGACAAGGTCGACTGCTTCGCCGAGCCTCGAGTCTGGCGCAGCGCCCGTCAATGCGGCGGCAGAGCAGAAGTAGTCCAGCGCCCGGAGGACGTCGTACCGCCAGCGGCTGGGGTGCAGAAATGACAGAAACTGGTCGTCGGCCGGCTCGCCGGTGCTGATACGCCGAAAGAGGTTGCGCTCCAGCAGATACGCCTCGCCCGACTTGCGCGCCTGCCGGGATTCGGGCGTCCCCCCGGTGGCTCGCTCGTATTCCAGCAGCCCTTCCAGCACATTGATGGTGCTGGCAAAGGACGACCGCACCGAACCGTTGGCCCTCTCACAGTTCCAGCCGCCGTCGTCAAGACGCTCACCGACCAGCTTGTCAACGATGGACGAGACGTCGACGCCAAAATAGGCGCCATCGGCAACGACCCGGCCGTTGATGCACTCCTCAACTTCGCCCTCCCAGTAGGGCTGGCCGGCATGATCCCACCGCGAGTTGGCGCCGATGAGCTGTACAGCTCGTTTGGCCCGGTCCGAGGCAGGATCGAGACCGAACTCGCGCAGCTGCGATAGCGAAAACGTCGTGGCTGTCCACGGCTGACCGACGGCCTGCCATTCCTGAGAGTCGAAACCGCGGGGAAGAAAGGCGCCGCCTGCCCATTGTCCATCTTCGTCCTCGCAGGCCAGAAGTCTGGCTCCCCAGCCTGCGCTCTCGACGTTGGCCCGCTCCGCCATCCACACCGACTCCGGAGCGGCTAGCAGGTCGCGCATCACCTGCCAGCGGATCGACGGGTCGGCGTCGAGGAGCCATCCGATCATCGGGTCAGAGTCGGCGTAGGGACCAAGCGGTTCCACGGTGTACTCGCTCACGGCATCTCCCTGGCGTCACTAACACTCAGCCGTCGTCGGTTTCGAGCGGTTGGCAGCCTAGAACCAGTTGCGGACGATTGCCGTCCGGTATGTCGGCGGCACG
>JBAUAR010000131.1:0-8234 GCA_049675875.1 Streptosporangiaceae bacterium
CAGAGTTCCCGCGAGCAAGCCGGGCATACCTGTCAGAGCTTCCCGCGCGAGCGCGGGAAGCCTCTGGTGCGTGCGTTACATTGATCTATACTGAGAGCACTGCTCACACAAAGGAAGGCGAAGCCGATGTCCGAGAGTCCATCGACCCGGTACGTGACGCCGACCACGCCGCTGGGCCGCCGGTTGGGCCGCCTGTCCAACGACCTCGTGGCTGCGCTGACCCGGCACGGGATCAGCCTGAAGGGCAGCCGGGTGCTGTCGGTGCAGGGCCGCAAGACCGGCGAGTGGCGCAGCACACCGGTGAACCCGCTCAGTTATGAGGGCACGACGTATCTCGTCTCGCCACGCGGCCAGACGCAGTGGGTGCGCAACATGCGCGTTTCGGGCGGCGGCGAGCTGCGGGTGGGTCGTCGGGTCGAGTCGTTCACCGCCACTGAGCTGCCCGACGCGGCGAAACCGCCGCTGCTGCGCGAGTACCTGCGGCGCTGGAAGTTCGAGGTCGGGATGTTCTTCGAAGGGGTCGGCCCAGACGCGCCGGACTCTAGGCTGCTGGAGATCGCCCCCGGTTACCCGGTCTTTCAGATCACCGTGCGCCCGCCGAGCCCAGCGGAAAAGTAGCAACGGTCACCCAGCGTCCGCCGACCGTCGATTCGGCCATCAAGGTCACGGCCGACACCGTGGCCGCCACGGGCAACTTCGGAATGATCTCTTGTTCGGCGCGGCGCAACTCGTCCACCGGACGCTGATGGCCAACGGTCAGGTGCGGCACGACCTCATCGAACTGACCACCGAACGGCGGATATTCGGGGAACGCGGCAAACACCCGGCCAGTCAGGTCCGAAAAGGGCGCGGGATCGCGCGGCCCCAGCCAGAGCACTGTCGTCCCGAACCAGCACGTCCGGTCAAGCCGCAGCTCGAACGGCAGGACCGCGGCGAACACGCCCGCAAGCCGATCGCGCTCGGGAGCGCCGAGCCGGCCAGCTGGCACGAACGGCGCCAGGATCGTGATGTGCGCCGGGACGCCCAGGCCGGCATTGGCGTCGAGGTCAGCCCGATGACGCCCGACCACCGGCTCGGCCGCCGGAACTTCGACAATCAGCGCGGTCTCCCGGTCACGCGTCGCCATCGCGCGAGTGTATCCGGCCGCCTCGGCACGACCCGAGATCGACCGAGCCCCGCTCGCGAAACATCCGATAACGTCGCAGATGTGGAGCTCCGCACGGCCATCACGGAAACCCAGCAAACCTACGACCACATCGCGACGGACTACGCGCGGCGCAAGTCGGTGACGTCCCCTCGCATCGTCGACGACATCAGGGCGCTTGCGGCCAGCCTTCCGCCGACCGCTGTCGTCGCCGACGTTGGCTGCGGTCCGGGTTGCGAGGCGGCGCTGATCCGCGAGCACGGATTCCGGGTGGCCGGCTTCGACATCTCGCTAGGTCAGCTCCGGGTGGGCGGCGGCGTCGATCTCGCCCAGGCAGACATGCGCCACTTGCCACTGCGGACCGGATCGGTTGACGCGATCTGGTGCCAGGCGGCACTGCTGCACATCCCGCGCGAGTTCGTTCCCGCGGTTCTGGCAGAGTTCGCGCGCACCGTGCGGCCAGGCGGTCCGCTGTACCTGCACGTCGCCGAAGGCGACGGCGAGGGATTCGAGGCGGCGTCCGGCTACGAGTCCGATCGCAGGCGCTGGTTCACGCTGCATCGCGAGCCCGATCTGGTCGCACTGCTGGCCACCGCCGGGTTCGAGGTCGACCGGGTGAGCCGCAGCCGCAGCCACCGCGACTGGCTCGACCTCCGCGCCCATCGGCTGCCCGGTGCGCGCCCGCCCGGTGCGCCCGACGAGCTCAGGCCGGCGACGCCGGCAGATCTGCCCGCGATTCAGCGCGTCATCGCCGCCGCGTATGACAAGTACCTCAGCCGCATGGACCGGCCACCAGCGCCGCTCGTGCATGACTACAGCAGTGCCATCGACAGCGGCGCCATCTGGGTGACGGGCACCCCGATCGCCGGCCTCATCTCCCTGACCGCGATCGACGACGTCATGCTCATCGAGAATGTCGCGGTCCACCCGGCTCGCCAGCGAACTGGACTCGGGCGCCGACTGATGGAATTCGCCGAGCAGCAGGCCAGGGAGCGCGGGATCCACCGGCTCGCCTTGTACACCAACGAGGTGATGACGGAGAACCAGGCGATCTATGCCCACCTTGGCTACCGCGTCACCGACCGCCGCTCCGAAGCCGGCTACCGCCGCATCTACCTCGAAAAGACCCTTCCGGCCAGCTAGGAAGCCCAGCCTCGGGCGAAACCGGCGCAGCGCAGCCGACCACCATACAAGAGGCGCAGCCGGGTGGCTGTGCTACCACGCCGTGAAACTCTGAGAAACTTCAGGAAGCGGCTTGCAAAGTGCAACATGCGTAGCAACAATCGGTAGTTGCGGAATTGCGTGGCGTACGTACCGCGCACCGCGCGACGGGTTAGCCGGAAGCTGTCTCGACAGAGTGCGCCGAGGCAGCGGCAAGCTGAGGCAGTGCACCGCAGTGCACGAGCCGCGGCTACGGCCGGGCCGTCGCCGGCGAGCGGAGGAGAGTTCCGGGTCGGCGTGCCAGCGCCGTCTTTCCGGAGACAGTGTTGGGGCCAGACTGCGTTTGGGGGACCCTATGGCTAGACGGCGGCTGCTGAACCACTCGTCGCTGAGCGAATCTCGACCCTTCTATCGCCCGAGGCACGCCGCGCCGTCACTGCTGCTGCGGCTTGTCCGCCAGTTAAGCCTGGCACTCGTGTGGGCGGATCAGGTCCTCGGCTACTCCCCGCCGCCCCGCCACCAGCGCCGGCCCGCCGTCGTCCAGCCGCAATGGCCGCGACTCGGCTACGCCACTGCGGCGACGTCACGCAGGCTCAGCCCGTACCCCGTATTCGCCGCGGGCCCGGCTCGGGTCGCAATCCGGCACGGCTAGCCTCCGCACCCTCGTCGTAATCGCGGCGCCGGATCATCCGGGCGAACCTATCCGCTGACCACGGCGGGATCCTGCCGCTGCGCGCGGTAGGTCATGACGACGCGCTGCACGCCGAGGCTTGCCACCAGGTAGAGCACCACTGTCGCGTTGCCAATATCGCCGACGTCCTTGTGCTGCCCGACGAGGTAGTCGAAGCCGAGGTGCGCGGCCAGCGCCACCACCCAGAGCGCGGCAGTGAGCAGATTGCCCTGCACCCACGGCTGGCCGTCCTGCTGCCAGATCCGGACGGTAAAGGCTCGTACCGCGCCGAACACCGCAGCCAGCACGAGGCTTCCGACAAGTGCCAGCGCAGCGGCCGACGCGGAGTGCTTCTGGCCATGAAAGTAGCCCCACGTCTCGATGACGCCGACCGCGAAAAGGATCACCAGCAGCCGAGGGTTGGCGCGCAGCGGCCGGGCCTGCAACTGCCGGAACACGAGCAGGCCGAGTATGGCAACGCCTATGACCAGTTCCGTCACTGTCTGGCTGGACACTGCATCCCCTATCAGCTGCTCCGGCGGGCCTGCTGGCCCGACCGATACCGCGGAGCAGCTCTCGGTCTCAGGCTAGGGCCGGTGCCACCCGTGCCGTTGTGCCTCGCGTCCGGATCTGGACGTTACAGATGTCATTGCTGGCATTCGCAGATCACCAGACGACAACAGCCCGGTTACGAATCGATCACAGGGTAGCTGTTACGTTGTCGTCCTGGGGAGACGCACCTTGGAGGTGTCGGATGGGCCTGCCGGTACGCCAGCGGATGAAGCTGGATCATCTTGACCGCATGCTGCGCGGGGCCGACCCGAAGCTTGCGGCTCTTTATGCCATTTTCGGCAGGCTAACTCGCGACGAGGAGATCCCCCGCATCGAGCAGCTGCGGCACGGCGTGCTGAAGAGGCTCGCCTGGCTGCGAGCGGTGCTGGCCGCTATCGCCCGGCGGCTGCACATTCGGTTCCATCCCCGGCAGCGCATCGTCCTGTTCTACCCCCTCGCGATCGCGCTGACGGTCGGCTCCATCGTGCTGGCCGTCCGGTCCGGGCCGACCAGGAGCTGCCTGCCGGTGCGGGCGGTCGCAGCCGCCAAGAGTGTCGCCAAGTCGAACTTGTGCCGTCCGCCCGGCTACGTCACCCCGCTGAACTACGGACGATAGCCGCCGCTGGCCGCGGCTAGCCGCCGCCTAGACCAGCACGGCCGCTAGCTGCGGCCGCAGGCATTGCGGGGCACCGCCCGCCGCCTTCGCGCCCACCCGCCCGCACGTCGCGAGCAGCACCACCTGCCCGCCCGCGCCCGCGCTGCCTCCGAGGCCTGAGAGATCAACGAAGAAATGCGGCCACGGCAGCCCGGCCGAGGTCCACAGCACCCGCCGGGAGTCGAGGCTGTACCCCCAGGCGTCGCCGAGCGCATTCTGGTCGAGCCCGAGCGCCACGCCCCCGAAGACCCAGTAGAGGCTGCCGGCCACCGAAAGCCCCGCGTGGCTCAGCACGGTGCCCGAGGCAACGCCTACGCCGTCGAGTGCCGTCGCGCTGGCGAGGTACACCGTGCCATCGACGGGATCGGCAAGCTCCAGCACCACCTTCTCCCGAGGCCAGAGCAGCCCGCCGGTGTCGCCGTCGTACGCAGCCACCTCGCCGGGCGTCGAGAACAGCATGACCCCGTCGACCACCGCGCTGAGCGTGCCAGGGAATCCCGAGTGTCCCGGCGGCCGGAGCACCGCCTCGGCGCCAGTGCTGAGGCTGATCCGACGCACGAGCAGCACGCCGGCGGACCCGGCCGGCTGGGCGACATAGACATACTGGCCCGATATCCGCCAGGTCTGGCCGGGCGGCCCGACGGGCCGGCTCCACAGTGCCCGGCCGGTGGAGTTCGCGTATGCCGTCACTGCCGCCGGACCGACGACGACCACGCTCGTGCCGTCTGCCGCGATCGCGCCGCCGTAGGCGGCGGCCGGATAGCTCCGCTCCACTAGGCCGGTCGCCGCCGACATGATCACCTCGTCTCGTTCCGGCGCGCTACCGGGTGGCGGCTGAAGGCCGACCGCGACCACGCCAGTAAAGGCGCGCACACCGACGATTGCTGACCCCGACGGGAGTCCGGTGATCGTCGTCTGCCACGCCCGGCTTCCCGTGCTGAGCTGGAAGGCGGTCACCCGCAGACCCGCTCCGAACACCGCGAGACCGCCGCCAGTGGCGGCGTAGCCCGCATCTGGGCTGGGCACCGTGCCGGTGTCACCCGTCTCCGCGAGCCACGAGCCCGGCAGATTTGCCGTCCATAGGATCGAGCCAGCCGCGCGACACCGCGGGCCGCTGCAGTGCTGGGTCTGCTGGCTGGCGGCCCGGCCCGGAATGACCGCGGCGCCGATCAGGACCACGGCGAGCACGGCTCGCCGCAGCCATGCTCCTGCGCCGCGCCCGATCCTCACCCCACGACCGACCCTTCCCGCCGCCGACGATTCGCACGGGCCTAGCCCCGCGTCACCCCGTTCCCCGCTGCTGATCTGGACCGCCCAGCAGGCAGGCGTTGCACGGACCGTTCGCCCCGGCATGGCGGAGTTTAGCCCGGATGCACAGCGTAGCCGGACCGTCGCGGTCGCGAAGGCTGACAGCGCCGGGCGGCCCGGTGGCCGTTTCCGTTAGCGTTGGCTTGGCCGACGCTGGCCATTCCGACTGGAGGAAGCAATGACCGATCGTGCTCCGCTGCCCCACGACTTCCTGCCGCCGGTGCCGTCGTTCACGGTCGAGAGCGACGACGTAGCCGACGGCGAGCAGATGTCCGACGACCACGTCTACAACAGCTTCGGCATGAGCGGGGCCAACATCTCCCCTTCGCTCCGCTGGCACGGATTCCCGGCGGAGACCAAGGGCTTCGCCGTCACCTGTTACGACCCCGACGCTCCCACCGGCTCCGGATTCTGGCACTGGCTGGTCCTCGACATCCCAGCCGCCGTGACCGAGTTGCCGCGCGGGGCTGGCAGCGGCGACGGAGCCGGCCTGCCGGCCGGAGCGTTCTCGGTCCGCAATGACTACGGCACGAAGGACTTCGGCGGCGCCGCGCCACCGCCGGGCGAGCCGCACCGCTATGCATTCACGGTGCACGCGCTCACTACCGACCATCTCGGCGTCGATTCCGACGTCTCACCCGCCGTCGCGGGCTTCAACCTGACGTTCGCCACCATCGCGAGGGCCTCGATCGTCCCCGTCTTCGGTCACTCCGGCTGAGCCGCGAACGTGCCATGATCGCGGAGACTTGGCATCCGCGGCCGCCAGAACCGCGAAGCCTCCGCGATCAGGCAACGCCATGACTTCCTTGTTCGATTCGGCGGCCGACCACTACGACGCGGCCCGGCCGTCGTACCCGCCGTCTGTCTTCGACGAGATTGAGCGCCGGACCGGGCCGCTGCGCGGTCGGCTTGTGCTGGATTTCGGGGCCGGCACCGGGATCGCCAGCCGGCAACTGGCGGATCGCGGCGCCACCGTTGTCTGCTTCGACATCGGCGAGCAGATGCTGCGCCGGGCGCGGGCTCGCAGCCCGCAGATCCCGTGCGTGCTCGCCGACGGCCACCGCATGCCGGTCAGGGACGGCGCGGCCGATCTGGTGACGTTCGCGCAGGCGTGGCACTGGTTCGACAGCCAACTGGCCACCGCCGAGGTGGCCAGGGTGCTCACGCCGGGCGGGTACTGGGCGGCCTGGTGGAACCGGGCGAGCGCAGCGGGTGAGCCCTGGTTCGAGCGGTACGAGGACCTGCTCTCGCAGGCGTGTCCTGGCTATACCTGGCGACGCCGGCTGGACACCGAACTGGAGCCGGACTGGAGCGGCGGGCTGGTGCGCTCCCTAGGCCCGGTCGAGCCGGCCGGCACCGTGGTGGTGCCGTGGACCCGGCGCGTGTCGGCGACGGACTGGCTAACCGACGAGCGCAGCAAGTCCTACGTGATCGCACTCGAGCCCGCCGTCAGGGACTCGGTCCTGGCCGAGGTCGCCGCCATCATCGCCGCGCGGTTCCCCGACGGTGAGCTGGTGGTGCGGTACCAGACCACGCTGATATTCGCGCGGAAAAAGCCCTAGCGGCCCGAGCGGTCCTGCTCCGCGGTGCGGAAGTTCGCCCGCAGGAAGGCACGCAGCGCGTGCTGACTGGCGAGCAGCCGGTCCCGGTCACCGGGCGGGACCTCGGCCAGCTCGGCCAGGTCCGCGCCCATGTCAGCGAGCACCTCGTCCATGGCCGTCAGCAGCTCGTCCGGATCACGGATGCTCATGAGGTCGCGGTCCTGTCGCACCAGCACCTCGGCGCGGACCAGTTCGTCGGCAACTTCCGGCGGGCAGCCGAGGCCGGCCTGGAGCAGGTCGCTCCACCGCCGGCCCAGCGCGCGGATACCGGTCAGCGAACGGTAGCCCACGAAGATCCGGGTCCAGGCGTCGGTGATGAACCGGTCCCAGCCGACTTCCTCAATGTCCGCGAGGTCGCTGTCGTACACGCAGCGCAGCCTATGCCGGCCCGTCGTCGGACGGAAGCTCCGTCAACTGCGGACCGGCTCGATCGTGGCGACCCGCTCGCCGCACTGGGAAAGGCTGTAGCCAGGCAGGCTGGCCAGCTGGTCCTGTAGCCACGGCGAGCTGAGCGCGCGGTGCAGGCCCTGGATCTCCCGCGACCCGGCCTGCGCGGTCGGCACGACCAGGTCGAACCGCTCCGCCGCGAGCGGCACGAAAGCCAGCTCGTAGGCCAGCGCTGCCGGTTCGCTGGCGATGCCGACGTCGGCCAGGCCGGCGGCGATGGCGGCCGCCACCTCCAGGTGGCCGGTGGCCCGGGTGTCGTACCCGCCCAGCCGGGCGGGGTCGATGCCATGTCTGGCGAGCTCGCGGTCGAGCACCCGCCGGGCCTCCGCGCCCGGCTCCCGGTTCACCAGCCGCAGCCCAGGCCGCGCCAGGTCCGGGACGCCGACGATCTGGCCGTCCAGCTCCGGCCTCAGCACGAGGCCCTCGCGCCAGGAACAGAACCCGATCACCTCGCCGCCGCCGGGCAGGAACTCGGCCGCTGGGCCGGTGTTGTAGTCACCCGACGGCCCGCGCAGGTGCACCCCAGCCACGTGCACCAGGCCGTCGCTGGCGAGGGCGAGCGCCTCCCGGCTGGCGCAGGGCCACCACAGGAACGAGACGGGCGGTTCGAGCAGGCTCAGCGGCAGCTCCAGCAGCGGCAGCGCGGGGTCGCAGCCAGCCACGACGAGCGTCGGCCGCGGCGGGCCGAGCGGGACG
>JBAUAR010000132.1:0-10828 GCA_049675875.1 Streptosporangiaceae bacterium
GACGCCGATCAGTTGCTCGGCGCCAGCGGGCACCGCGTCGAACTCGTGGCCATCGTCGCCAACCCGCTGTACCGGTCCGTCGCCTATACCCGGGCGTTCGACAGCCAGGAAGGCCTGTCCGCGGTGCCCAACTGGCTGTTCCTGACCGGGTCGCTGGCCCAGCTGCAGCGAGCCTGGCGCAACTACGCCATCGGCGCCCAGATCCTTCCGCCGGGCGGGATGATCGCGCATACCGACGTGGCCTACGTCATCGACCGGGCCGGCCACACCCGGTCGGAGCTGGACTTCGACCCTGGCCCCGGCACGTCGAGCACGACGTCGTCGTTCGCGGCCGAGCTCGCCGACTCTGCGCAGCAGGTGCTGAGGCTGCCATGACGCTGGCACACCGGAGAACCTGGCGCAGCGCGGCGGCGGTCGCCGCCGTCCTGGCGGGAACGCTGGCCGTGGCCGCCTGCGGCAGCTCCCGTCCGGCCGGACCACCGGCCGTCGGCGGGCCAGCCCGGCTGTCCGGGCCAACTCTCGCCACGTCACTGGCCGGGACCGACGGAACCAGCTGGGCCGTGGTCCAGATGGGTGGCTCTGCGTCGGCCTTCAACAATTTCTGGGAACTGTTCGCCCGTCCCGCCGATGGCACCGGGTGGAAGCTGGTCACCCCGGCGGGGGTAGCCAGCAACGGCGGGCTGGTCATGACGCAGAGCAGGCCGGGCGCCCTGGTTACCGGATTCCGGCCCAGCCAGGACCTGACCTTCTCGCCGCTCGCCGCGAGCGCCGACGCCGGCGCGGAGTGGTCGCAGCAGCCGCCACTGAGCCCGGGTCTCGCCAACGTGCCCGGTGCGCTCGCCGGCAGCACAGCCGGCCGGCTGCTCGCGCTCACCGATGCGGGTGACGTCGACGCCGGCACCGGGGTCGGCGCGGCATGGACCCGGCTGACGACACTGCGGACGCTGGCCAGCTCGCCGACCGGCCGGGCCTGCGGCCTGACCGCGCTCACCGCGGTCTCGTGGACCCCGGCGGGTGCACCGCTGGTTGCCGGAGACTGCAGCAAGCCGGGCGCAGCGGGGATCTTCACGCTGTCGTCCGGAACGTGGCGCGCGACTGGTCCGAGCCTCGCCGGCCCGGCGGCCCGTACCGGGGCCGATGTGATCGGGCTGGCTACGACGGATGGCCAGACGACCGCGGTCCTGGCCGTCGGCAGCGGCGCTACCGCCGCGGTACTCACTGCCTGGTCGGCGGACGGCGGCGCACGCTGGACCCTATCGCCGACGCTACCTGCCCGGCCGCTGGCCGCCGGAGCCACGCCGTCGGTCTCCTTTCTGGCCGACGGCTCGACCGGCCTGGTTCTCACCGCAACCGCCGGTTCCCCGGCCGCGAGCCGGGCGTACCTCATCGGCTGGCAGGCGGGCAGGTGGGACACGCTCCCCCCGCTGCCCGCGAGCAGTTCCGGCGAGTCGGGCGGCGGCGAGCTTGCGACGCTGGCGGCGGCCCCCGGGGGCGGCCCGCAGGCCCTGGTCGTCGACCACGGCGCGCTGACCGTCTGGCAGCTCGGATCCGGCCGGTGGGCGCTGCTGCAGACGGTTCGCGTGAGTCTTCCGTACGGTTCCTCGAGCTGAGCTGGGGTCATGAGCTATCTCGTCGATCACTGGTCCTTCGACCCGTTCTTGATCATCGCGATCGTGCTCGCGGCATGGCACGAGGTGGGCCTAGCCCGGCTCGCGGCCCGGTCCCGTCCGGAGCGGACCCGGCAGCGCCGGCTGCGGTCGATCTGGTTCTACGCCGGCCTGGCGGTGCTGCTGATCGCGGTCCAGTCCCCCATCGACTACTGGGCCGACGACTACTTCTTCGTGCACATGATCCAGCACCTGCTGCTGATGTTCGCGGCACCAACCCTCATCGTGGCGGGTGCGCCCTGGCAGCCGCTGCTCGACGCCCTGCCGGGCCGGGCAGGCAAGAACGCTACACGCGAGGTGCTGACCGCCAACTGGACGCGGCCGGTGCGCGTCGTGGGCGGGTTCCTGCTGCGGCCGTGGATCAGCGTGACGCTATTCAGCGCGGTGATGCTGGTCTGGCATCTGCCGGGCCCGTACGACCTGGCTGAGCGGAACCAGGTCGTGCACATCTGGCTCATGCATGCCAGCTTCTTCGTCGCGGGCGTGCTGTTCTGGCTGCAGTTCCTGCCGTCGCCACCGTTCCGGATCCGGATGACCCCGGTGTCCCAGGCCGCCGCTTTGGTGGTGACGAACTGCGTCATGTGGGCCCTGGCCATGGCCATGGGCTTCCTCACCAGCACGTCCTGGTATTCGGTGTACGACCACGTTCCTGGCGTGACCTTGCCGCCCGTCGCCGACCAGCAGATCGGCGCCGGCATCCTGTGGATCTGCGGTGACTTCTGGGCCATCCCGACGATGATCTTCGTGATCCGGCGGCTGCTGGCGGAGGACGGGTCCGTCAGCGCCGTGGTGGACCGGCTACTTGGCCGCGGCTCCGCACGATACAACTGGGCAAACCGCGGCACCCGCTAGCCTGACCCGGCGCTCAGGCTCGCGTTCCGAGCCGGAAGCCACCGAACACGATCGACAGCACCACCAGTGTGAGCACCAGCAGCACCAGCCACAACAAGCAGCCCACCAGCAGGCCCTGCCGCCGCCGGTCCGCCTGAGACTTACGCCTGCCCCAGCCTCGCATGCGCCGCAGCTACCCCGGCCGGAGCGAAAGATTCATCTCCCCGGCTGCAGACGCATCTCTTCCGGCGGGCTGGGTAGCTGGCAGCCGCTGGCAGCCCCGCCGGCGCCGGAGCGCGCGGAGGAACCATGGGAGAGGTCTGGCGTTCTGGCCGGCTGATCAGCCGGCTTGCCGTCGTGACGGCGGCCGTTGCCGGCGTCGCCGGGTTACTGCTCGTGCTCTCCGCGGTGCGGCTGCTGCCGCAGTTGCGAAATCCGTTCAGCACGCATACCACTGTCCGCAGCCAGCCGCCGCTGCTGAAGTCGATTACGTCGCTGAGCCGGTACGAAGCGGCGAGCGGGAACTTCCAGGTCGTCGTGGACCTGTCGAATCAGGTCTCGTTCCTGCCGTCCTTCATCGCCGGGAGTCAGACGCTGTTCATCGGGGACGGGACGGTCATCGCCTACGTCGACTTCTCGCACCTCAAGGGCAGCGCCCTGAGCGTCTCAGCGGGTGACTCCGTGACGGTCAAGCTGCCGACCGCCCAGCTTGCGCCGGCCGTGCTCAGCGTGAACCACTCCTATGTGTTCGCCGAGCAACAGGGCGTGGTCAACCGGATCGCAAATTTCTTCTCCGGTAACCCGAACAGCCAGCAGGCCGTCTACGTCGCCGCCGAGGAGCGGATCAACGCCGCAGCCAAGGGCAGCCCGCTGCGCGCCGACGCGCAGCGCAACACCACGGCCATGCTCGATGGCATGCTGACCTCGCTCGGCTACCGGCACATCACCGTCGATTACGGGCCTGGATAGCCCGTCACCTCCGGCCGGCGGGACGGCACCGGACTGATCGTCTGCCCGCGCCGCGGGAAGGGCACAGGCAGCCGCAGTGTTGACTGTCACCATGGAAGTGGAGATCTGGGCTGACGTCGTCTGTCCATGGTGCTACCTGGGCAAACGGCATTTCGAGCGAGCACTGGACAGCTTCGATCACCGGGACGCGGTGCAGGTGGTGTACCGGTCGTTCGAGCTGGACCCGGCGGCGCCGCGCGGCGTCACGACACCGACCGTCGAGATGCTCGCGCAGAAGTACCGGATGACCCCGGACCAGGCCCGGCAGGCACAGCGGCAGATGGAGCAGCGAGCGGCTGCCGCCGGGCTGACGTTCCGGATGGACGGGCTGCGCACCGGCAACACCAGGGACGCGCACCGGTTGCTGCATCTCGCGAAGGCCAGCGACCGGCAGGGTGAGCTGATGGAGCGCCTGCAGCGAGCCTATTTCACCGAGCAGGACTCGATCTTCGAACACGACGTGCTAATCCGGCTGGCCGTCGACGCCGGGCTGGACCGCGGCGAGGCAGCAGACGTGCTGGCCAGCGATCGCTACAGCGACCATGTGGACACCGACCAGGCGATGGCACAGTCGCTCGGCGCGACCGGGGTGCCGCTGTTCGTCATCGACCGCCGCTACGGCATTTCCGGCGCGCAGCCAGCCGATACGATCAGCGATGTGCTGGAGCGTGCCTGGAACGAGGCTGGGCAGTGACGGCCGGCCAGATCGCGACCGGACTAGCGCCGGCCATGGCGCCGCCGGACTGGTTCACGGCGGCCCTGGCGGCTACCGCCGACGTGGGCACCGTGACCGTCGACGGCACTGACATCGCCTACCGCGCCTGGGGCGACAGCCTCGCCAGCGGCCTGATCCTCGTGCATGGCGGCGCGGCGCACGCCCGCTGGTGGGACCACGTGGCGCCGATGCTCACGGCCGGCCGGCGGGTCGTGGCGGTGGACCTGTCCGGTCACGGCGACAGCGGGCGACGCGACCAATACAGCCTCGATGGCTGGGCTCGCGAGGTCCTCGCGGTCGCGAAGGGCGCCGGGGTCGCCGGGCCGCCGGTCATCGCCGGGCACAGCATGGGCGGCTTTGTGGCGCTGCGGGCCGCGGGCATGTTCGGCCGGCAGCTTGAGGGCATCGTGGTGATCGACTCACCGGTGCGCGACGTCACGCCGGAGGATCAGGCCGCCCAGCAAGGGCGCGCGTTCGGGCCGCTGCGCGTCTACCCGACCCGGGAAGCCGCGATCGCCCGGTTCCGTCCGATGCCTGACCAGCCGACCCTGCCGTACGTGCGCGAGCACGTGGCTGCCACCTCGATCCAGGCCGTCGACGGCGGCTGGAGCTGGAAGTTCGACCCAGCAGTGTTCGGCCGAACCCAGGGCACACCGCAGCTGCTGCGGCAGCTCGACTGCCGGGTCGCGCTGTTCCACGCCGAGCACGGCATCGTGCCGCCGCAGACCACCGAGCTCATGTACGACAGCCTCGGCCAGCTCGCGCCTGTCATCGAGATCCCGGCGGCGGGCCATCACGTCATGCTCGATCAGCCGATCGCCCTGGTGACCGGGATCCGGACGCTGCTCGCCGACTGGGATCATTCGCGCCCCGCGCGACGTTCGTAATCGCCCGGCCACGACGCCATCCGAAGCTGCACATCAGCCGGGCAAGCTTTCGCGCACGGACGGTTAACGGCGCACCAAGCTGAACAGGTACCGGACGTGGCGACCACTACTGCCCGTTCCGCGCCGCCGGCGGCGGACCCCATCAGTCAGTTCTTCGCCGGGCTTACCCAGCCAGGCCACCTCGCGACGCTCGAGTCCGAGTCCGCAACGCTGCGCTTTGACATCAAAGACGGCGCGAGCACCCAGCGCTGGCATGTCACCGTCCACAAGGGCGACGTGACGGTAACACGGCGGGCCGACCCGGCTGATGCCGTCGTGACGGTGGAGCGCCCGCAGCTCGAAGCGATCGTGACGGGTCGGGTGAACGCCATGGCGGCCATGCTGCGCGGCCTGCTGGGCGTCGATGGCAGCATGGCAGCGCTCATGATGTTCCAGCGCTGCCTGCCCGGCCCGCCAGGATCTAAGGGCCGGGTGCCGCCCGTCACCTCGCAGGCGGTCATGGCCCAGCACGACCAGAAACCGCGGAGGTCAGCGTGAGTGACCAGCTCGTCCAGATCCTCGAGGGCAACACGTTCGTCGTCAGCGACAACCGCGGCGACATCGAGGCCTCGAGTACCGACCCCACCGGGCTGTTCTCATTCGACACCCGGTTCCTGTCCCAGTGGGTACTGACGATCAACGGCCAGCGACTGACCGCCTTGTCGACCGACGACCTGCAGTACTTCCAGGCCCGGTTCTTCCTGGTGCCGGGCAGTGGCACGGTCTACGTCGACGCCACGCTCTCGGTCATCCGCGAGCGCGAGGTGTCCGATGGCTTCCACGAGGAGCTCCGGATACTCAATCACCAGGACCAGCCGGTCAGCCTCGACGTCCGCATCGACGCTGCGAGCGACTTCGCCGACTTGTTCGAGGTGAAGGACGCGCTCCGGAAGAAGGGCAGTTACCAGGCGCGGGTCGTCGGCAACAGCCTGGTGCTTGGGTACCGCCGGGACACCTACCAGCGCGAGACCTGGATCTCTGCCACGACGCCAGCTGCGGTCGACGAGACTGGCCTGTCCTTCCGCGTCACGGTGCCGCCGCACGGCGAGTGGGGCACCCAGCTGGATATCGTCGCGACGGCGCCCGCTCCTGGTGAGCATCCGGGCGGCCCGATCGGGATCAAGGGCCGCGGCAGGCGCGAGGTGCGCCGGGACATGGCTCGCGGCCTGGAGAAGTGGCTGGAGCACGCGCCGACCGTCGAGTGTGACTGGGAGGCCGTCGAGCACATCTACCGGCGCTGCATGACCGACCTCGCGGCGCTCCGGTTCTCCACGCTGACCATGCCCGGCCGTGCGCTGCCGGCGGCTGGGCTGCCCTGGTTCATGACGATCTTCGGCCGCGACAGCATCTTCACCAGCTTGCAGGCGCTCCCGTTCACCTCCGAGCTGGCTGCGACCACGCTAGTGGCGCTCGCCGAGCGGCAGGGGGTCCGCATCGACGATTTCCGGGACGAGGACCCTGGCCGCATCCTGCACGAGATGCGGTACGGAGAGCTGACGGCGTTCGAGGAGCGGCCGCACTCGCCCTACTACGGGAACGCCGATGCCACCCCGCTCTACGTGGTGCTGCTGGACGAGTACGAGCGCTGGACCGGGGACAGCAAGCTAGTCAGGGAGCTCGAGCACGCTGCGCGGGCGGCGCTCAACTGGATCGACGAATACGCCGACCTGCAGGGCAACGGTTACGTCTCCTACCAGCGTCGCAATCCGGAGACGGGTCTGGAGAACCAGTGCTGGAAGGACTCCTGGGACTCGATCTCCTACCGCAATGGTGACCTGCCGGGGTTCCCGCGCGCGACCTGCGAGCTGCAGGGCTACGCCTACGACGCCAAGGTTCGCGGCGCCCGGCTGGCTCGTGAGGTATGGAAGGATCCAGCGTTCGCCGACCGGCTCGAGAAGGAGGCAGCCGATCTCAAGCGCAGGTTCAACCGCGACTTCTGGGTCAGTGACGGCGGGTACTTCGCGGTCGCGCTCGACGCCGACGGCCGTCAGGTGGACTCGCTGACGTCCAATATCGGCCATCTGCTCTGGAGCGGCATCGTCGAGAAGTCCAAGGCCAAGGCCGTTGCCAGGCACCTGCTCGGGCCGCGGCTGTTCTCGGGCTGGGGCGTCCGCACCCTCGCCGAAGGCGAGGCACGCTACAACCCCATCGGCTATCACGTCGGCACGGTCTGGCCGTTCGACAACTCCTTCATCGCGTGGGGGCTGCGCCGGTATGGGTTCAAGGAGGAAGCCGCCCATATCGTCGCCGGCGTTATGGCCGCGGCCGAGATCTTCGACGGACGGCTGCCCGAGGCGTTCGGTGGGTATGCGCGGAGCGCCACGATGTATCCCGTGCAGTACCCGACGGCGTGCAGCCCGCAGGCCTGGTCGACCGGCGCGCCGCTGCTGCTGCTGCGTGCCGGTCTCGGCCTCGAGCCGCATGGCGACAATCTCGTCGTCGACCCGGCGCTGCCGCTAGGGTTTGGCAACCTGCAGATACTCGACCTGCCGGGCCGGTGGAAGCGGATCGATGCGTTCGGCCGTGGCCGCATTCACACTGACCGGAAGACGACTACCTGACCCGCTGACGATGGGGATTCTCCGCGCCATGGCGCGGAGAATCCCCATCGTCACGCGCTGGCCAGGTGCTCCTGGCTGGTGGTGAACGCCAGGTGCCCGTCGCGTACATCCACGGTGACCCGCTGACCCGCCGTGACCTGTCCGTCCAGCAGCATCGTGGATAGCTGGTTGTCGACCTCGCGCTGGATCGTGCGGCGCATCGGCCGGGCGCCGAACTCGGGCTGGTAGCCGTGCTCGGCGATCCAGTCCACGGCGGCAGGCTCGAACTGGACCAGCACGTTCTGTGCGTGCAGCCTGCGCCGGGTCTCCTCCAGCAGCAGCAGCGTGATCTGCCGCAGCTCGGCCTGGTCCAGCTCACGGAAGATGACGATCTCGTCGATCCGGTTGAGGAACTCTGGCCGGAACGACTCCCGGAGCCGGCGCATGAGCTGCTCCTGCAACGCGCTGCCCTGGCCACCCTGCGAGCGCGTCGCCTCCGCGCCGAATCCCAGCGCGGTGCCCCGCCGGCCGACCAGGTCGGAGCCGAGGTTGCTGGTCATGATCAGGACCGTGTTCTTGAAGTCCACGGTCCGGCCCTGGCCATCGGTGAGGCGGCCGTCGTCGAGGACCTGCAGCAGGATGTTGAACACGTCTGCGTGCGCCTTCTCGATCTCGTCCAGCAGCACGACCGAGTACGGCCGCCGCCGGACCGCCTCGGTGAGCTGCCCGGCTTCCTCGTACCCGACGTAGCCGGGCGGTGCGCCCACGAGTCGGCTGACCGTGTGCCGCTCGGAGAACTCGCTCATGTCGAGCCGGACCATGCGACTGTCAGCGCCGAATAGCGCCTCGGTCAGCGCGCGCGCTAGCTCGGTCTTGCCTACCCCGGTCGGTCCGAGGAACAGGAAGCTGCCGACCGGTCGATTCGGGTCGCCCAGTCCCGCCCGGGAGCGGCGGACCGCCTCGGCGACAGCAGCCACCGCCTCGTCCTGGCCGATGATGCGCTCGTGCAGGTGCGTCTCGAGCCCGAGCAGCCGGCTTTTTTCCGCTTCGGTCAGCTGGTGGACCGGGATGCCGGTGGCCCGCGACACTACCTCGGCGATGTCGTCCGGGGTGACCTCAGGTATCGCCTTATGATCGCGGCCAAGCTCCTCGATCCGGCGCTGGATGTCCTCGATCTCGTCCCGGAGCCGCGAGGCCTGCTCGTACTGCTCGCTGGCAACGGCCTGGTCCTTGTCCCGCTGCATGTCCGCCGCGCGCCGCTCAAGCTCACGCCGGTCCACGCCCGGCGTCTTCAGCCGCAGCCGAACCCTGGCGCCCGCCTGGTCGATCAGGTCGATGGCCTTGTCCGGCAGGAACCTGTCGGTGATGTAGCGGTCGGACAGCTCGACTGCCGAGGTGAGGGCCGCGTCCTCGTACCGCACCTGGTGATGCGCCTCATACCGGTCGCGCAGCCCGTGCAGGATGGCCAGCGTGTCCTCGACGGTCGGCTCAGGCACCAGGATCGGCTGAAACCGCCGGGCCAGGGCCGCGTCCTTCTCGATGTTCTTGCGGTATTCGTCCAGTGTGGTCGCGCCGATCACGTGCAGCTCTCCTCTGGCCAGGGCCGGCTTGACCATGTTGCCGGCGTCCATGCCGCCTTCGGTGCTGCCGCCCGCCCCGACCAGGGTGTGCAGCTCGTCGATAAAGATGATCAGCTCGTCGCCGTGGCTGCGGATCTCGTCGATGATCCGCCGCATCCGCTCCTCGAAGTCACCGCGATAGCGGGTGCCCGCAACGACGCCCGACAGTTCAAGCTGGACTACTCGCTTGTCTGCCAGCGTCTGTGGCACGTCATCGTCCACGACCCGCTGGGCGATGCCCTCGACGATCGCCGTCTTCCCCACACCGGCCTCGCCGATCAGGACCGGGTTGTTCTTGCCCCGCCGAGACAGCACCTCGATGGTCTGCTCGATCTCGCCGTCACGGCCGATGACCGGGTCGATGCGTCCCTCCCGCGCCATGGCCGTCAGATCGCGGCCGAACTCGTCGAGCGTCGGGGTGGCGGACCGGCCGTCACCGGGCGGCGGGCCCTGGCTGGTCAGCCTCGCCTGCAGCGACTGTGGCGTCACCCGGGCAGCGCCGAGGATGCGCCCGGCTGCGGACTCGGGGTTGACCGCCAGCGCGAACAGGATGTGCTCGGGCCCGATGTAGCTGGAGCCGAGCGTGCGGGAGATCTGATGGGCGTCCAGCAGCGCGCGCTTGGCGCCCGGCGTTAGCTGGGGCGGCTCGCCGGTCCGCCCGCCGGCCCCGCTCTGCTGCTCGTCGGCCGCGCGGGCGAGCTCACCGGGATCGGTGCCCGAGCGCGCCAGCAGGTGGCGGGTGGGCTCCACCGTAGCTGCGGCCCACAGGAGCTGCTCGGTGTCCAGGTCGGCGCCTCGCTCGGCGGCCCTCGCTGCGGCCGCGCCGATCAGCTCACGGGCGGGCCCGCTCATGAGGCGAGTGATGTCGACCCGGTTGCCGGGGTTCGGCGGGCCGGCCGCGGCGCCGAATATCCGCGCGATGAAGTCGTCGAACGGGCTGGCCCCGAAGCCCTGTGGCCCATAGAAACCGCTGCTCATCGCCTGCCTCCCCGTTGGCACCGATCGTGGCGTCACAGCCGTTGCTGCCCCGTCTGGCGCCGCCTTTCCAGCGCACGGCTAGCCTGGTCGACAGGGAGCTTTGCCATGACCGAACGCAAACCGGCCGACATGAGCTTCGCCTCGTGGATCGACAAACAGATCGCCGAGGCGACGGAGCGCGGCGCCTTCGATAACCTTCCCGGCGCGGGCAAGCCCATACCTCACCATGGTGACAAGGACGCGGCGGAGGCCTGGCTGCGCGGATACCTGCGCCGAGAGGGGCTGTCGGCGGAGGCCTTGTTGCCGACGCCGCTGCGGCTGCGCAAAGCGGCCGACCGGCTGGCCAGCGAGGTTCCCAGCATGCGCTCGGAGGAGGCGGTGCGCGAGGCCGTCTGTGACCTCAACGATCAGATCGTGCAGTGGCGGCGGATTCCGGTCGGCCCGCCGATCTTCGTGCCACTGGTCGACGGCGACGCGATGGTCAGTCGCTGGCGCGCGGCGCAGCCCCTCTCGGCGACCGGGCCGGGCGCGACCGGTCCCCGGC
>JBAUAR010000133.1:0-4956 GCA_049675875.1 Streptosporangiaceae bacterium
CTGCCGCTCCCCGCCCGACAGCTGCGTGGGCCGGGCGGCTAGCTTGTGGCCAAGCCCCACCAGGGCCAGGGCGGCCGCAGCCAGCTCACGGCGCGGCGCCAGGCCCACTCCCGCATACAGCAGCCCGTCGGCCACGTTGTCGATAACCCGCTGGTGCTCGGCCAGGAAGAACTGCTGGAACACGAACCCGATGCTCGAGGCGCGCAGCCCGGCCAGCTGCCGGTCGCCGAGCCTGGCCACATCCAATCCGGTCACCCGGACGGTGCCGGCGGTCGGCAGGTCCAGCGTGCCCGCCAGGTGCAGCAACGTGGTCTTGCCCGATCCCGACGGCCCGAGCACCGCCACCAACTCCCCGGCCGTTACGGACAGGGTCACGCCCTGCAGTGCCCGTACCGGCGGCCTGCCGGTGTAGACCTTGCTGACCTGTTGCAGGTCCAGCACCAACTCGGGCGCGTCAGGCCGCGTCCCCGCGGACCGGGTCATCGCGGCGTGGCTGCTCATATGCCGGGCACCACCACGCGCTGGCCTGGCGTCAGGTGCCCGGTGACCTGCACCGTCCCGGCCGCGTCGTCGAACATGCCCGGCGTCACGGTTACCAGGCGATGACCGCCCGGGCCGGTCACCTCCACCGCGTACCCGCCGCCGGGCCGGGCCAGCAGTGCGTCCACCGGGACGATCAGCACGTTGCTCACGCTGCCGGTGGTGATCGTTACCTCGACCGGGGCCTGGGTCAGGTTCCCGGCCGCGGCCGGGTCGGTCAGCGACACCTCCACCGTGATCGTCGCCGCGGCCGGGCCGCTGCCATTCCCCGACGCAGACGACGAGGAGGAAGAGGAGAGGACTGATGCGGTGCTGATCTGGGAGATCACGCCCGGTGTGACCGAACCGTCGGGCAGGGTGATGGACACCTTGTTGCCGGCCGCGACCTCGGCCTGCAGCGAGGCGTCCAGGTTCACGGTCACGACCGGCGTCAGCGAGGTGCCGGTCAGCACTACCGCCCCGGACGTGGCCGGCGCCCCGGGCACCACGCCGGTGCCCAGCCCGGTTATCTGGATCTCGCCCGGCAAGACCACCGCCTGGCCCAGCGGCAGGTTTCCGGTCACGCTCAGCCCCACATGCGCCTGCAGCAGCCCCAGCGCATACGCCGTCTCGCCGCTGAAGTAGTCCCAGCCCGACCGGGCCCCCAGCGCTGTGGCGGTCGCATAGCCGAGGCTGACCAGGTCGGTGTTCAGCTCCGTCACATCCGCGCCGGTCATCCCCTCCGACAGATCCCGGTAGGCCGGCACGTTCCCGTACAGCAGCACCACCGGCGTCCCCGACACCTGGTAGATCATCTGGCCCTGCCGGATGACCTGGCCTACTGACGGCAGCCAGGTAAACGTCCCGCCCCCCGCGCCCGAGCCTGGCGACGACCCCGGAACCACCACCGAGTAGATTCCCGCGTCGCCGAGAGTCCCGTTCTCCTGCATCTGCTCGGTCAGCGACCCCTGCCGCACCGGCACCGTCCGCGTGCCATACCCGCTGATGCTCACTGCCTGCTTCGGCGCACGGAACGCCCCTGCCGCATCAGCGCCCGCCGCCCCAGCCGCAGCGACCACGACCACCACGGCCACCGCTATCCAGCCGCGGCGCCGGCGCCGGTGTCCGGCGACCAACAGTTCGCCCGCTACCGGCCCGCTCGCCGCGCCCCCGCCACGCCTGCCCGGCAACGCCTGCCCGTCAGACTGCTCCGCCCTGCCGGGCGCGAACTGCTCAGCCGCTGCAGGTTCGTCTGCTCGTTCGCGTGCGCCGGTGCTGCTCATCGCCTGTGTCGCCCTTCATCCAGTCGGTCGTGGTCCGGCCGGCTCACTCGTTGCTGTTGCGGCGGTTCGCCCCGCGGCTCAGACGGCTATGGCCGCGCGCCCGGCGAACTGGTCACAGACCGGATGGCACGGACAAACCGCAGGTCTTCGCCGAGGCCTGGAACTGCGCCGAGTGCGTGTCAACATTGGCCGGGAACATAACGTGGTTGTTGATCGGATCCGGCCAATCCGGGTAACCGTGCGACCGCATGCACGCGACAACTTTCAGCGCCTGCAGGAACTGCTGATGTGTCCCGCCGGTACCGGTGCCGGTCAGCCCGCCGCTGAACGGCAGCAGGTGCTCGCACGTTTTCTGGGCCGCCTGGAACGCTGGCGAGTCGGGGTCGAATTGCGCGTAATACCCGTGGAAGCCCACCTCCACCACCGCCGCATTGGCCGGAAGGCTCGTGGGGTCAGACTGGCGGGTGAAGTGGAAGCCGGGAACGCCGTGGCTGCGCATGCACGACGCGAACGAGTCCAGCCCCACGGCCAGGTTCTCACCTGGGCTCGGAGCCGATCCCGCGTGCGAACTCCCGCCCCCGCACGCTGCCGCCAGCAGCCCGCTAACAGCCAGAGCAGCAACCAGTGCCACCGCCCGCCCCAGCCTGGCGTTCCCCAGGCGCGGGCGCTTGTAGTTCTGCTGATCGTCGTTGTTCACTTGAACTGTCCCTTGTCCTTCGGGCTGACGGTTGCGGCGGCACTGTGTTCTTTCGCGCGCCTCAGACCGCCGCGCCTTGAGTCACCAGCTCCTCCGGTACTTCGCTTGCCATCCCGCGCGGGTCGGCTGGGTGGTGCGTGCTGCCACGCCTGGAAGCATGGCGGCCGGGGCGTTCCGGGAAGGTAAGGACGGCGCTTATCCTCCGCTTATCGGCCGGGATGGATACTGTCGCGGGCGCGACGAGGACGGGAGGCGCCCATGCGCGTTCTGGTGGCCGAGGACGAGCGGCTGATGGCCGACGCGATCGCGGTCGGCCTGCGTCGACGCGCCATGGCTGTTGACGTCTGCTATGACGGGGAGGCTGCCCTGGAACGGGTGATGGTGCACCGCTATGACGTGGTGATCTTGGACCGTGATCTGCCGAAGGTGCACGGCGACGAGGTATGCCAGCGGATCGTGGCGGCGGGCGGGGAGACCCGGGTGCTGATGCTCACCGCGGCGGCCGGGATCCGGGACCGGGTGAATGGCCTGGATCTCGGCGCGGACGACTACCTGACGAAGCCGTTCGCGTTCGCGGAGCTGGTCGCCCGGGTGGGGTCGCTCGGCCGCCGCGCACGGCCAGCCCTGCCGCCGGTTATGGAGCGTGGCGGGATCCGGCTGGACCTGCCGCGGCGTCAGGCCTGGCGGGACGGGCTGCTGCTGGAGCTCACGCCCAAGGAATTCGTTGTGCTCGAGGTGCTGATGCGCGCCGAGGGTGCCGTGGTCAGTGCTGAGGAACTGCTGGAGAAGGCATGGGACGAGAACGCCGATCCGTTCACCAACGCAGTCCGCGTGGCGGTGATGACGCTGCGCCGCAAGCTTGGCGAGCCTCCGGTGATCGAGACGATCCCCGGCGCCGGATACCGTCTCGGCTCGTAAACTCGATGGTTGCCGGCTACGTCCGGCCGTCGATGCGCCGCAGGGTTGCCGTGGCCCTGGGGGCGACGTTCCTCCTCGGGTACGTCGTCGTCGCGGCCGCCCTGGTGGTCATCTTGCGGTTGTGGTTTTCCTTTCACTGGTTTACCGTCCCGAACCCGATTCCGGGCGATCCGCCGCCAGGCCCGTTCACGCCCGGCTTGTTCAGCGGCTCGGTCTATGCCGGCCCCTTCTCGACGAGCACCCAGGTGCTGATCGTGGTGCTGTTGCTGCCTGCGCTGGTGCTGACTGGCTGGGCGTTGTGGATGGCGGCCGGCGGGCTGCTGCGGCCGCTGTCTGCGGCAGCGCACACGGTTCGCCAGGTCGGCCCGCAGAACCTCGGCCAGCGCATCCGGATGAGCGGAGGAGCCGGCGACCCCCTGAAAGAGCTGGCCGACGCCCTCGACACCGCACTGGACCGGCTGGCAGCGGGCTATGAGGGCCAGCGCCGGTTCGCCGCGAACGCCTCGCACGAGCTGCGCACGCCGCTGGCAGTGCAGCGGCTGCTCACCGAGGTAGCGCTGGATGACCCGGAGGCGACCCAGGACCTGCGGAGCCTCGGGGCGCATCTGCTGCGCGCTAACGAGCGCAACGAGCGGCTCATCGAAGGCCTGCTGGTGCTTGCCGAGGCCGACCGCGGCCTGCCGGGCACGGTGCCGGTGCGGCTGGACGAGCTGGCCGCGTCGGTGATCGAGTCTCACCAGGAAACCGCCGACAGGCACGGAGTTGCACTGCGCAGCGGGCTCGCCGAGCGGCTGGTCCTCGGCGACGCGCTGTTGCTCGAGCGACTGCTGGCCAACCTGGTAGGGAACGCGATCAGGTACAACCAACCGGGCGGCTCAGTCGAGGTCGAGGTGGCCTCCCAGCCGAGGGCTGCGCTCACCGTCAGCAACACCGGCCCGTGCGTCCCGGCCGAACAGGTGTCCGGGCTGTTCGAGCCGTTCCGCCGGCTCACCGCCGACCGGATCGACCACGGCGGAGGCGCCGGCCTGGGCCTGTCCATCGTTCGTTCGATCACTGCTGCGCACAACGGCACGATCCGGGCCCGTCCCCAGCGCGGGGGCGGCCTGATCGTGGAGATCGACCTGCCACCCGCATCCTCTGCCGCTGACGACTGACCCTATCGCCGACATCTCGGGACACCACCTCCGCTGCACAGCACCTGCTCCGCCAGATCCCGGGCCAGCTTGAAGTGCGCCGTATCGCGGGGCGTGGACCGGTGCTGAGTTGGTGCTGACAGTGGCGGCTGCACAGGGCATCTACCTGCGGAAACTGCCCGTACCTCCACGAGCTTCACGATTTTCGAGGGCACGTCGGAGATCCAGCGCATGATCATCGGTAGGGCCGTCACCGGGCTGGACGTGCGGTAATAACCGCAGGTCGTGTGCCACGAACGCTGAAGGAGGGCTCGATGTAGGAGCCGCTGGAGGCGGTGCTGTGCAGGAGATGGAGGTAGGTCCTCCGGGGTCGCCCTGCAGGGGGAGGCCTCAAACCACCGCAGGC
>JBAUAR010000134.1:0-8051 GCA_049675875.1 Streptosporangiaceae bacterium
CTGCACGATGCCGAGGCCGGCGGCTACGAGCGCGAGTGCGGTCCGGCTCCAGGCGAGGAACGTCCGCTGATTGGCGAGCGTGAACCGCGCGTCCGGCTCGGTCTCGGCGGACTCGTCTGGTGCCGCCGGGCCGCCGTCGTGACTCGGGCGACCGTCCCGACGCGGGTCGTCGCCGGTCACCGCCAGCGGGCACAGCCCGCATCTGGACCTCCAGCTCGCGCCGTCGGACGGAGCGCCGCACCCCCGTGCTCCTAGTGTGCGGCCGCTCCCGGCTCGCCGGCGACCGGTGCGCGGACGATACAGCGGAAGCCGAGGTGCCCGGTGGAGGTGTCGATCGCCTCACCTTGCCGTGCGGCCGGCCGGTACCGGAGGCAGTAGTTCGGCGCGCACAGGTGCGACCCGCCCTTGATCACCTTGCGGGGGATGGCCGAGGCCAGGTCCCGGCCGGGCTCAGCCACCAGGGGATTGGCCGGGGCGCAGCAGGGAGCGGACTCCGGCTGGGCCGTTGTATGCCGCGGCCGGAAGTAGTCGCTCGTCCACTCCCACACGTTGCCGGCCACGTCGAAGAGGCCGTACCCGTTGGCCGGGAACGCGCCTGCCGGCGAGGTGCCCTCGTAGCCGTCCAGCAGCAGGTTCTGCCAGGGGAACTCGCCCTGCCAGGTGTTGGCGAGCTGCCTGCCGCCGGGAGCAAACTCGTCCCCCCAGACATAGACCGCGCCGTCCAGCCCGCCGCGGGCGGCACACTCCCACTCCGCCTCGGTGGGCAGCATCTTCCCTGCCCACGCGGCGTAGGCCTCGGCGTCGGCGTAGGCGATCTGGGTCACCGGGTGGCGGTCCCGACCCTGCAGGTCACTGCCGGGTCCTTCGGGGTGCCGCCAGCACGCACCGGGCACGTACGCCCACCACTCGCGGAAGTCGGTCGTGTCAACGGGCCCGGCCGTCCGGCGGAATACCAGCGAGCCCGGCACCAGCAGCGCGGGGTCGGCGTCCGGGTAGTCCGCGGGGCGCAGCGGCTGCTCGGCCACCGTCTGGTAGCCGGTCGCCGCCACGAACCGGCCGAACTCCGTGCCGGTTACCGGCCCCACGTCCATCCAGAAACCGTCGACCGTGACCCGGTGCGACGGGCGTTCCTCGGGATAGAAGTCGTCCGATCCCATCCGGAACTCGCCGCCGGGGATCCACGCCATGCCGGGCGGGGCAGATTCACGGGTCGCTGACTCTGCTGTCCGCATCACCGAATTCGTCCCCCGCCAGTTCTGGCCGGCTTGCATCCCCGGCACTGAGCGCACCATTCCCCGGCTTCCCATACCCCGCGATCGCGACCGCGATCCCAGCGCGATTCACCCGCGGCGGGTGATGATTCAGGCCACCGGGCAGGGAACGGGGCGGTTGGGGCACGGGTCGTTTCCAGCGGAGGGCGGGCAGATGGGCAAGCCGTTCACGGGCACGGTCAACGTCGACATCCGGGACTCGGTACCGGACTGGGCGCCATTCGAGCCGCCGAAGGCGCCGGACAAGGCGCCCAACGTGCTCTACGTCGTGCTGGACGACGTGGGCTTCTCGGCCATGGAGTGCTACGGCGGGCCCATCCCGACGCCCAACATCGACCGGATCGCGGACGCCGGCGTCCGGTTCACCCAGTGGCACACCACCGCGCTGTGCTCGCCGACCCGCTCTTGCCTGCTGACCGGGCGCAACCACACCCGCAACTCGATGGCGTGCATCACCGAGGCCGCGATCGGGTTCCCGAACGCGAGCGGCACGATCCCGGCCGAGAACGGCATGATCTCCGAGATCCTGTCCGAGCGCGGCTGGAACACCTACCACGTCGGCAAGTGGCACCTGTGCCCCGAGGCGGAGATGAACGTCGCGTCGCCACGGCGAAACTGGCCGAGCGGGCGAGGATTCGAGCGGTACTACGGGTTCCTGGGCGCGGAAACCAACCAGTGGTATCCGGACTTGGTGTACGACAACCATCCGGTGGACCAGCCGAAGTCGCCGGAAGACGGCTACCACCTGACCGCAGACATCACCGACAAGGCGCTCGAATTCATCCAGGACGCCAAGACGATCGCGCCGGACAAGCCGTTCTTCCTCTACTACGCGCCCGGCGCGTGCCACGCGCCGCACCACGCGCCGAAGGACTGGATCGAGAAGTTCCGCGGGAAGTTCGACGAGGGCTACGAGGCGATCCGGGAGCAGACGCTGGCCCGGCAGAAGCGGATGGGGATCGTCCCTGCCGACACCGAGATGCCGCTGGTCAACCCGCTCGGCACTCCGGAGAGTCACACCGACCCGGACAAGCCTATGCCGGCGCTGGACACGACCCTGCCGTGGGCGTCGCTGTCGGCCGACGAGAAGCGGTTGTTCTGCCGGATGGCCGAGGTCTACGCGGGCTTCCTCGCGCACGCTGACCATCACGTCGGCCGGCTACTCGACTACCTGGAGGAGACCGGGCAGCGGGACAACACGCTGGTGATCCTGGTCTCCGACAACGGCGCTTCGGGCGAGGGCGGTCCGACCGGCTCCGTCAACGAAAACAAGATCGCGAACGCCATCCCGGACGATTTCGCGGCGAACCTGGCCATGATCGACCAGCTCGGCGGCCCGAAGACATACAACCACTACCCGACCGGCTGGGCGATGGCGTTCAACACGCCGTTCAAGATGTGGAAGCGGTACGAGCTCAACGGCGGCACCGCCGACCCGTGCCTGCTGTCCTGGCCCAAGGGCATGAAGGCGCGCGGCGAGATTCGCCACCACTATCATCATGCGATCGACATCGTGCCCACGATCCTGGAGTGCCTGGGCATCGACGCGCCGCTGCAGATCAAGGGCCACGCCCAGACCCCGTTTGACGGCGTGAGCATGCGGTACGCCTTCGACGACCCGTCCGGACTGTCCCACCGGCGGACCCAGTTCTACTCGATGCTCGGCTCCCGGTCCATCTGGCACGACGGCTGGAAGGCCGTGACCACCCACATTGTGTGTGCGGGCTGGGGTGACTACGGCAACGACACCTGGGAGCTGTACCACACCGACGCCGACCGGTCCGAGTGCCACAACCTGGCCGCCGCCGAGCCCGGTCGGCTCCGCGACCTCATCAACCTGTGGTACGCCGAGGCGGGCGCCAACGGCGCGTTCCCGCTCGACGACCGCGGGCCGATCGAGATCTTCACCACGCCACGGCCGACGCTCACCGCGCCGCGGAACCGCTATGTCTACTACCCCGACGTGGCGGAGGTGCCGGAGGCGCAGGCGGTCAACATCCGTAACCGGTCGTACGGGATCGGCGCGCTGCTCGACATTCCCCGCTCCGGTGCGCAGGGCGTGCTGTTCGCGCACGGCTCGCGGTTCGGCGGGCACGCGCTGTATGTCAAGGGCAACCGGCTGCACTACGTCTATAACTTCGTGGGGATGACCGAGCAGCGCGTCGACGGTACCGCGGACGTACCGACGGGCGAGAACCTCATCCTGTCCGCGTCGTTCGACAAGGACGGCGAGGACCCGCCGGGAGTCGCGACCGGCGTCCTGTCGCTGTACCACGGTGACCAGAAGGTGGGCGAGGGCCGGATCAAGACCCAGCCGGGCAAGTTCTCCATCGCGGGCGAGGGCCTGTGTGTCGGCCGCGACACCGGTGAGGCCGTCACCGACGACTATCCGGGCGAGCGGCCGTGGCGGTTCACCGGCGGCACGATCAACCGGGTCGCGGTCGACGTCAGCGGCGAGCCCTACCTCGACCTGGAGCGCGAGGCGGCCGCGATGCTCGCCCGCGAGTAACGGCCGGTCAGGAGGCCGATGCCGCGGCGGCGTCCGCAGCCGTCTTGGCTGGGCCGAAGCGGCCATCCAGCCGCGCGGCGGCACGTTTGCCGAGTCGCTGCATGGGTGCCTCAACCAGGTGGTAGGTCAGCGCGGCGCAGCCGAGTAGCGCGCCGAGGAAGACCGCCGATGCGCCGACTTGCAGCCAGGCCTGATGCTGGTAGCTCGCCGGGAACGGGATGCCGTCGTAGAGGTCGAGCAGCAGCGGGAACACCAGGTAGAGCGAGTAGCTGACGAGGCCGAGCCAGGTGAGCGCGGACGGCACGCGGACGTTCCGCAGTGCCAGCCCGGCGACAAAGGTCAGGCCGGCCAGTGCGACGGCCATGACCCAGTCACGTTGCTGGAGAGCCGCCTGACCAGACGCCGTCAGGGCCGGAATGTGCCAGGCCCCGGCGGCGATGACGGCTGCGAAGACTCCGGCGGTGACGATTGCCGCGGCGCGGCGGCTGACCTGCCCGTGCTGGGCGCGATACAGCAGCGTGCCGGTGAACATCAGCGCCAGGATGGTCAGGCCTTCGTAGCCGAACCTGCGCTCGTTGAATACGACCAGGACGAGCCCGGTGCCCGCGGCCACCCACACGCCGATCGCCCGCGGCAGGCCGCGGCCGATTACCGCGACGGCCAGCCCGCCCATGACGAGCACGTCGCCGGCCAGCGCGACGGCGGTGGGCCCGACGGTGTGATCGGACAGCCACGCCGTGGGCAGCAGCCCGCCCAGCCCGAGTGCCGCGCCGGCGAACGTGACGGCGAGCCCGCTGCTGCGCCGGTGCAGCTGCGCGGTGAACAGCGCGGTGACCAGCAGATAGAAGACCATCTCGTAGGACAGGGTCCAGATCACGACGACAAGGTTGGGCTCGCCGAGCAGGTCATTGAGCATGAACAGGTGGGACAGCGCCGATGCGGTCATGTTCTGGCCGGTGCCGTGCAGGCCGGGCAAGCCGAGCAGGTGCAGCGCCAGCGTGATCGCGATGACGACGGCAAACAGCGGGAAGAGCCGGAACAGCCGGCTGATCCAGAAGCTTCGCACGCTGCCCGTCCGCTCCAGCGAGGCCGGCACGATATAGCCGCTGATGAGGAAGAAGACCAGCACTCCGTACAGGCCGGGGTCGAACACGCTGAACACGACCGCGTGCACGAAGGGCAGCACCCGGGCGCCCCAGTGCTCGTACACCACGCACAGCGCGGCGATTCCCCGGAGTGCATCGAGCCAGGCAAGCCTCGGCCTGCGGGCCGACTCTGGAGCCGACGCGCGTGGCGGCTGGTCCGTAGCCGCTGCGGCTGCAGGGACGCGGGCTGGCGGGGGCGCGAGCAAGGGCCTCAGCGCCGACATGCGTCCGCCGGGCTACGCGGCGCGCCCATCTGCTGCCGTGCCGGTCCGTCGGTCATGGAGCCCGACCGTAACGAGGAAACTTGACCGGAGCTTGGTGAAATCCTGACCATCGCCTGACCAGTCGTCGTGGCCAAGATCTCGGAGTTTGTGCCGCCGCCACGACTTGTCTGTGGTGCCGCGCGTCCGATAGGACGGCATAGGAACGTCAGATCGATCCATACCCGCCGGACCGGAGAGAGGGCACCGAAGCGATGATGCTGGGTGACTTGCAGGAGTTCGTGGCCATCCCCAGAGTGACGGCGCTGCGGCTAGCGCCAGACGGGTCGTGGCTGGCAGCCGTCGTGCAGAGGGTGGGCGGCGAGCCGCCGAAGTACCTGTCCAGCATCTGGCGGATCGACACGGCGGGCGACCGCGAGCCCATCCGGCTCACCCGCAGCGCCGAGGGGGAGGCAAGCCCGGAGTTCCTGCCGGACGGGTCCCTGCTGTTCGCGTCCAGGCGGCCCGACGCCGAGGCAGGCAAGAAGGATGCAGACGCGGGCAAGGACAAGCCCGCGCTCTGGGAACTGTCCGGCGTGGGCGGCGAGGCGAGACGGCTCGTGGCGCCCGGCGGGGGAGTGACCGGGCTCGCGGCGGCGCGCGCTGCGCAGGCCTTCGTGTACACCGCCGCGGTGTTCCCTGGCGCAGCCGGCAGTGAGCAGGACACCGCTCGCCGCAAGGCTCGAGCCGAAGCCGGAGTGAGCGCGATCCTGCACGAGCCGGGCGCCCGGCTGCGCTACTGGGACCACGACCTGGGGCCGGAGTCGGTCCGGCTGCTCGCACCGGGCGCCGACGGTGGGTCCGCTGGCGAGCCGCGCGATCTGACGCCCGATCCCGGCCGCGCGCTGGATGAACAGGGGTTCGAGCTCACGCCCGACGGGTCGGCCGTCGTCACCGGATGGCGGGTGACGGAGGAGGCCGGCGAGTTCCGGAACGAGGTTGTGGTCATCGATGTCGCATCAGGACAGCGCCGGACCTTGCTCGGCGAGCCCGGTCTCGACGTCGAGCGCCCGCAAATCTCCCCCGACGGCCAGTGGGTCCTGGCGTTCCGCGACGAGCACGACAGCTACGACCGGCCGGGCGACGCCACCCTGATCGTGACCGCGCTCGCCGGTGGCCCGGCCGCCCGCGATCTGCTGGCCGGATTCGACCGGCGCCCGGCCGAGGCGGCCTGGGCGCCCGACGGGCGCTCAATCTATTTCACCGCAGACCACAACGGCCGTCGTCCGATCTTCCGAGTAGGCATCGAGGGCGGCGAGCCAGTGCGCGTGACCGTGGACGACGCTGCGTACGACAGCCTCTGCGTGGCTCCGGACGGCGGCAGCCTGTACGCGCTTCGTTCCGGTATTGATGCGCCGCCGGCACCGGTCCGAATACCTCTCGCGACCACCCCTGGTCGCCCCGAGATGCTGCCGAGTCCTGGCGGCGAGGTTTCGCTGCCAGGCACCGTCACGGAAGTGGCGACGACGGTCGCGGACGGGACCGAGATCAGGAGCTGGCTGGTGCTGCCAGCGGGCGCGAGCGCGGACAAGCCGGCGCCGCTGCTGCTCTGGGTGCACGGCGGCCCAGTTTCGAGCTGGAATGCCTGGTCCTGGCGGTGGAACCCGTGGCTGATGGCCGCGCGCGGCTATGCCGTCCTGCTGCCCGATCCGGCGCTGTCGACCGGCTACGGCCAGCACATGATCGCTCGCGGCTGGGACCACTGGGGTGGCAATCCGTACACCGACGTCATGGCCATCACCGACGCGGTCGTGGAGCGCCCGGACATCGACGCCGGGCGGACAGCGATGATGGGGGGCTCGTATGGCGGCTACATGGCGAACTGGATCGCGGGTCAGACCGACCGGTTCAGTGCGATCGTGAGCCACGCCGGACTCTGGGCGCTTGACCAGATGTTCGGCACGACGGACGGACCGCCGTTCTGGCGCCGGCAGTTCGGCGATCCGCGCAGCCAGCCGGAGCGCTACCTAGCCAGCTCTCCGCACCTGCACGCCGACAAGATCGTTACGCCGATGCTGGTCATCCACGGCGACAAGGACTACCGGGTGCCGGTTGGCGAGGCGCTGCGGCTGTGGTGGGACCTGGTGTTCCGGTCGGTGCCAGCCCGGTTCCTGTACTTCCCGGACGAGAACCACTGGGTCCAGAAGCCCAGGGACGCAGTGGTCTGGTACGAGACCGTGCTGGCGTTCCTCGCCGAGCACGTGCTCGGCGCGGAATGGCAGCGGCCCGAGTTGCTGTAGCGCGAGCGCGAGGCGGCGTCGCCGCCGGCGGATTAACTGGCGTCGTCTCGCGTCGCTTCCAGGTCAAGGGCGATACGGACGACGTCTGGCACCATGAAGCCGCCTGCGGCCAGGGGGACGTGCCCGAACTTCAGGAAGCCGAAGTCGCTTCGGTTGATCTCCGCTGTGGCGGTGAGACCGAGCCGGGACTTGCCCCAGGTGTCGGTGATGACGCCATGAACGGTCAGGTCGAGGGTGACTGGCTGGGTGATGCCGTGGATCGTCAGGTCGCCCGTCAGCGCATAGCGGCCCGGCGAGCTCTCGCTGAGCGCATGAGACGAAAAGTCGATCGTCGGATACGTGGCCACGTCGAGCACATCAGGGCCGAGCACTTTCTCGTCGCGCAGGGCGTTGCCGGTCCGCAGCGTGCTGGCGTCGATAGCCGCTTGCACTGACGAAGAAAGGATGTCAGGAGCGATGCTGATCGTGCCGGTAGGCCCGGACGCGATGCCGTGCGCGAAGGCGATCGTGAAGTGCTGAACGGTGAAGGTGACGAAGGAGTGCATCGAGTCGATTGTCCATCTGCCAGCCTCCGGCAGGACCCGGCCAACTGCATCCTGCGATGCCACTTCGGTCATGACGTCTCC
>JBAUAR010000135.1:0-4171 GCA_049675875.1 Streptosporangiaceae bacterium
CTGCCGGAACCGCAGCCGCGCCAGGCTGGTCAGGATCGCGCCGGCCAGCGCGCCGGTCCCGAATGTCGCTGCCTGCGGGACCCGGTCGGCGGGGCCGTCGGTCCGGTCTGCCGTGGCAGAGCGCGCCGAATCGACGGGAGCGGATGAGCCGGTGCCCGGCCCGACGGTGCCAGGCCTGACGGTTCCGCTCCCATCATGAGGGCCGGCTGGCTGCGCCGTGGTCGTGGCGATGCGCGCGGCCTGATGCCGTCGCTGGTAGTGCGCGTCCGCGGTGGCGTGGCCCGGGTGCTCGCTGACGGCCGGCAGCGCAGCTGGCTGCCCGGCGCTGTCGGCGGTGGCGCCTGCAGGCAGCAGCAGCTGCCAGCCTGGCATGATCAGCGCCGGGCTCGTGAAGACTTGACCGTCGGTCATCTGCCGCCCGTAGTTGAGCTGGGCGATCTCGGGATACAGGTAGCCCGCGCCGAGGTAGCGCTGGGCGATAGACCAGAGGCAATCACCGCTGCGCACGGTGACGACCGGCCCGTCGGGCACGGTCACGCCGCCGGGCGCGGCAGAGACCGGCCGGGTTCCCGGTTGCACGGGCCAGATCCGCGTCTGGCTAGGGTGCTGACCCGGCATGGTCGCCGCCGACGCCGAGAGTGCGGTAGCAGTAGACGTGCTGACCGCCAGCGCGGCCAGCGCGACAAGACGCGCCGCGGCACCCTGGATGCCTCCGAGCCGCAGCCGCGGGGCGCGGCGCCCGCGGATCGCGGCAACTGCCTCGGCCAGCACGCAAGCGGTGAAGAGCAGCCAGGCCAACCAGGTGCCGTCCCTCACGACAGCGAGCACTAGTGCGCCGTCATCGGGGCTGGACAGCGCCGCCGCAATCTGGTGCCAGCGGGCCACGTGACGCGGCAGCGGCGAGCCGGCGAACTCGTACAGCAGCATCGGCGGGCCAGCTACTAGTACGGCAAGCGCGGCCACCGCCGCCAACCCCGTCGCTACCGCGCGCGCCCGCGCCGTCCTGCCACGCTTGTTGCCTCCGCTACTCGAGCCCGGCGCCCTTGCCCCCGGCCGAACTGTTGACGCGCGGGGCACCGCGAGCCTGTTAGACGTCATGCGCGCCTCCGTGGGCCGACCGCGGCACGCCGCCGCGTCGCTCGTGCCGTCTGGTCACCGCGGGTCGTGTGCCGTCGCTGGAGTCGGACGCTAAGACCAATCCAGATTTCCCGCGCCCTGAACCGAGCCCGTGATCGGTGACAGGGGCCGGCGGTAACTCCTGGGCAAGGCATGGGTTACCGATGACGGCCCTCGCGCCAACGGGTTCGCGGGTCGCATCCGACCTCGGGAGTTACCTGCGGCGGATCGACCGTGTGCGCCTCCGCGGCGAAACGAGGTGGTGCCAGCACTACAGGGAGGCAAGGGACATTACCCTGTATGCGGTCGGGCGGCGGCCGAGCATTGAGCTGCGCGATGGTTCGCTAGCGGGCCGCAGTCCGGCGGCACCGCATGATCATGTGCGCTGACTCACGGAACTGAATAGCGAGCATCTACGCCGACAGGACATGGCCATGATCCATGGCAGGAGCCCCGTAACGGTCTGGACCGGCGTTGGCGACCTGCACGTGAGTGTCGTCGGCTCGGGGCCACCCGCGTTGCTGTGGCACAGCCTGTTTGTTGACTCCAGCCAGTGGAGCCGCGTCAGGGCCGCCTTGGCCGCCCACCGCACCCTGCTGCTAGTCGACGGGCCTGGACACGGGTCGAGCGGCCCGCCGGCTGGCAGGTTCACGCTCGAAGACTGCGCTACCGCCGCGGCCCGCGTGCTCGATGAACTTGACGTCCCCGGCCCGGTCGACTGGCTCGGCAACGCGTGGGGCGGCCACATCGGGCTCGTGTTCGCAGCCACGCGCCCCACCCGCACCCAGACTGTCACCGCGATTGCAGCACCCGTTCGGCCCCTCGGGGGCATCGAACGCGCCAGAATCATCGCCCTACTCACCGCCTACCGGCTGGCCGGGCCTGTTCGCCCGCTGGCCGCAGCCATCGCGGACACGATGCTCGCGCCCGAGGTCCGCCGCACCGACCCCAGCGCGGAACAGCTCGTCCTGGACGCCTTCCGCACTGCTCCCCGGACGGGCATGTGCCGCGCCATGCGCTCTGCCATGCTCGACCGTCAGGACCTCACCAGCCTGCTCGGGCAAATCCCCGTGCCAGCGCTGCTGATCGCCGGCGCAGACGACGCCATGTGGACGCCAGCCCAGGCGGACGCTGCCGCGGGCATGCTAACCGCGGGGAAGGCTGTCGCCATTCGAGGAACGCGCCATCTCCCGCCGCTGGAGGCTCCGGCCGAGGTGGCCAGCTGCGTACTCGACTTCTGGCACAGTCACCGTGAACCACCTGATGAAGCGCCGCGGGCCAACTAGCCCAGATAAGTATCCAATGTCCTTGGAAGGAGCGAACGTCCGGATCTGCCGCAGTCGGAGGGCAGCTGGATGCGTCGGCGTTGACAGCAGACGGCCCTCGGTCATCCGCCGGGGGCTCTAACCGGCCTAGACATCGCCACCGCCGGGAATAGTTGCCAGGTCTACTCGGACTTGATCCGCAATCCGTCAGGGGGTCTGCCCGTGCTGTCGCGGCTCGACCGCCGCATTCGCGCAATGAAAGGCTGGCTCTACTGGTCGATGGTCGGCATGCTGGCTGCAGTGATCGTTGGAGCCCTGGTGGTAATCACCAGCCGTGTCTTAGTAGGGCCGACGGCAAGCCCGGTCGCCACCCTAGGGCGGGGAAGCCGGGCCGGCCGTGGCAACGCCACGACCCGGACCTGGCGCCCTAGCACCGGGCGTGCCGGGATCGGGCGGGGCGCCGCGCTCACTGGCCAGTCACCAGCGCCTCTGCCTGTGCCACCCGGATCGGGATGCTGACCGGCACCGAGAGCGCAGGCGCCAGCACTCCGCCGGCGTCTCCTGAACCGGTCCAGGCGACCTGCCAGACCACGGTGACCGACGCCGGGTAGGCACCGCCCGGCAGGCCCGCCGACGGCTGCGCGTACGTGTACGAGCAATCGGTGCGCTGATTAGCCGCAGGCCTGGCTGGATCGTATGCAGTTCCAGGACCGGGGCACGTGACCGGGCCGGCGCCGGTCCCCGGGTCAAAGCTGAGGCCGGACGGTGTGGCGGTCACGGTCGCCCAGACCGGCCCGGCGGTGACCGTCACGCTCAGCGGGTGCCAGCTGGCCGCGGGGATCCAGAACCACTCCGGCAGACCCACGAGCCCGTCGGTGCCGGGTGGCGGCGCCGTGCCCGGCGGCAGCGCCGGCACCTGCAGTTCGTTGCGCGCCTGGATCAGCAACTGCTCCGGCGTCACCTGCGGAGCGCCCGCGGCGGTGCTTACCAGCACGGCCTGTGGCCCAGGGCCAATCGCGCCGCCGACGCAGTCGAGTAGCGCCCACGCTTCACTGGGTGGTGGCGGCCAGGACAGGCCGAGGCTCTGCGCCTGTACCTGGCTCAGCCCGACCACGGTGCACGCGTCGCTGGCTGCTGCGTCGCCCCCAGCCGTGCCGACGCTGCCGCCGGTACCCGATGCGGACGAACACGGGACCGGAATGACGGTACCGGCGACGTACGGAGCGCAGCCGCTGCCAGCGGTCGCAGCTTGTCCCGCTCCGGCGAAGGCCAGACCTGAGGCCAGGACCAGCGCGCAGAGTCCGGCGCAGGCGCTGGCGCGGCCGCGGGAGCGGGCGCAGGCACTTCCGCGGGAGCGGGCGCAGGCGCTGGCGCGGGCTGGCCCGCCGCGCGTCACGGCGTGCACGGCACGTCCTCGACGACCTGGAACTGCACGAGCCAGCGGCCACCAGCCACATCGAGGTGAGTGACGACGTTCAGCTCGGAAATCCCAGCCGAGCCTGCCACGACCTGACCGGTTGCCTGATACGCCAGGCCCATGCCGCTGGTGTCATCGCAGTCGTGTACGAAGGCGGACTGGCCGGTGACCGTCACGCTCAGCGTGTGCAGGTCGTCCTGCCCGAAAAAGATCTCACCCTTGGCCCAGATGCTGCTCATCGTCTGGACCACGCCGTCGATCCGGCTAGCGGCCAGATAGGGCTGCAGCAGCCGGCGGGCCAGTGGCGCGCTGCGTGACTTGTCGGCCGCGCTCAGCGCGGCGGTGTAGCCGGCCAGCGCGGCGATGACGTGAC
>JBAUAR010000136.1:0-3928 GCA_049675875.1 Streptosporangiaceae bacterium
AGGCCAGCTGCGCCTGATTGTTGACTCCCTGGATCTCGTCGAAGTCAGGACAGAACGCGCTGGCCACCAGGTGACCGTCGGCGCGCAGGATGGCCGGCACCTCGGTGAGGTACTCCTCGCCGGTGGCCGCAGCGGCCGGTACCCGCTTGACCGCGTCGGCCAGCAGGTCGCCGTCGAAGGCGAACATGCCCGAGCTGATCTCGGTGACCGCGCGCTGCGCCTCGGTCGCGTCGGCCTCCTCGACGATGCCGGTGATCTGGCCGTCGTGGTCGCGCAGGATCCGCCCGTAGCCGGTCGGGTCGGGCGCACTCGCGGTCAGTACGGTGACCGCCGCATCGGTGGCCTCGTGCTCGGTCACCAGGCTGGCCAGCGTCGCGCCCCGCAGCATCGGGGTGTCGGAGAACAGCACGACGACGGTGCCGTGGATGGTGCCGACGTTCTCGATCACGGTCCGTACCGCATGCCCGGTGCCCCAGGAGCCGCGCCGCTCTTGCACCACCAGAGTCAGAGTTGCCTCTGGGAAGTGTGCCCGCGCGTACCCGGCGACCTGGCTATCCAGGCCGGCCACCACGAGGATGAGCCGCTGCGGGCCGAGCTCCTGCGCCGCTGCGAGCACGTGGCCGAGCATCGCGCGGCCGCATACCTCGTTGAGCATCTTCGGAGTAGCGGTCCGCATTCGGGTGCCCTCACCCGCCGCCAGGACGATGATGGCGGCCGGACCGTTGGCTGTCACTCGGCTCGGCTCCTCGGTCTCGCTGGAATCGCTGCGGAAACTGCCGTGGCGGGTCTCGCCGGAGGGTGCGGCGCGTGCAGGATGTTGCTGTCCCGACATGGGCAGGATACCGGCCTGTTACCTGCGCCCGGCCGGCCTGGTCAGCAGTTGGCGCCCGGCGCACCGCCCGTCACGATCGTCCCACAAACTCCGCATTCTCGCCGGGTGTGCTCCGATAGCGGCACTCGCCCCGGTCACGGCGCGGTCGCAGCCGATCCACCCGCTTGGGCGCAGAGCGCGGTCACCGCGAACTCGCATCAGGCAGACGAACCGTCATCGCTTCGCCGACGGGATCAGGCACAGCAGTGGACGGCCGTCTAGTCATCCAGCCTGCGACGCGACGGCCGGTAGGCTATGGCTCGCGCATTCCCGCGTCGTCCAATTGGCAGGACATCGGGTTTTGGTCCCGACAATTGAGGTTCAAATCCTCACGCGGGAGCATTTCTAGCTATTCAGACAAACTTCTCGATCCCATCGCGGCGCCGGCCCAGCCTTCGATCTGCCGGTAGAGCTCCAATCCCTTACGCACGTGGATGACCAGGCAGCCGTGATACTCGTCCCCGGTGTTCTTCCGTACAGTCTTCGGATTGTGGCGCTTCATCGTCGGCTCTAGGAACTGCTCGCCAGGCAGCGCTGTGACCTGCCGCCAGAACTTCTGCGCGGCAGGGACGTCTGCGTTCTCGTGGATGGCGACCCGGCAGTAGATGCGTTCCTGTTCGACGCCCGCAACAGCCAGGAAGCGAAGGAAGAACAAGATCAGATTCGGATCGCTGTTAACGAACAGCACCTTGTTGTCGAATCTCCGATACCGCTTGTTCTTGGTTCCCTCACACCAGTAAGCAATGGCCCCGGCGATGACGATTTCCCGATCTGATAGCTGCCCGACCTGCCTGGCAGCCTTCTCAGCGATAGCCTCGCGCCTCGCCTCGCGGCGCAGCGACTCGCCAGCCCAGAACGTGCTCACGCCGACGGCGTTGCGCCTGCGGAACTCGTCATAGCTGATCCGGCCGACGCGCGGCATGTCACGTGTCCAGACCGAAGCTGAGCTCTTCGACACTTCGAGCTCAGCGGCGATCTCGGCGTAGGTGTAGCCCCGGCCACGCAGCTCGCGGGCCTTGACGCGCAGGTCGTCCTTGGCCCGCGGCCGGCGCGTCCAGGCAGGCGGCGGCACGCCGCGTAGCGCCTCGCCGAGCGTCGAGTTGCTCGTGACGCCGGTGATCTCCTTGATCTCGCGGAGCGACTTACCCGCGAGCCGGAGCGCGCTCGCCTGCTCACGCAGTTCCGAAAGCCCCAGTTTGCTGGCCATGTATCGAATGTTAGATCGAGGTACTGACAAATTCCGGCGTCGCTCGGCTTCGCATGCCGTTGCCGAGCATGGGTAGAGAGCGATGGGCGACCCGTCAGGTTCACGACCTCGCAGGCAAAAATTTGCTCCGTCGTCGTGCAACCTACGGTCTCGTAGGTTACGGTTACGTAAGCGTATCTGCGCGGCCCTTGCCCACGGCGCTGCGGTGCGCTCACGTCGCGGACAACCTGCATTAATGCCAGGCGAGGATCCCATGACTGCTGTGTCTGACGTAACAAACCAGGGCATTGCCGCTATCGTCGCTGACGGTTCGGTGGCTACCACCGTCCCCCGCAAAACGCCACTGCCCGATCTTCAGGACGAGCCCACGGGCACAACGGAGAAAATTCTCGTCGGGCTCTTCGTCGCAGTCCCGATGCTCGCCCTGGCCGCCGCGATACCGCTCGCCTGGGGCTGGGGCCTGGGCTGGCACGACGTGGTCATCGCGCTGGTCTTCTACTACGTGTCCGGCCTCGGCATCAGCATGGGCTTCCACCGGTACTTCACCCACCTGTCGTACAAGGCCAAGCCCGGCCTGCGCGTCGCACTCGCCATCGCCGGCTCGCTCGCCATTGAAGGCCCCGTCCTGACCTGGGTAGCTGACCACCGGCGGCACCACAAGTACAGCGACCGCGAGGGCGATCCGCACTCGCCATGGCGATTCGGAGACGACTGGCGGGCGCTAACCAAGGGGCTCGTCTGGGCGCACATCGGCTGGATGTTCGGCGGCGACCGGACCTCACAGGAGAAATTCTGCCCCGACCTGCTCGCGGACCGCAGGATCGTCAAGATCTCCCGCAGCTTTGGCACGCTCGTGGCGGTCTCGCTGCTGGCACCGGCGCTGATCGGCGGCTTGTGGTCGTGGTCCTGGCAGGGCGCGCTGACCGCGTTCTTCTGGGGCAGCCTGGTCAGGGTCGCCTTCCTGCACCATGTCACCTGGTCGATCAACTCCATCTGCCACACGTTCGGCAAGGAGGAGTTCGAGGTCAGGGACAAGTCGCGGAACGTCAACTGGCTCGCGATCCTGTCCTTCGGCGAGTCCTGGCACAACCTGCACCACGCCGACCCGACCTGCGCCCGGCACGGCGCGCTCCGCGGTCAGATCGACACCGCTGCCCGGCTGATCTGGTTCGCCGAGAAGCTCGGCTGGGCTTACGACGTCCGGTGGCCGGACGAGGCCAGGCTGACTGGCAAGCTCACCGGCAGCCGCCGCCTCGGCTCGATGACACGACGAGCGCCGGCCGCGCCGGTCACCCGTCAGCCGATTGGCCCTGACGCCGCCTAACCGACCAAGATGGAGGCGTGACAGACGAGCCCGCGCCGCAGCCCGCTAGCCGGCGGCGCATGACCGGTAAGGAACGGCGCGAGCAACTGCTCGACATTGGCCGGCGATTGTTCGCCGAGCGCGGCCTGGACGGCACCTCTATTGAGGAGATCGCCGCCCAGGCCGGTGTTTCCAAGCCAGTCGTGTACGAGCACTTCGGCGGCAAGGAGGGCCTGTACGCGGTCGTCGTGGACCGCGAGGTCGAGCGATTCCTCGCCATGGCCACCCGGCTGCTTGAGGGCGAGGACACCATGGCGAAGTTCGAGATGGCCGCCGTACAGCTGCTGCGGTACATCCAGGAGAACTCCGACGGCTTCCGGATCCTCGTCCGCGACTCCAACCCGACCTCGGGCTCGGGCACCTTCGCGAGCCTGATCAGCGACATCGCAAGTCAGGTCGAGTACATCCTCGGTGACGTTCTCGCGGCCCGAGGCTACGACGCCGAACTCGCCCCGGTCTACGCGCAGATGCTCGTCGGCATGGTCGC
>JBAUAR010000137.1:0-7122 GCA_049675875.1 Streptosporangiaceae bacterium
GCCTGCGGTCGGGCGGCACGGCCGAGATCGCCGCCATCGAGCTGATCCTGTTCGCGCTGGCGGCACTGGCCGCTCGACTGCGGCGACCGGGGTGGGCCGCGGTCCTGCTGTCCGGCGTGATCATCGCCGAAGGCATCCGGTCGCATCCGGAGGGAATCGTGCCGGTCGGCGGGGCGGCGCTGGCCTACTGCCACGTGGCTCCGGCCCTGCTGTGGGCGGGCCTGCTCGCGTACTCGCTGCGGACCGCCCGGCAGTGGCGTCACCACCCGGTGGCCGCGCAGGGCATCATCCGGCTGTACGCGGCCGCCGCCGCCTGGCTGTTCTTCCTCGTGCTCGTGACCGGAATCATCAGCGCACTCGTGCTGGTGCCGCTCGGCTCACTGCTGACCACCGCCTACGGCCTGTTCCTCATCGCGAAGGCAGCGGTCGTGTGCGCAGCCGCGGGCCTTGCGCTGGCCGGCCGCCAGTGGCTGATTCGACATTCGGCCGACGGCGCGGGCCCCGCGCTGGTTACCCGGCTGGAGCTCGCGGCCCTGGCGGTGGTGCTCGCGATCACCGGCGTTCTCACCGTGCTGACGCCGCCTGCCAGGCCGATCACGACCGTGTCGCAGCCGGCCGTCCAGATGGTCACGGCGCCGCGCTGAGTTACCGGTGCGCGCCGTCAGCCACCGCCCGCGGCCAGTGCCAGCGGCAGCACGGCCCGCGCACCCGCCTCGCGCAGCGTCATCGCGGCGACCGTCATGGTCCAGCCGGTGTCCAGCAGGTCGTCGATCAGCAGCACGGGCCCGTCCAGCCCGTCCAGGCTGGCGCGCATCGGCGCCGGAACGGCGAGCCGTTGCCACACTGCGCGCAGCCGCTGTGCGCTGTTGTGCTGCCGCGCTGAGCCGTCCGCGGCCGCAGGAGCCGGGTCGGCCTCCTGAAACGCGAGCGGTCCGAGGTCCGGCAGCCGGCCAATCGCCGCGACCTGCCCGGCCAGGCTCGCCACCAGCCGGGGGCGGGAGCGCGACGGGATACTCACGATGCCGGCCGGCCGTTCTGCCCACCGCCAGCCGGCCAGGACCGTGACGATCGCCGACACCATGTCCGGGGGCACCTCGGTGTCGGCCCCGTGGTCCAGCAGCTCACGCAGCCGCGGGCCCCAGCCGAGCTCGGTGAGCCGGCCGAGCGCACGACCAGGCTCGGCCGACAGCTCAGGCCGGATCTTGCCGCTGAGCTCGATGCCGAGATCGCTCATCCCGGTCGGCCACATCTTGCGCGGCTCGAGCACCGCCCCGGGCCGCCGTAGCTGCTCGCCGGCCGCTGCTGCCATCGCCTCCGGCACCAGGTCGGACCACGGCCGTCCGGTGCAGTTGTCACACCGGCCGCACAGCCCGGCCGCCGGATCGTCAAGCTGCCGGCGCAGGTACTCCATCCGGCACCCGCTGGTGGCGATGTAGTCGAGCATGGCGCGCTGCTCGCGGGCACGCTCGGCCGCGACCCGGCGGTACCGGTCAGCGTCATACGGCCACGGCTGGCCGGTCACGGCCCAGCCGCCGGTCACCCGCCTGACGGCTCCATCGACGTCAAGCACCTTGAGCATCATCTCGAGCCGGCTGCGGGACAGGTCGATGCTGGCCTCGAGCGCGGCTGTCGACAGCGGTCGGCTCGCGGCCGCCAGCACCGCCAGCGTGTGCCGCACCACGGGCTCCGCCGGGAAGGCGAGCGAGCCGAAGTACGCCCAGATGTCGGCGTCCTCGCGGCCGGGCAGCAGCACGACCTCGGCGCGATCTACCGCCCGGCCCGCCCGGCCGATCTGCTGGTAGTAGGCGACGGGTGACTGCGGGGCGCCGAGGTGGACGACGAAGCCCAGGTCGGGCTTGTCGAAGCCCATGCCCAGCGCGCTCGTCGCCACAAGCGCCTTGACCTCGTTGGCCAGCAGTCCCTTCTCGGCGTCGGCGCGGTCGGCCGGGTCGTCCTGACCGGTGTAGGACTGCACGTTATGGCCGCGCTCTCGCAGGAACGCCGCGGTCTCGCGGGCGGCGCCGACGGTGAGCGTGTAGATGATGCCGGAGCCGGGCAGCTCGCCGAGAAACTCGGCGAGCCAGCCGAGTCGTCGTTCGGCGGTGGGCAGCGCCACCACGGCCAGGTGCAGGCTGTCGCGATCCAGCGGACCGCGCAGCACCAGGGTCTCCGCCTGCGCGCCGGCCGTGAGCTGCTCAGCCACGTCACGACTGACCCGCGCGTTCGCGGTGGCCGTGGTGGCCAGGACCGGCACGCCTGGCGGTAGCTGGGTCAGCAGGGTCCGGAGCCGCCGGTAGTCCGGCCGGAAGTCGTGACCCCAGTCGGAGATGCAGTGCGCTTCATCCACGACCAGCAGGCCGGCGGCGGCGACCAGTTCCGGCAGCACCTGATCGCGAAAGCCCGGGTTGTTGAGCCGCTCCGGGCTGACCAGCAGGACATCCACCTGGCCCGCGGCGATCTCGGCGTATATCTCGTGCCACTCGCCGACGTTGGCCGAGTTGACGGTGCGGGCGACGATGCCGGCCCGGCCGGCGGCATCGATCTGGTTCCGCATGAGAGCCAGCAGCGGCGACACGATCACCGCCGGGCCGGTGCCCCTGGCGCGCAGCAGTGCTGCCGCGGTGAAGTACACCGCCGACTTGCCCCAGCCGGTGCGCTGCACGACCAGCGCGCGGGCGCGATCGGCCACCAGGGCCCGGATTGCAGTCCACTGGTCGTCGCGCAGCCGGGCCTGCGGCCCCGCCAGGGCCCGCAGCCACCGCTCGGCCTCGGCCCGCAGCGCCGGATCGGACGGCATAGACTCCCGCGGGATATCAGCGCTCGTCATGGTGCCCTTCGTAGCATGCCCGGGCGACACCGGGAGGACGTGCGTGAAGATCCGGGAACTGCCGCCATCCGGCCGGGTGCGAGCCCGGCCCGGTGGGGCGCTCCTGGTCATCGGCGTCGTCGTGCTCGCGGTCAACATGCGCACCGCCATCACGAGCCTGCCGCCGATCTTTCCTGAGCTGGAGACCGCCCTGCACACGTCGGCGGCCAGCCTCGCGGTGCTCGCCGCCATACCGGTGCTGTGCTTCGGTGTGTTCTCCGGCACCGGCGCACCACTCAGCCGCAGGTTCGGCGAAGAGCGCGTCCTCGGCGGCGCGCTCGTGCTGCTCGCGGCCGGCCTGCTGCTGCGCAGCCTGAGTCCGACCGCGCTGCTGTTTCCCGGCACCGTCGTCGCTGGCGGCGCCATCGCGCTGCTGAACGTGCTGCTGCCGAGCCTGGTCAAGCGCCGGGCCCCGGAGCGCGCTGGGCTGGTGATCGGCCTGTACCTGCTGATGCTCTCGCTCGGTGCGATCGTCGCGTCGCTGGTCGCGGTGCCGGTGTTCACCGCGGCCGGCGGCGGGCTGACCGCGGGCAGCGCGGCGGTGCGGATCTCGCTGGGTCTGTGGGCCGGTCCGGCGCTGCTCGCCGCGGTCGTGTGGCTGCCGCAGCTGCGATACCGGACACTGCCCGAACGGGCGATGGCGGCCGGCGAGTCGGGGCGTGCCCGGCCGGTCCGCCGGGCTGGTGCGCTCGCTATGGGCCGCCGGGCCCTGGCCTGGCAGGTGACGCTGTTCATGGGGCTGCAGAGCCTGATCTACTACGCCACCCTGTCCTGGTTTCCGACCATGTTCCGCGACCGCGGTGTCAGCGCTGTGCATGCCGGTGACCTGCTGGCTCTCATGAACCTGGGCAACGCGGTGACCGCGCTGGTGATCCCCGTGCTCGCGCAGCGGGCCGCGGACCAGCGCAGGCTGGCAGTCCTGGCCATGCTCGCCACGGGCGCGGGACTGACCGGCGCGTTCTTCGGTCCGGCGAGCCTGGCGACTGGATTCATCGTGCTGCTCGGCTTCGGCCAGGGTGCCACTCTGGGGCTCGGCATCTTCTACACGATGGCGCGGGCACCCGACGCGGTCAGCGCCGCCTCCCTGTCGGCTTTCGCGCAGGGCGTCGGCTACCTGATCGCTAGTGCCGGCCCGCTGGCGATCGGGTTCCTGCACGACGTGACCGGCAGCTGGACGGTGCCCGGCCTCGTTCTGCTCGGTGTCGCCGCCGCAACCCTGATCGTCGGCTGGCTGGCCGGCCGGGCGCGCATGGTGCCCGCGGCAGACACCGGTGGCGGCTGACCGCGGCCTCAGGCTGGCGGCGTCGAGTAGGGCCGCGGCTTGCGCGTCAGCCAGTCCCAGAAGGTCCGCCTGGGCAGCCGTACCACGACGTTGCCGCCCAGCAGCCGCCCCGACACCTGCACCCGCAAGATCACCGGGTCGTGCCGGTCCGTGCCCTTGCCGAACTTGACGTTGCCGCCGACCATCGCCAGGTCATTGGTCTCGACGGCGATGCCAGGCTTGACCACCAGGATCAGGTTGCCACCCTGCACGTGGGCTTCGATCGGCAGTCTCGGGTCGGAGATCTGGGCCTCGGTGAAATCCAGCTTGACGTTGCCCCCGGTGACTCTCGCCTCGATGCTCGCCGGGGTGACCCACCGGCCGGCCCGCACGGCGTTGCCACCCCACTGGTCGAACCGGAGCAGGCCGGCGGGCTGCGGTGGCGCGACCGGGACCGGCGAGCCGGCCGCGGGCAGATCGGCGGTTAGCGCCGCCAGCTCGCTGTAAGTCCGGGCGGTGAGGGCGACCTCCAGCCGCTCGTCGAGCTCCTCGGGAGTCAGCCGGCCGTCGCCCGCCGCCACCCGCAGCTTCTCCACGACCTCGTCCCGGTCCGTGTGGGACGCGCGCAGGTCGCTGTCGCGGCGGCTGTCGGTCGGGGGTACCTGAGCTGCCATGGACACACTGTAGGGCCGCCGGCGAGCGGCTTCCGGAACTCCTGACGCTGACGTCAACTTCCGGTGCCGACGGCCGGCTCCCTCAGGCCGGGCGTGCTGCCCCCGGCACGCGGTCCGCCATTCTCCGTCGCACCGCCCGCTGACCAGCGCCTCGACGAGGGTGCTCCGGTAAGGTGCGCCGCCCGGCGCCAGCTGTCGTGACCGGAATCCGGGTGCCGAGTGCGGCGGCTGTGGGCCGGGAGCGGAGGCCTCCCGGCTCGTGCGGATCGAGCGAAATACACTCACCTTGTATGCTCGCGCAAATACCGCTGGCGGTCCGGCCGTGTCCGGCTAGCCGTGGCGATGACACGAGGAGCAGGTCAGGTGACGTTGCTGGAGCGCATCCACAGCCCGCGCGACCTCAGGGAACTGAACCCGGAGGACCTGCCCCAGCTAGCCGCGGAGATCCGCGACAGCCTTATCGAGGTCGTAACGGCCACCGGCGGTCACCTAGGGCCGAACCTCGGCGTGGTAGAGCTCACCATCGCCTTGCATCGTGTGTTCGACTCGCCGGTGGACCGGATCCTCTTCGACACCGGCCATCAGTCCTACGTGCACAAGCTGCTCACCGGCAGGTACCCGCAGTTCCGGACGCTGCGGCAGAGCGGCGGGCTGGCCGGCTACCCGAACCGGGCCGAGTCCGAGCACGACCTGGTCGAGAACTCGCACGCCTCCACCAGCCTGTCCTACGCTGACGGGCTCGCCAAGGCCTATCAGCTCCGCGGTGAGCGGCACCGCAGCGTGGTAGCGGTCATCGGCGACGGTGCGCTGACCGGCGGCATGGCGTGGGAGGCGCTCAATAACATCGCGGCCGCCAAGGAGCGGCGGCTCGTCATCGTCGTCAACGACAACGGCCGGTCCTATCAGCCGACCATCGGCGGGCTCGCGAATCACCTGGCGTCGGTCCGGGTATCCCAGCGGTACGAGCAGGTGCTCGACTACATCAAGTTCTCGCTGTCGCGCGCGCCCCTCGTGGGCGGCCCGCTGTTCGAGACGCTGCACGGGATCAAGAAGGGCATCAAGGATGTCCTCCAGCCGCAGGTGCTGTTCGAAGACCTCGGCCTGAAGTACCTCGGACCAGTCGACGGTCACGACGAGCACGCCGTCGAGCAGGCGCTGCGCCTCGCACGCGACTTCGGCGGACCGGTGCTCGTGCACGTGATCACCCGCAAGGGCTTCGGCTATCAGCTCGCCGAGGACAACGAGGAGGACTGCCTGCACCAGGTCTCGCCGGCGCCTGCCGCGGCCCCGGCGAGCGCCGGCGGCACCCCGGTAGTCAAGCCACGGCCGTGGACGCAGGTCTTCGGCGACGAGCTGGTAGCGATCGGCGCCGAGCGCCCGGACGTGGTCGCGATCACCGCCGCGATGCTGCACCCGACCGGCCTGGCAAAGTTCGCGGCGGCCTATCCCGACCGGGTCTTCGACGTGGGCATCGCCGAGCAGCACGCGGTCACGAGCGCGGCTGGCCTCGCCATGGGCGGCATGCACCCCGTCGCGGCGATCTACGCGACGTTCCTCAACCGCGCCTTCGACCAGGTGCTGATGGACGTGGCCCTGCACCGGCTGCCGGTGACGTTCGTGCTCGACCGCGCAGGTATCACCGGACCGGACGGCGCCAGTCACCATGGCATGTGGGACGGCTCGATCCTGCAGCTCGTGCCCGGTCTGCGGGTGGCCGTACCGCGGGACGGCGCCCGGCTCGCCGAGCTGCTCCGGGAGGCGGTCGCGGTCAGCGACGGCCCGACGGCGTTGCGGTTCCCTGGCCGGCTGAGCTCTCCCGACATCCCCGCGGTCAGCAAGCTCGGCGCCATGGACGTGCTGCGCCAGCCAGCCGATCCGGCGCGCTGCGACGTGCTGCTGCTCGGCGCCGGCCCGATGGCAGGCGTGTGCACGCAGGCCGCGGACCGGCTGGCCGATCATGGCATCGGCGTCACCGTCGTCGACCCGCGCTGGGTCAAGCCCCTCGACCCGGCCCTAGCCGGCGCCGCTCGCAAGGCCGGGCTCGTCGTGACCGTCGAGGACAACGGCCGCGTCGGCGGCTTCGGTGACGCAGTGGCCAGGATGCTGCGCGATCACGATATCGACACCCCGGTTCGCACGTTCGGCCTGGAGCAGCGGTTCCTCGAGCACGCCGAGCGCGGTCAGCTGCTCGAGGCGCAGGGGCTCACGCCGCAGCACCTCGCGCGCCGGATCACCGAGGTGGTGGCCCGCCGCGCGCCGCAGCTCGCCGAGGCCGACGAGGGTCAGCCCGCCTGAGCCACTATCAGCGGCCGTGGCCGGCC
>JBAUAR010000138.1:0-5045 GCA_049675875.1 Streptosporangiaceae bacterium
CGCTGGCTGCGGCCGAGGAGGCGCTGGCCGCCTGCGGCCACCTCGGCGACCAGCACCGGCTGGCCGCGCTGCTCACCAACCTCGCCGATCTGCTACACGCGGCCGGCCGGCCGGACGAGGCGATGTCGCATCTGAGGGAGGCCGCCCGGCGGTTCGCCGCGGTAGACGCCGGCGCGGGGCTCCGCCCGGAAATCTGGACGCTGGTGGAGTGGTAGGCCGGGGCGGCAAGTGCCCCGCCTGGAGGGCGGCCCGCGGCCTCAGCTGTCGGCCCGTGGGGTAGCATGACAGCCATGTCACGGTGGTATTGGCGCTTTACGCTGGCTCTGAGTGGGGCTAGCGGGCAGCCGACGACGCGCTGATCCACCGCTCAGAGCCAGGAGGACAGAGACCGTCGTCTCTGTCCTTTCGCGTGTAATGGGACCTGGCTCCCTCGTGCGGGTGTCTTTGGTGCCGGGAAGGAACGCACGATGCCACACACCAGCGATACGCGCGTCCAGGCCTACGATCCGTTGCTCGCGCCCGCGGCCCTGCTGGACGAGCTGCCACTGGACGACGGCCTGGCCAAGGCGGTCGAGCAGGCGCGGGTCGACATCTGCTCGGTACTCGACCGGGCGGACGACCGGCTGCTGGTGGTCGTGGGCCCGTGCTCGGTACACGACCCGGCGGCGGCCCTGGAATACGGCGCCCGGCTACGCGAGCTCGCCAGCTCGCTGGCCAGGGATCTGCTCGTCGTGATGCGGGTGTACTTCGAGAAGCCGCGCACCGTCACCGGCTGGAAGGGCCTCATCAATGATCCGGGTCTCGACGGCACCCACGACGTGCACCGGGGGCTGCGGACGGCACGACGGCTACTGCTGGACACCCTCGAGCTCGGCTTGCCGGTCGGCTGCGAGTGGCTCGACCCCGTTACTCCGCAGTACATCGCGGACACGGTGGCCTGGGGTGCCATTGGCGCCCGCACGACAGAAAGCCAGGTGCACCGGCAGCTCGCCTCTGGCCTGTCCATGCCGGTCGGGTTCAAGAACGGCACCGATGGCGACGTGCAGGTGGCCATCGACGCGTGCCGGGCTGCCGCGACACGGCACCGCTTCTTCGGCGTGACGCCGTACGGCGCCGCTGCCGTGGTCACCACCGCGGGCAATCCCTACTGCCACGTCGTGCTGCGCGGTGGCCGGACCGGGCCGAACTACGGCGCGGCCGCCGTGGGCGCCGCGCTCGAGGCCGTCGCCGACTGCGACCTGCCGCCCCGGCTGATGGTCGACGCCAGCCACGGCAACAGCGGCAAGGACCACCGCAGGCAGCCGGTGGCGGCGCGGGCGCTCGCCGACCAGGTTGCGGCGGGGGAGCCGGGCATCGTCGGCGTGATGCTGGAGAGCTTTCTGGTTGCCGGGCGGCAGGATCTGGAGGACCCGGCGAAGCTGGTATTCGGCCAGAGCATCACCGACGCGTGCATGGACATCGAGATGACCGCGGGTGTGCTCGAGACCCTCGCCGCTGCCGTGCGGCGGCGGCGTGCCGCGAGCCGGCCTGCCGCCACGAGCCGGCCTGCCGTCGCCCGGTAGCTGGCGGCTGTTGCCGCCGGAGCCAGCTACCGCCCGCTGAGCCATTGTGCCTGGCCCGACCACGCCTTACGCTGCCAGCCGGGGGTCGGCGCATCAGGAGGCGGCAGTGGAGCCGGGTCGTTGCGCGGCCAGGAGGACGGGCAGTCATGGCCAACATCGACGGGACCTGCGATGGCCGCTTCGGCGCCGTGCGGCGCGAGCTTGAGCAGTGCCTGGACGCGGACGCCGAGCTGGGCGCCTCGATCGTGGTGGACCTTGACGGCGAGGTTGCGGTCGACCTGTGGGGCGGCTACCGCGACGAGGCGAAGACCCAGCCCTGGCAGCGGCACACGATCACCAACGTCTGGTCGACGACCAAGACCGTGACGAGCCTGGCCGCACTCATGCTGGTCGACCGTGGCGAGCTGGACGTGGATGCCCCTGTCGCGCGGTACTGGCCGGAATTCGCGGCGGCGGGCAAGCAGGACGTGCTGGTCCGGCACCTGCTGTCGCACACCTCGGGGGTCTCCGGCCTGGACCAGCCCGCCGTCATCGCTGACCTCTATGACTGGGAGAAATCCACCGCCAGGTACGCGGCCCAGGCACCGTGGTGGCCGCCAGGCACCGCCTCCGGTTATCACGCGCTCAACTTCGGGCACCTGATCGGCGAGGTGCTGCGCCGCATCACCGGCAGCTCGCTCCAGCAGTTCGTGGCAGCCGAGATCGCCGGCCCGCTGGACGCCGACTTCCAGATCGGCGCCGCCGAGCGCGACTGGGACCGCATCGCGGCCGTGGTGCCTCCGCCGCCACTGCCGGTGGACTTCGCCGCGCTCGGCCCGGACAACCTCGCCGTGAAGACGTTCACCGGTCCCTTCGTCGACGCGAGCGAGGCGAACACGCCTGCGTGGCGACGCGCCGACCTGGGCGCGGTCAACGGGCACGGCAACGCGCGCTCGGTCGCCCGCATCCTGTCGGTGATCTCGCGTGGCGGCGCGGTGGACGGTGTGCGGCTGCTTCGGCCAGAGACCGTCGAACTGATCTTCCGCGAACAGGCCAGCGGCGTGGACCTGGTCCTCGGCGCTCCGCTCCGGTTCGGCATCGGCTACGGCCTGCCGCAGCAGGACACCATCCCCTATATCCCGGACGAGATGATCTGCTTCTGGGGCGGCTGGGGCGGCTCAGTGATCATCATGGACGTCGGCCGGCGGATGACGATCTCGTACATGATGAACAAGATGGGTCCGGGCATCATCGGCTCCGATCGCAGCGAGCGCTATGTGCGAGCGATCTACCGCGCGGTGGGTGGTTAGCTGCGGCCTGACCGGCGCCGGACCCGACAGTGCGGCTGATGCCGACTGGCGGCGACCGGGGGCGACCGGTCGCTCGCCGGCGAGCGGGTCATGGCGCCGGCAGCCGGTAAACCTGGCGTGCGTTGCCGGACCCGATCATCTCGGCCACCCGGGCGGCGTCCGCCGCGCTCCACGCTCCGTCGGTCACGAAGCCGCCGGTGACGACGCCGATGTCCCGCCGAAACGCGGCCGCAGCCAGGTAGTGCAGCTCAGGCAGGCCGAACGCGTCGGAGGAGTAGAGCATCTTATGGAACGGGGTCAGCTCGAGCGCCTCGGCCACGATCGCGGCCGACCGCGCGCCCACGTGGTTGAGCGCCTCGCCGACGTCGAGGTAGACGTGCGGGAACAGGTTCGCCATCGCCCCGGCCTGCCGGTGATACGGGTAGCAGTGCAGCAGCATCACCGCGGCGCCGGTGTGCTGGCTCGCCGCGAGGAAGTCCTGCAGCAAGGCCGGGTCCGCCCGGTGCAGCCGTGAGTCCGCGTCGCCGTAACCGGTGTGCAGCTGCAGCGGCAGGCCGGTGTCGAGGGCGGCCCAGATGCCGTGCCGGATCAGCACCGGATCAGCCAGCCTGGCGACGGTGCCGGCGTCGGCGGCGCGCAGCCACCCCGCTGCCGCGGCCGTCACCTCGGCCGGGGTTGGCCGGGCCGGCTCGAGGTTCAGCCCGACCCGGTAGGCGGCGATCGACTTGAACCCGGCCGCGGTCTGCGCCCGCTGCTGGATCGCCTCGGTGACCTCGGCGCCGAGGCTCGCGGCGGCGGAGCCGGACCGGGCCACCTGCTCGGCGATCGACTCCAGCCGCGCGATCTCCAGCGCCACGCTGCCGCTGATGACCGCGAACTCAGCAGGCGTGGTTACCTCGTCGCTCTGGTATCCGGTATCGACCAGCCAGGTCGCAACTCGGGCGGCGGACAGGAGCCGGCGCGTGGTCTCGGCCGGGCCGATCTCCCGGCGCCTGCGGAGGTAGTCGTCGGCCGGCGCGTGCGCGTCGAGGCCGAGCAGCGGAGCGCACCAGCGGCGGACGGCGAAGCCGAGCTGAGAGTCGAACGCCGTGGTTCCGGCGGGCGGTGGTGCGGCCGACTCGGTGAGCAGGGCCTCGATGGCGGCGCGGTCGACGTCGGTGCGCAGCACGCCGTGCACGTGGTGATCGACGAGGACGAGCTCGGAGTCTGTCACGGTCAGATCAGCCACCGCGCGTCGGCGATTACCTGCTCGTCGTGCTGCCCGGCCGCCAGCGTGATGGCGGCCCGGCGGGCGGCGGCGAACGAGCTGAGCAGTTCCTCGCCGAGGGCATCCCGCAGGTCTTCGCTCTCCGCCAGCGCCGTGACGGTGTCGGCCAGGCTGGCGGGCAGCCGGACCACTGACCCGGCCTGCGGGTGGCCCGGCGCGGCAGGATCGCCGCTGACCTCGGGTGGCAGCGTCCCCGGCCGGGCCGCGCCGCCGAGCGCGATGGCCATGACGGCGCCGGTGAGCAGGTACGGGTTCGCGCTCAGGTCGAAGCACTTGAGCTCGACGTTGGCCTTGCCAGGGTCGGCAGCCGGCGCGGCGATCAGCCGCATCGCGGCCTCGCGGTTTTCGACTCCCCAGATCTGGTACGCGCCCGCCCACCGGGATGGCTGCAGCCGCAGGTACGACGCCGGCGTGGGCGCGCCGATCGCCAGCAGCGCCGGCAGGCTGTCCAGCAGGGCAGCCAGTATCGACTCGCCGAGCGTCGTCAGGCCGTGCCGGCCAGCACCGCCGGCGAGCAGGTTGCCGCCGTTCCGCCAGAAGCTTGCGTGCAGGTGGCCGCCGTTACCGACGGTGCCGGTCAGGACCGCCGGGCTGAACGATGCGCGCAGCCCGTGTCGGGCCGACACCGCTGAGATGACTAGTTTCACGAGCGCACTGGTGTCCGCCGCGGACACCGGATCCTCCGCGGCGACGGACACCTCGAACTGCGCCGGACCGTACTCGGGGTGGATCTGCTCGACGGTGACCCCGGCGGCATCCAGGCTGTCGACCACGTCGCGGACGTAGCCGGCGGCGCCGACGAACCGGCTGACACCGTAGCCGGTGCCGCCGAAGGCCGGGACGAAGTCAGCCTCGTCCAGGCCGACCATCCACTCGGTCTCAACCGCCATCAGCGCGTCGAGCCCGGCGGGTCGCGCGGCGGCGACC
>JBAUAR010000139.1:0-2028 GCA_049675875.1 Streptosporangiaceae bacterium
AGACTCACCTGTCAGCCGCAGGCAGTCGGCATTCAGCGGACGCCACCAAACGTCAGGAGTGTGCCCCGAGCATGGCTCTTTCTTCTCGCATGCGCCTTTGCGCTGGACTGGCTGCGGGGGTGCTGGCCATTGCCGCGCCCGTCGCCGCGACCGCCGGCTCAGCCCAGGCCTCGTCCACCCCTGGGTCGAATGCCCCCGAGCAGGTACCGACCGGGCTGCTCGCGTCGGCGCTGCCAGGCGCGTCGGGGTTCGGCACTACTCCGTCGAACACTCCCGAGCAGGTCTCCTTCATCCTGAGGGAGCGCAATCTCGGTCAGCTGGAGTCGGCCGTCACCAGCGGCCTCACCAGCTTCGACTCCGTGAGCCAGTTCGCCGGCGAGTACGGCCAGACGTCGGCCGTGGTCTCCGCGCTGACGAACTACCTGGCGTCGTTTGGCATCACAACGACTGTCTACCCAGGCAACGTGGACGTGTCGGCGTCCGGCACGGCCGGTGAGTTCGACGCGGCGCTCTCCGTCACGCAGGAGAACTTCCATGTCCCGGCGCAGCACGGTGCTGGCGGCTACAAGGTCCCGGCCCAGACGGTCTACAGCGCCACGGGAGCGCCGGATCTGCCCTACCGCATCGCGCACGACGTGCTCGCGGTCCTCGGGCTCACCAACTATGCGCCGTTTGCGAGCCACGCGATCCACTTGAGCACCGGGGTGACCGCGACGTCATCGTCCGCCTCCGGGGACCAGCCTGGCGACTTCCTGCCGGCTGACTTCGCTGCCAACTACGGGCTCGACCCGCTGTATAAGAAGGCCAATGGGTCCGGGGAGACGATTGGCATTGTCACCCTGGCAGCGGTTGACCCCGGCGCGCCGCAGTACTTCTGGAAGCACATCGCGCACGTGTCGGCCACCGGCCGGACCCTGACCGTGGACAACGTCGACGGCGGGCCTGGTGCCCCGAGCGACGCCGTCGGCTCGGGCGAGACGGACCTGGACCTGGAGCAGTCCGGCGCTTTGGCTCCGGGCGCTAACGTGATCGACTACCAGGCGCCGAATAGCGACCCGGGGTTCATTGACGCGTTCTTCACTGCTGCCAGCAAGAACACCGCCGACACGCTTTCGACTAGCTGGGGCGAGTCCGAGACTATCCTCGCGGCTTCGGTCGTGGAGGGGTCGGAGACGGCCGCGTACCAGGCAGCCTTCGATGAGGCGTTCCTTGAGCTGGCGGACCAGGGCCAGTCGGTCTTCGACGCCGCCGGGGACGCGGGTGCCTACGACGCCTTTGATGACATCGGGACCACGAACCTGTCCGTCGACACTCCGGCGGACAGTCCGTACGCCACCGCGTCTGGCGGCACCACGCTGCCGCTGACGGCCGCCATCACCGGCCCCGACGGGTCTGCGACGGTGACAGTTCCGAACCAGCGAGCCTGGGGCTGGGACTACCTGTGGTCGGCGACCGCGGCTACGAGCGACGAGACCTACGCTCAGGCGGCCGAGGCGAACATCGGCGGCGGCGGCGGCGGATTCAGCGTCATGGAGCCTGAGCCGTCCTACCAGACGCAGGTGTCGGGCACGTCGAACTACCACGGGGTTCAGTACCTGACGCCGATCGACTACGAGCCGGTGGCGTCGGGCACGTTCCTCTTCGAGCCGACCGATTGGAACGTCACCTCGAGTCCCGCGCTCGTCGCGGGAATCGGCTTCGGCCGGGCGGTACCCGACGTGTCCGCGGATGCAGACCCGGTGAGCGGTTACCTGCTCTACGAGCCGTCGTTCGTGGCGATCGGCCAGCCGGCGCTGCAGGGCGGCTGGGGCGGTACCAGCTTCATTGGGCCCCAGTTCAACGGCTCGACGGCAGTCATCGACTCCTACCTGGGGCACCGGATCGGGCTGTGGAACCCGAACCTTTACGCCCTCGCCGCGGGTCCGAACAGCCCGGTCACGCCGCTCAATCAGGTGGGCACCGGCAACGACAACCTCTTCTACTCCGGTAACCCCGGTGAGCTCTACAACCCGGCAACCGGCCTGGGCG
>JBAUAR010000140.1:0-9848 GCA_049675875.1 Streptosporangiaceae bacterium
TGGCCCAGGTGTACCTCCAGCTGGGGCGCTACGGCGACGCCCGCGTGGTGCTGCGCGACACCATCGACCGCCTGGAGCGCACCCTGCCCGATGGCGATCCGCTGATCATCGAACTGCGCCGGAGCCTGGCCGATATCGGCGAGGAGTAACCCCCGCGGGAAGCCGCCCGGACCGCCGGCCCCACCGTCGGCCCCTGCCGTCGGCGTCGGCGTCGCCTGATCTCCCCAGCGGACGAAGCTCGGGACGCAATGCCGGCCTGTACGCTGACCGCCGTGACCGCCGAGAACTCCCCGACCGGCACGACCGGCACGACCGGCACGACCGCCACGACCGCCACGACCGCCACGACCGCCACGACCGCCACGAGAATACTGGTGACGGGAAGTGCGGGCCATCTGGGCGAGGCCCTGGTCCGGGTCCTGCGCGATCGGGGGTACGAGGTGACCGGGGTCGACGTCAGGCGATCACCTAACACGACGGTGATCGGGTCCGTTGCCGACCGGGCTGTCATGCGCGAGTGCGTAGCGGACGTCGACGCGGTCCTGCACACCGCGACGCTGCACAAACCGCATGTGGGCTCGCACGCTAAGCAGGCGTTCGTGGACACCAACATCGCCGGCACGCTCACGCTGCTGGAAGAGGCCGCTGCGGCCGGCGTCGGCAGCTTCGTGTTCACGAGCACGACCAGCGCGTTCGGCCGCGCCCTGACCCCAGCAGCGGGCGAGCCGGCCGCGTGGATCACCGAAGACGTGGGAGCGCGGCCACGGAACATCTACGGCGTCACCAAGACGGCCGCCGAGGACTTGTGCGAGCTCGTCCACGCCGAGCACGGCCTGCCCGTCATCGTCCTGCGGACCTCCCGGTTTTTTCCCGAGAGCGATGACCACGACGAAGTACGCGCTGAGTATGCCGACGCGAACGTTAAGGCCAACGAGTTCCTGCACCGGCGGGTCGACGTGGCGGACGTGGCCGAGGCGCACCTGCTGGCGATGGAGCGGGCAGCGGCGATCGGATTCGGGAAGTACATCGTGAGCGCGACAACTCCGTTCGCGCCCGGCGATCTGGCCGGGCTGCGCGAGGACGCGCCCGCCGTGGTCCAGCGGCTGTTCCCCGATTACGAGCAGGAGTACGCTCGCCGCGGCTGGCGGATGTTCCCGTCCATCGGCCGCGTCTATGTCAACGCCCGTGCCCGCGCCGAGCTGGGCTGGTCACCCCGGTACGATTTCCGCGCCGTGCTCGACGCCCTCACGGCCGACGAGGACCCGCGCAGCCCGCTCGCGCAGGCCATCGGCGCGAAGGGCTACCACGACAAGCCGACCGGCGTGTACACCAGCTGACCGGACGAGGACGAACCACCGGCCATTGCCGCCGGGAACCGCACGACCACATTTCCGCGACACCAGCGCCCAGCGGCGGGGTCAGCGGGTTAGCGGCTCAGCGCCCCGCGACACCAGCCCTCCGCGACACCAGTCCTCCGCGACAGCAGCGCCCGGGTCAGCGGGTTAGCGACGCCAGCGCCCCGCGACGCCAGCCCCCCGCGACACCAGCCCCCCGCGACACCAGCGGCCCGCCGGGTCAGCGGGTCAGCGACTCAGCGCCCCCCGAGCCTGGTCTGGCCGTCGAGCAGTTCCCTGGCGATGTCCAGGTGACCGGCGTGTCGCGCGGTTTCCTCGATCATGTGCAGCACGCACCACCGCACGTCCGACGGCTCGTCTTGCCCCGGCACGCCGTGCTTGCCACGCGGCGCCGCCGACAGCGGCGTCACCGCGAGCACCGCGTCCGAGCGCGCGCACTGGTCACGGTAGAACTCGATGATCTCCGCTGCGGGCTCGTCCGTGACGAACGCTGCCATCGGGTCATAGGGCGGCAGCTCCTCCCCCGGCGGCGGCTCGAAATGCACGCCGGCCACGACCCCCTGGAACCAGTGCCACTCGGCGCCGCCCAGGTGCTCGACCAGCCCGGCGGGCGTCCAGCCCGACGGCACGACCGACCGGTGCCACGCCTCCTCGTCCAGTCCCGCCACGATTGCCAGCACCGAGGCGCGCTGGGCAGCGAGGAATCCCAGCAGAACCTGATCCTCGGCGTCCCTAGGCTGATTGCCCGTCATGTTCGTTCCCTCTCGGCTAAAACGGCGGCCGCTGTGGCTGACCTGTCGCACGAACGACGATCGGGCGGTGCCCAGATGGACACTGCCACGTCTCCTCGAGCTTGCGGCTCGCGGCCGGCTAAACCGTACGACAGCGGCATCGGCAAGGACAACCGCCGACGGGAACGACCGCAGGGCGACCTCGCATCAGCCAGTACACGCGCGGATCCGAATACGGCTCAGGCCCCGGTAAGCTCCGAGCACACCAGCAGCACGGGAGCGGCATTGAGCGCGAGTGTCCCCGATTCGGGAACGGGCCCTGACGATCACAGCTCCCGCCCCACCGCCGCGGCCGCCGGTGGCCAGGCCTGGCTAGCTGCACTGCCGGACGAGTTGAGCGCCCAGCGGCGCCTCATGGCCGGACTGCTGGACTACTGCGAAACCACGCCGTCGGTAACGTCGCTGCTGGTCGGCTGTTCGCTGGGCCGCGGCGCGGCGGACGCCCTATCCGATATCGACGCGGCGCTCGGCGTCCGGGCCGATCCCGGCGACGCTGGCGCGCAGCAGGTCCGGGCTGTGGAAGCCGACGTCGTCGCGGCCCTGCCCGGCCTCGGCGTGCTCGTTGACGTGCTCCGGCACCGGTACGGGCCAGCCGACCGGTTCATCCTCCGGATCTTTGCCCAGTTCGCCGACCGCAGCCAGCTCGATCTCACGGTCATGGCCGACGCGGAGATACGCGGCAGCACCGAGGCCCACCCCGACTTCGTCTGGCTCTACAACACAGCTGGCCTGTCAGACGCACCCGCCCCAGCCGACACCGGACCGGCCGACACCGAACCGGCCGACAACAAGGGCCCGGCGTACGCGGTGACCGCCGATCAGATCCGCGAGTGGGCGTTCCTGGGCTGGTGCGCCCTCATCGACGCCGACAAGTACCTGCGCCGCGGCTCACTCTGGGAGGCACATAACCGGCTCCACCACGCACGCGAGCACATCTGGGCGCTGTGGGCGGCCGCCACCGGCGCGCTGTACCCCTGGCACGGCCTGTCTCAGGTACTCGACCACGATCCCGGCAACCTGCCGCCCGGCATCGATGCCACCGTCGCCGGCCTCGACGCAGCAGACCTGCGCCGCGCCACAGTCGCCACCGCCGCCGTGCTCACCGATGCCAGCACCGCCGCGGCCAGCCGATGCCGCGGCGAACTCCCGACGGCCATGGCCCGCTACGTCACCCGGGTCCTCTCCGCACCCTGAGCAGCGTGCGCGGCGCGACGGCGCGCGACACCTCACGGGTGCATGACCTTCCTGGGCGGGCCGCTAAGAACAAAGACCACCGCGAGGGGAACGGGGTCGCCGAGCACTCGGCCGCCAGCACGGTCGCGGCCGCCCCGCTGACGCAGAAAGCGCCGCGGACCGGCTTAGGTCGCAGATCCGCCGGCCGCGAGCTTCATCAGGTCGGTGTCGAGGTCGACGTCCGCCTCGGGTCCGCCGCTGCCGCCGTACTCGTGCTCATAGCTCTCCCAGGACGCGTCCCTGATCTTGCCCGCGAAGCCGCTCTCCATCAGCAGCACGAACTCCACCGCAGCCCGGTCGATGCGCTTGTTCAAGGCCGGGTCTCCCCAGTCCTCGGGCGCGGCGAACAGCGAGGTCGGGATCGTCAGCGCGCGCAGGTAGGCGAACATGGAGCGCATCTGCTCATCAACCACGAGACCGTGCCGAGCCGTCCCGGCGGTCGCGGCCAGGACGACGGGCCTGGCGATGATCAGGTCGTCGTCCAGCAGGTCGATGAAGGAGGTAAACAGGCCGCTGGGGCCGGCCTTGTACACAGGAGTGCTGGCGATGATCCCGTCGGCCTCGCCGAGGGCCGTGATCGCCGCCTGTAGCCGTGGCGTGATCAGCTGCGAAATCAGCGCGCTGGCGATGTCGGTGGATATCTCGCGCAATTCGATGACGCTCGACGTCACCGTCCGGCCGTGACAGGCGGCCAGCTCACACGTCCGGTCGGCGATGCGGTCAGCCAGCAGCCTGGTCGAGGAGGGATCGCTAGTTCCGGCACTGATGATCACGAGCGCGAATGGCCGGTGATCGGGGCTGTTCATGAGGACGTCCTCCTCGCGGTCCTTCGCTGCCGGCGGTCTGGCATCACAGCTCCGGGTACTCCGGGCTGGACTCCGCAGCAGCCGTGTCCTGATACGGGGACCCGCCCGTCACATTGTCGCCGCGATTGGCGTTCGGCCGCGGCTGACGTGGCGCCTCGTTCCCGTACTTTGCCTGCACCAGGCTTGCGTGGGTCGGAGCTTCGGGTGTGTCCGGGTCTTGCCTCGCTGCCATCTCCTTGCGCAGTACCGGCACGACCTCGCCGCCGAGCAGGTCCAGCTGATCCAGCACCGTCGTCAGCGGCAGGCCCGCGTGGTCCATCAGGAACAGCTGCCGCTGATAGTCGCCGAAGTGCTCACGGAACGTCAGGGTCTTGTCGATGACTTCGGCCGGACTGCCCACCGACAGCGGTGTCAGGTCCATGAATTCCTCCATCGACGGCCCGTGCCCATACACCGGGGCTTCGTCGAAGTAGGGCCGGAACTCGCGCTTGGCATCTTGCGAGTTTCGGGCGATGTACGCCTGGCCGCCGAGCCCGACGATCGCCTGCTGCTCGGTGCCGTGACCGTAGTAGGCGTAGCGCTGCCGGTAGAACCCGATCAGCCGGACGTAGTGCTCCTTGGGCCAGAAGATGTTGTTGGCGAAGAACCCGTCACCGTAGTACGCGGCCTGCTCGGCGATCTCCGGCGTACGGATCGAGCCGTGCCACACGAACGGCGGGACGTCGTCCAGTGGCCGCGGGATCGAGGTAAAGCCTTGCAGCGGGCTGCGGAACTTCCCCTTCCAGTCCACGACGTCCGCCCGCCAGAGCCGGTGCAGCAGGTTGTAGTTCTCCAGGGCGAGCGGCAGGCTCTGCCGGATGTCCTGGCCAAACCACGGATACACCGGCGCGGTGTTGCCGCGGCCCAGCATGAGGTCCGACCGCCCCTTCGACAGGTGCTGCAGCATCGCGTACTCCTCGGCGATGCGCACCGGGTCATTGGTCGTGATCAGCGTCGTCGCCGTGCTCACGATGAGCCGCTCGGTCGTCGCGGCAATGAACGCCAGCAGCGTCGTAGGCGCGGAAGAGAAGAACGGCGGGTTGTGATGCTCGCCGATCGCGAACACGTCCAGCCCGACTTCCTCGGCCCGCTGGGCAATCTGCACGATCGCGGCGATTCGCTCCGCCTCGCTCGGCGTCTCCCCCGACACCGGGTCTCGGGTGATGTCACTCACCGAGAAGATCCCGAATTGCATGGCATGCCTCCTGCGTTCCCTCGGCTTCCGGGATGGCGCGTGCCTGCCGGGCGAGCGCCAGCTCCCGTCGGCATGCAGGCAGCTATCTCGCTAGCCGGGCAGTGAGGCTATCCTCCGCGAGGGGCTGAGCCCGACGGCCGCGGGGTGCCGGCTAGCGAGCGCCGGCACCACCGCGGGCGGGTCGTCTACTTGGCCGCCGCCGAGCCGAAGGTGGGTGAGCCGGCTGCGGCCAGCCAGTCTGGTCGCAGACGGGTAGTACAGGCCGCCGGCCGCGATGAAGCCAACGAGCCAGGAGATGTCCGCGCCGCTGAGTGCGCTGGCCACCGGGCCCTCGAACTTCGGCCGAGCTGAACCCCGAGGCCCTGTTCAATTACATCGACGTATTCGTCGGCGGTGGCAACGCGGCCGGTGTCATCGGCACTGAGGTCAGGGTCAGCCAGGACCTGGCGATGGAGTTCGCCGCCCTATTCTTCGACCAGTTGCTGAGTCCCGGAGCCACCGTGGCGACGGCACTGCGCTTTGCGCGGCTGTCGTTCCTGGCGCAGGGCAACATCTTCGGGCTGAACTACACGCCTTACTGCTGGGCTGACCTGACCATAGCCAGCTAGAGCCACGAGCGGCACTGCGCGCTACCGGGGCCCCAGCGATTCGTGCATGTCGTCCAGCCTGCTTGCGGCGCTCTCGAGGACGAGCGCGACGAAGCGGGCGCCAGCGTCTTCGGCGCCCTGTGCGCGCTCGGCTAGCCACCGCGCCCGGCCCGCGTGCGGTGTCATGTTCCTGGTCTGCTCCGCACCAAGCCTGGCCGCAGCGGCCGCTGCGGACAGCGCCGCGGGCAGCTGCGAGCCGGCATCAGCGTGCTCGCCCAGCGCGGTGACGGCCGGCCCAAGTGCATCGATCATCGTCTTGTCGCCGGGCGCCGCCTTGCCGGCCGACTGGATAGCCGCTAGCGCGGCCGCGAACCCCGCGTGCAGAAGCCGGACCGGCGGCTCGTCACTCGCCGCGCCGATGGCCCTGGCAGCGCCGAGCATGCCGCGCGCGGTTAGCGTGCCCGTGGTCGACGGCGCCCCGGTGGCCACGTCGGTTCCGCACCGGCGTAGCAGCGTCGCCGGGTCGGCATCGCCGCTGGCATCGATCGCGGCGAGGACCGCCCGGGCCGCCATCGCCACCGTGTTACCGAGGTCGCCGTCGCCGGCGACCGCATCCAGCCGGTTCAGCTGGTCGTGGAAGCCGGCCATGTCGACGGCGACTCCCGCCATCACCTCCGCGAGAGTGCTCACCGGAACACGACAAACGGCGACTCGGCGGGTGCCTGCAGCAGCGCGGTCAGCTCGTCATCGAGCTTGAGCAGCGACACCGACGCGCCAGCCATCTCCAGTGAGGTCACATACTCGCCGACGAACGCACGGGCGACGGTGATACCCGCGTCGGCCAGCAGCTCGTGCACCCGACGGTAGAGGATGTACAGCTCCTCGCTCGGGGTCGCGCCCAGGCCGTTGACAAGCACCGCCGCCGACTCGCCCGGCTGAAATGGCATGTCGTCAAGCAGCGTCGCGACCAGGTGGCCGGCAATCTGATCGGCGGACTCGAGCGGCCCGCTCCTGGTCCCGGGCTCACCGTGGATGCCCATACCGAGTTCCATCTGACCGGGTTCCACCGTGAAGGTCGGCTGCCCCGCCGCCGGGACGGTGCACGGCGACAGCGCCACGCCCATCGAGCGAAGCCGGGCCGCGGCATGCCGAGTCACCGCCACGACCTCGCCGAGGCTCGCGCCCGTGTCCGCCTTGGCTCCGGCGATCTTGTAGAGAAAGAAGATGCCGGCTACCCCCCGCCTGTCGGCCTCCTTGCCTTTCGGCGCGGACGCGACGTCGTCACTGGCCTGGAACGACGCGACGGTGATCCCCTCGTCGGCCGCCAGTTCAGCGGCGAGATCGAAGTTCATGACGTCGCCGCCGTAGTTCCCGTAGAGGTAGAAGACGCCTGCTTCGCCGTCGATCGCCTGGGTTACCGCCAGCATCTCGGCATGGCTTGGTGACGAGAAAACGTCACCAATGGCCACCCCATCGGCGAGCCCGCTGCCGACATAACCGAGGAAGAGCGGCAGGTGCCCGTACCCGCCACCGGTGGCGATTGCGACCTTCCCCCGGACTGGCGCGTCCGCCCGTACGATGCCGCGGCGGCTGACAGCACGCAGCATCGCCGGGTGCGCAGCCAGGATGCCCGCGAGGGATTCATCGGTAAAGCCGACCGGGTCGTTCACGAACTTCTGCATGCTCGACTCGCTTCCCTGGTTGAGCTGCACCCGCAAGCGTCGCCAATGTAACACCGCGGTCGCGCTGGTCCCAGAGTGCAGAATAAGTCGCGTGCGGCTGGGTAGCTGCGGCCCGTGGCTAGAGCGAGAACAGTGGCGGGGTATGCACTCCCCGCAATCGTTGTGTTCTTCTTCTGGGTGGTGGTCGCGATTGTGGCCATCATCCTGCTGGCATTCATCGTGCACTGGGCCGGCGGTGGAGTGCTCAATCTGAGGCTCGGACACTTCATTCTCAACGTCGGTTTCACGTAATCGACGGCGACCCCGGCACCGTGCCGGAGGTCTGTCCACACCCGACCCCGGCCGGAGGCGCGAGCGCCTTCGGCCGGGGTCGGTTAGCCGTCGGGTGGTCGCGCCGCCGTCCGTTATCGCGGTCGAGCCAGCCGCGGCGTCGGTCCCGATCCGGCGGCCTCGCGCTCGAAGACGTGCACGGCCCCCTCGACCGACAGTCCCTTGGTCTCGGGCAGGAACCGGTAAACGAACCCGATGGCAGCCACGCACAGCACGGCAAAGCACACCATGACGCCCCCGAGTCCGATCGCCCGGTGCCAGGCCGGGAACGCCTCGATGAGCGCATAGTTCGCCAGCCAGTCGACGGACGCGCCGATCGCCGCCGCCCGGCCCCGGACGGCGGTCGGGAACACCTCGCCCTGGATCAGCCAGCCGGTCCCGCCGACGCCGATGGCGAACGAGGTGATAAAGAACGAGAACCCCACCATGACGACGACGGTCTTGGGGATGTCGGTCAGGAACGCGACGCCGACGGCGGCGAGCAGGATGAACACTGTCATGCCCGCGTAGCCCCCGATGGCCAGCGGGCGCCGGCCGAACTTGTCGATCCACCGGAACGCGAAATAAGTCGCGACCACGTTCACCGCTCCGAGGATGGCCGTGACCTCGACACCCGCCACCGCAGCATTCACTGCATTGTGCCCGCTGAGGAAAAAGCCCGACAGAATCGTGGGGCCGTAGTAGAACGGCACATTGATACCGGTGATTTGCTGGAATATGAAGAACACGCAGACGATGATGAGCGCCCGCCGGACCCCCGCGGTCCACTGGGTCTTGCGCCGGCGCTGCTGCTCCTGCCCGGCTAGCTCACCCGCCGCCCGGCGGACCTCATCGTCGGTGACTTCCATCCCCAGCCGGCCGAAGGCCTTCCTGGTGTCGTCGTCACGGCCGTGCAGCATCAGCCAGCGCGGCGACTCGGGCATCCGGGATCGCAACGCCACCGCGACTAGCGCCGGGATCCCGCCGAGGCCGAGGATGAGCCGCCAGTCAGCGCCGCCCGCGCTTCCCGGCGCGACCTTCAGGATGATCACCGCCACCAGGTAGGACACCAGGATCCCCACCGTGATCATCCACTGCTGAATGATGCTCAGCTGGCCACGTCTGCTGCGCGGCGCGAACTCGGCGATGTAGGCGGTGGCGATAGCGGAGTCCGCGCCGATCGCCAGCCCGATGAGCGTCCTGGACGCGAGCAGCATGCCCGCGTCCACCGTCACCGCAGACAACACCGCGCCCACCGCATAGATGGCCGCGTCGGTGATCAGCAGGATCTTGCGGCCGAACCGGTCGGTCAGCGGCCCGGCCGCGAGCGCGCCGACAGCGGCGCCCAGCGACGCCCCGGCCACCAGATACCCGGTGGCAAAGCTCGACAGGTGATAGGGAATGAACCCCAGCGCTGACCCGATGTTGGACGTGTCATATCCGAATAGGAAGCCGCCGATGCAGGCCAGCACGGCCAGGTACCAGTAGAAGTTCGTCGGGATGCGGGAGTCCAGTTCGTCCAGAACGTTCCGCCCAGACGGCTTCTCACTTCTCGTCTCCGTCATCGGCCCCACCCCCCGCAATGAGCGCCGGCGCTCTGGCCCACTGTTCGGGCAGCAGAACTGGCTGACCTAGGACTACCCAGGATCATCGGCTGGAACTACCGAAAGGCCAGGCGCGGGGGCGCCCGGCCTTCGCTGATGGGACGTCACGTAGCCAGTGCGACGGGTTCGGGGAGCTGGTGTCCGAGGTCGGCCAGGCTCTCGCAGAAGACTCGGTAGCTGAGCAGTTGCTCACGGAGCGCTTCGGTCTCACCGTGCGCGCCGGGCGATCCGGAGCCAGCTGCTGCCG
>JBAUAR010000141.1:0-2653 GCA_049675875.1 Streptosporangiaceae bacterium
CCACCTCACCGGCCCCGCCGGTGCCATCAGCCTGCCCCTAGACATCGGCGCCGCCACCGACACCATCCCCGCCCACATCCGCCGCGCCGTCACCCGCCGCGACCAGCACTGCCGCTTCCCCGGCTGCGATGCTCCCGCCGTCCGCTGCCACGTCCACCACCTGCGCCACCGCGCCGACGGCGGCGAAACCTCCGTCACCAACTGCTGCCTGCTCTGCCAGTTTCACCATCTGACAGCCGTGCACCGATGGGGCTGGCAGCTCGTCCTCAACCCCGACGGCACAACAACAGCCACCAGCCCCGACCGCCAGAGAGTGCTGCACAGTCACGCACCACCCACAGCAGCGTGACCGCGGGACAGTAGCCACAGGTAACTAGACGTTCACGTCCGACAGACTTGACGTGCTGCAATAGGACCGCCTGATCGCGACTGCGACTGCAAAGCCGCTTCCAGTGTCAACCGCCTTTGCGCTAATGGGTCGACAGCGGGCCATACCGCAATTTAGCGGCATCAGCCAGGCGCCAGTATCGAGGTAGGTGGTGACGGTGCGCTCGGCGCGGATAAAGCACGCAGCCGGAACGCGCAACGGGTGGGAGACGCTCAAGGGGGGGCTTCCTGCCCCCGAAGGCGGCAGCCCGGCGCGCTGACATAGCTGCCATCGATCGCCGCGAGGCACGGCGGGTGGCATGTTTGTTACGCGGCCTGTACCCGCCGTATTCAGCCCGGTACCTGGCCCGGAAGATGGACCCCACCCCGGATGCGGTCATCCTCCATCCGTTCTGGTTCACCCCCGACCGGCACGCCTTACGGATCAGCGAGACGGTGACCGCGACCTACACCCGGCCCCGCGACCCCGCCACTGACCACCGGAACCGGCACGTCGGGACTACCGGGACGGAAAGCCGTTGGGATACGCCGGCTTTACCGTCGTCGTCTGCCAGACCGCGCGCGGCAGGCTGGAGTTCGCGGTGCCTAACCCCGACGTCCCGCTTGTCTTGCACTACGTCCGCCGTGGCATCGGCGAACACGCCCGCGGCCCTGACACCGGCCAGACCTCGCAGTCGGCTGGCTGACCTGCCAGGTGGACACTCAGTTCAAAAGGCGCACGGCCCCCGGCTTGGCGCCTTCAAGCTGGACTAAGTAACCGGCAGTTGGCACTGACCACATCCCGGCCCAGCTGCGCACCACCCGACGCCGGAGATCGGGTCAGCGCACCGGCCGGGTTAGCTCCTCTTCCCAGTGGTCGGGCTCTTCGGGCCGGACGAGCTGGCGGCCGCCGGTTGGCACGAAGCCCAGGCGCCGGTAGAACGCCCGCGCTCTGCCGTTCACCTCGGTCACCCACAGGGTGACCGAGGTGGCCCCCGAGTGCTCCGCGAGGTCGCACACGGCGGACACCAGGCGGTCAGCGATGCCGCTGCCCCGGACCTTCGGTGACACCCACATCCCGACCAGGTGCCAGTCGCCGCCGCCACTGTCCAGGCCGGTTGCCTGCCCGACGATCGCGTCGCCGTCCCACGCGGCAAAGGTCCCGCCCCGGCCGGCGCGCTCCCGCCAGTCCTGCTCGGTGAACTGCTGCTCACGCGTTACCGTCGACGCGAACGCGTAGGGCGCTTCGGCGAGTGCAGCGAGCCGGGCGGTGCGTAGCTGTGCCCAGTCGTCCGCGGCGAGTTGCCGCACCTCGAGTTCGGTCATGAACACCGAGCCTGGGACCGCCCGCTGCCTTTGCGCAACCGATATCCCGACCTCACTCCCCTGGCGTGTCGCGCGCCCTGCACCGTGACCGCCAAGAGTCCGCACGCGAACACCACGCCGACGCAGATCGCCGCGCCGATGTCGTGCGGCGGTCGGGCCGGCCAGATCCACGGCGTACTCAGCGCGGGCGGGTGCTACCGCGTGTAGAGCCCGTACACGCCCGGGACCAGGTACCTCGTCGGGCCTACCCGGGCCAGACCGCCACCGGAGACAGCCGCGCACAGCAGCCCGATGCCGACGAGTCCGGCCACATTGCGCAGCACGTCCACCACCCCGCGTGCCAGGTGCCCGCCGACAGCGCCAGCGGCCAGCGCGCCCACCGCCAGGGCGGTCAGCGAGACCCGCGGTGGCGAGACGCAGCTACGGCAGCCAGGCGCTGGGTCGTCACCCCACGGAGCCGACTGCGTGGTCGTACCAGGGAGGCAGCTTAGGCCGCTGCGGCGGTGCCGTGATACCCCGGTATGACACCCGTCGGGTTGACGACTGCGCCGACCGGGCGACCTACGCTGAGAGCGTGACCGAAGAGCCTGCCAGCGTGCCGCGGCGACGTGCCGCTCAGGATGTGGCGCTGGCCGCGGCGCGGTCCGCATGGGACGGGCTCATCCGGGTGCTGACCGGACCAGATCCGGCGCCTGCCTGGCGGGGACGCTCGGCGCAGGAACGCTGGGCTGCCTGTGCGGCTGTCGGGCTGCTGTGCATCCTCAATGCGGCGACTGTCCACGGGGTGGCGGGCGCGCACGGCCCGCTGCCGGCCGGACTATCGCGCCACCCCATCGGCCCGCTCCCGGCGAGCCTGGCACAGCACGTGGTCGCAGTTCTCGTAGTGGCGCCGCTGCTACTGGCCGCCCGGTATCCGATGCTGGCCTGGCGCATCGGGTGGCTCGCGCTGCTGCTCGCGCCG
>JBAUAR010000142.1:0-14533 GCA_049675875.1 Streptosporangiaceae bacterium
TGGAGCGTCGACGATCCGGCCCCGCTCGCTGATCAGCCAGCGGGACGCAGGCACCCTCCCGGAAGGCAGGAGATGATGGTGCCCCGCCGCCTCGTCACCCGCAATTGCGTCAGCGGCATTGCCCATCCGCTACATCTCCTCAGCGACGTCATCGGCCGTTCCCGGCCGCCATTATTACACATCGCATTCAGTCAATTACGCAGGGTAGCGTCACCGGCGTCGCAGTGCAGGAACCTGTGAGCGTCGCAGTGCAGGAACCTGTGAGCGTCGCGGCGCAGGAACAGAGCACCGGAGAGCAGGAACAGGCTGGTCGGGTTATGCCCAGGTGCACTCGAGGCGAGATCCCTCAGCTCATCGGGCTCGCCGGGTCCGTCGCGGCTAGGCGGCCGCTGAGCAGGTCCTACCCGGGCATCGTGCCGCTAGCGCCGGATAGACGGCCTCGCGTTCCGGGTAACGCGGCCAGCGGAGTAGCCAGTAGCAGATGCGGCCAGGCCAACGACGGAGGCGACTATTCTCTTACCGCCCGCGACGCGGCCACGGCACAGGCTTCCCAGGTCTCGCCTGATGGCCGCCGGTATGATCACCGCCGCCTGCCGACGCTCCCGCGAGAGCCCTGCCGACGCGCCGACCAGCCCGACCACTGCAGCCTTCGACTGGCCCTCGTGCCAGCATCGGCGCACGAAATAGCCGAACCGCGTGCGCTCCGGCCCGACATGGTGGTCAACAGCCGCCGCCGGCACATACATCACGGCGGCTTCCGCCGTCGCGGTGACCCGGATCGCCAGTTCGGTCTCCTCGCAGCCCCTGGGCCGGGTACCGATCCGGCCTACGCTCCCGTTGAAGCCGCCAGCCTCCAGCGCGAGTTGCGTGCGGAAACTCATGTTCGCCCCGATGGGGTTGCGCACCGCCGCAGGGCCGACCGGGAGTCCTACGTAGCTGCACCCAACGACCCAGTCGAACTCGGGTGGCAGCCAGTCGGGTCGCGAAGCGGCCCACCGCGGCCACACGCCGCCTCCGGTTGCTGCGACCCCGGCGTCCTCATACGGCTCGATGAGCGTCGCCAGCCAGCCAGGCTGCGCCTCGGCGTCGTCATCCAGGAACGCCGTGACCGGCTCCGTCGCAGCCGCAAGGCCGGTATTCCGCGCCCCGGATAGCCCTGGATCGCCGGAGCTCTCCAGCACTGTCACCTCAGGCAGTTCAGCTCGAGCCAGGGCCGCGAGTTCAGGGTTGTGGTCGATCACGAGCAGCACCTGCGCGGGCGCCGGCCGCTGACCGACGACGGAGGCTACTGCTGACTTGGTCTCGCTCCACCTGTTCAAGGTGTACGCGCAGATGACAACTGTGACCCTAAGCCGGTCCGCCGACCCAGCACGATCGTCGGGCCGGGTAGGCACGGGGCTGGTCATAGTGAGCAGAGCCTATCTGGATCGGCTACTGCGCGCGGCACTTCGTGGTGGCTTGCACCCTGGTCATGAAAGCGGCCAGTACTTGAGTGACTGGATATCGAGCTCTCCTGAGCAATTGCCAGGAGCAGCCGCCTCGTATTCAGCTACGTTTGCGACGAAGTACATCTCTTGCTGCGGAACATTCGAGGTGACGGTCATGATCAGCGTCGACCCGACAAAGAACTCCAGCTCCGAACTGGTCCAGTACAGCGAAAAGGTCTGCCAGTCCGACGTAAGGCTCACCGGAATGAGGCCCTTGACGTACCCGAGGGAGGTCGGGTAGGGGTGCAGGAACGCAGCCGACTCCTGGTCAACGCCCCAGTTCTCGATCATGTCCACCTCAGGTGGCCACTGCTGGTCAGCAGCTGCCAGCCAAAGCGCAGACCATAGCCCGGCCGCGTGCGGAATCTTGGCCACGACCTGTAGAAAGCCGTATTGAAAATGGAGGCCGGGATAAGTTGTGACCAGGCCAGACCGGCAACCATACGTCTGCGGGCTGCCGTCTTGTGCCGTTCCTGCAGTTTGCTCTCGCTGAGCGATTAGCCTTAGCACTCCGCCGGAGACTTGATCCTGACTGGGCAAATACCATTCAAACTCGTCGGGATTGCCAAAGTTCGTGCAGCCGACAGCTAGGTTGCTCCCTGGGTAGCACGTCCCCCAGATAGACGTGTTGAGCTGCGATTCGCCAAATGATGCCGTGAAGGCAGGCGGCCGTTGGGGCAGCACCGCCTCATACGCAGCATCAGCGGGCGGCGTCAGTGAGGTAGCCGACACACTGGGCGTAGGCGTGACGGCAGGGCTCGCGGCGGCAGGGGCTGGAGATTTCGCCTGATGGGCGACCGCGACCGACCGGGGTCTGTCGAAGCCCAGCCACAGGACAAGCGAGGCAGCTACCACGACGACGATCGCGATGCCGATGATCCCCGGCCGCTTGCTCATCCGTCCCCTCCGAGCCGCCAGGCAGCGTCGTACCCGAGCTTCAGCACGGCACATCGGCTCGATGGCCGTCAACATCTGCGCTGGCGCGACAGCCGCCCGCTCCCGTGCCGAATTCTTGCACGCCTGGCGTGAGCGGCGAGGGCGATCACACATCCGGGCGAAAGGTCAGGAACCTAACCTGGCCGGCCTGCAGGCCCCGACGGCCGCGCCGAGGAAACGTCACCCGCCACGCTTTGTCCGCCGCGGCGGACAAAGGTTCGCGACGAGGTGCCCGTACCGGCGGCCAGATCCAGATCGAGCTGGCCAGCCCCGCCGTCGACCGCCGGGCGACGACCTTGCGCCAGCGCTGGTCCCTGCCGAGCGACAGGCCAATCGTTAAGCACGGTCATAGCGCTCGGCGACCTTGTCGAACACCGCCGCCCGTCCCGTGGAGCTGCCATAGCACCGAACGGTTAGAGCCTCCAGACCTTGATGGAGCGGATCAGCAGCTGACCATTGCAGTACGCCGGAGTGCTGGTTGGCTGATATTCGGCAAGATTGGCGATGAAATACATCTGCTGATGCGGAATCTGCTGGTGCACTGTCAGGACTACCTTGCCGTCAACGAACCAGGTCAGCTGCGACTGAGTCCACGACAGTGCGAAGGTGTGCCAACCTTGGCCGATCGGCGGATTCATATGGCCGGCTGCCGGCGCGGCGCCGACCGGATGGAAAAATACAGCGGACTCTGATTTGATGCCCCAGCTCTCGATCATATCTATCTCCGGCGGCCACTGCTGATTGGCGGCAGCCAGCCAGATCGCCGGCCACAGTCCCAGGCTCGCGGGTATCCAGGCTTCTACCTGGACGTAGCCATATTCAAAGCGGAATCCCGGATATGTCGTCACCATACCGGAGCGGCAGTTGTATTCCTGTGGCTGGCCGTTCTTATCGAAACCGGCAGTCGGAATCTGCTGTGCCTCAAGTGCCAGTGTCTGGCCAGTAACGCGGACCTGGCTGGGCAGGTACCACTGATGTTCATCGGCGTTGCCAAAGTCGGTACAGCCTGATGACTGATTCATCCATGGGAAACAGGTAGACCAGAGCGTCTTGCTCAGCTTGCTGGAAGTGAAGGTCGCGCTGAACTCGGGCGTGCCGAGCGGGGTCATCTCCCCTTTCGCGGTGGCCTCCCTGTTCAGCTTGGCAAAGTTTGGCATCCTGGCGGCTGCATGGCCAAGGCCCGTGGGTTCATCGCGACTGCCAACGAAGCCAACGCCCCAGATGGCAACCCCTAGCACCAACGCAACAGCAAGTACCAGCTTCCAGCTTCGCATCCTCTCGCCTCCGCGTCCGGCCTGACTGGAGCTGCATAACCCGTGCAGAGACTAGTGCATACTCTGAGTGTGCTGGGTATCGACAGGCGAAGCGCCGCGCCAGTCAGCCCGCTGCGAGACCTTCTCGACGCAGCTGGCGTGACGCTGTCCGTGGGCTTGATCGGCCTCGTGATCGAGGGCGCGGTCGGCCTGCCGCGGATCTTGCTTGCACTTGCCTTCGCCTTCTTTGTGCCTGGCCGGGCCATAATGGCCAACTGGCCGCGGTTCGCTTACTGGTCTGAGTTTGGCATGTCGATCGTGCTCAGCCTCGCGGTGCTGACTCTCCTGGCCACGCTCGCGCTGTGGGCACACAGGTGGCATCCGGTTGGCATGTTTGAGATCGAGGCGCTACTGAGCGTGGTGGCCCTGGTCGTCAGCATGATCCGCAGACATCAGGGACGCGATACCGGGCAACACCGACAGCGCCCGCATCGGGTCGCGGCCGACGCCGAGATGAGAGAGGTGGAAGCCCCCTATGACGGGGGGGCGCGGCCAGCGCCTAGGGGAGAAGCTTGGTGACGACCGACCTTGGGCCCTGGGTCGGCGTGCTCGATCTCGATACAGGCGACCTGCAGGGATTGACCGAGCTCGCAGCCGCCGAATATACCGAGGCCCGGCTTCTCATTCGGATCCACGGTACCCCGATCGGCCAGGTCACCATTCACGTCGAGCCCGAGATGACGCTCGCGGCGCGGGCTCAGGCTGCCGCTCACGCGGAGTTGGCCAGCGCGCTGCAGTCCCACGTAGGCTTGGATCAGCAGCTCGACCATGTGGCGGCGGGCGCGCAGCGGGCGGCCCAGGTGGCATGCCCGGAGCGGTCTGTGGACAAGTCTGGGGCTGGCGTGAGCGTCATCGTTTGTACGCGGAACCGTCCCGCCTCCTTGCGAGCCTGCCTCACCTCGCTGCAGCAGGTTAACTATGATCCGATCGAATTCCTCGTCGTCGACAATGCGCCTTCCGACGCAGCAACCAAGAGGGTCGTTGCCGAGCTTTCGGCCACCGATCCGAGGATCCGCTACACCTGTGAGGCCCGCCCTGGCCTCTCGCGGGCCCGAAACCACGGGATCGATATTGCGCATTTTGATTTGCTGGCGTTCACAGACGACGACGTCATCGTCGATGATGCGTGGCCGGCCGCACTGGTCGCTGGCTTCGCTGCGGACACCAACGCGGCCTGTGTCACGGGTCTGGTTGCCGCCCGATCCCTGGACGCGCCGGCCGAGCGCTACTTCGACTCCCGCTACGCCCGAGGCGAGGCGTTCAAGCCACGTCAGTACGACCTGGCGGAGCACCGTGAAGCGTCCCGGCTCTACCCGTTCACCGCTGGCATCTTCGGTGCAGGCGCCAACTTTGCCGTTCAGCGCGACGTAGCGACCCGCCTCGGTGGATTTGATCCACTGCTCGGAGCCGGCGCACCATGCCGTGGCGGTGAAGATATAGACTTTTTTGTCCGTATCATCCTTGCTGGGCAGCGGATCTGTTACACGCCGTGTGCGCTGGTGTGGCACCGGCACCGCGATAGCGACCTGGCCCTGGCCGAGCAGGTCTATTCCTACGGTTACGGGCTCGGCGCCTACCTGGCGAAGCGGCTACTGACCGGGGAAATGCCCATCGGCCTGCTCCTGCGCGGCATGGGTTACTCCGCTGTTATTTGGGCGCGGATGCGCGGAGCCTCGCAGGCAAGCAATTTCAAGGCACGCGGTAAGGGACTCGTGGTCAGCGAGGCGCTCGGTGTCCTGGCCGGGGCACTACGCTACTGCCGCGTTGCCATGCAGAAACGGGTGCGGTGAGCGCGGTCGTCGACTCGGCCCGGCTTGGGGCTCGCGTGCAAGCAGCTCGCCGCAGCCGGTTCAGGCCACGACCGTCAGACGGGTTGCTGCCGGCGAGCCTTGTACTGTGGGCCGTCGGCGTCAGCCGGATAGACGTGGCTCATGTAGGCCCGTACGGACTGGTCACCGCGCTGCCGATCGTGTTCTTTCTCGGCCTGGCCCTGCTTGTCGCATCGTCTGCAATGGAGCTCATTCACCGGCCGCTGTCGAGGGTGCGGATGGCGTTGCATGCCGTTGCACTCGTCGTCATGCTCTACGGCACCGCGCCACTCGTCTACCAAGAGGGCAGGTACTCGTGGCTGTATAAGACCATCGGTGTTGTCCAGTATGTGAATGCGCACGGTCAGCTGGATCGGCATGTCGACATCTACCAGAACTGGCCAGGATTCTTCGCATTCGCCGCCTGGTTCGACAAGGTTGCTGGAGTAGGGAGCCCGCTCGCCTACGCGAAATGGGCTCAGCTAGTGGCCGAGCTTGCCGCGCTCCCCTTGCTAAATATGGCTTACACCGCGCTATCGCTGCCAGTTCGGCAAAGATGGATGGCCATCTTGCTGTACTCAGCGAGCAACTGGATAGCCCAGGACTATTTCTCGCCGCAGGCGCTCGGCACTCTGCTCAGTCTCGGTGTCATAGCAATAGCACTTCGCTGGGCGTTCGGTGGTAACTCCGTCGGCCAGAAACGCCGACTCGATCATGATCACGACCGCGCAGACCGGCGTCAGTACTGGGCGCACTGGCGCATCAGGCGAGCCCAGCCCTTTGTGCTGACGCTGATCCTAGTGTTCTTTGTCCTGACTTTCAGTCACGAACTGTCACCGTATATAGTGATGGTTCAGCTCAGCTGCCTCGCTGTGGCCGGCCTCTTGCGGCCGCGCTGGCTCCCACTATTGCTCGCCGGCGTAGCAGTCGGATACTTTCTGCCGCGCTTCGGCTTCGTCAACAGTCACTTCGGCTTGCTGAAATCATTCGGCAACTTCTTCAGCAATGCAACTCCACCCTCGGGCAGCGGAACACCCGTCCGGCCCAGTCAGCAGCTTATCCAATACTGCGCGGGGGCCTTGTCGCTGGGGATCTGGGCGGTTGCCCTTATCGGCGCCTGGCTGCGTCGCCGATCACGCCGTACCGCGCTGGCACTCTTCATTCTCGCGTACTCACCAATCGTCGTGCTAGTGCTAGGCGCCTACGGCGACGAAGGCGTTCTGCGGGTCTACCTGTTCTCGCTACCCTGGGCGGCTGCGCTGGTAGCCGCAGCCCTAGCGCCGCTGCCCGCACTTGCTGTACGCGGGCAGTCTGGGCTCAGGTCTCGCAGGCCCTTCAGCGTCGGACGTCGGCCACACCAAGCCGACGTCGCGGTGGCACACACACGCAACCAGGGAACGCGCGCTACCGCCGTACGCATGGTGATAGCAATGGCAATATCGCTAACGTTGTGGCTGCCTGCTTTCTTCGGTGACGACGCAGCTAATACTGTCTCCCAGTTCGAAGTCGACACCGTCACCTCCTTTTTCCAGACCGCTCCGCCCGGTGTTATCTTTCTACCTACTACAGGGGCGCCGATCGCGGACACGTCGCGCTACGACCTGTTTACCGAGTCGCCGATATTCGGGCAGGGCGGCACCGTCGATAAAGGGCTGCCCACGCCCAGCGTGGCTGATCTCCTCGCGAGGACTGCGGTACGGTTCACTGAGGGACTAGAACCATCATATGTAATGGTAAGTCCGAGTATGATAGCGTACAATGCCGCATATCCGACCACCCCCCCGGCCAGCTTCCGCATCTTGCTAGCCTCGCTGGCCCACTCGTCGGAGTGGATACCGCTCACGAGGAGTCACGGCATCTACATCTACGAGCTCCCGGCCGGCAGTCAGATCGTGGTGCCGGGACCAGTCGGTCCTCGATAGGAGTCGAGGTCCTAGCCGCTGGCAGTGTCAAGTCGAACTGCCCCCGAGGTGACGGTGTCGGGTGGCCCTGGCTAAGGCCTTGCGGGTAGTGGGGTGTTTGGTCCGGCCAGTTCTGCCAGGGCGCGTGCGCCCAAGGGTCACCCCGCAGGTCATGGAACTCCGCTTCGGCCGTCGGCGGATGGGTCTGCGATACGCACCCCGCCCCAAGCGGCCGACCCGCTTAGGCGACGATCTGCAGCCGGCGCCTGGCCACATAATCTCGGACCGTCGAGTACGACACATCACCCCCGCCGTGCTCGCCCACCAACCGGGCCAGCACCCGCCCGGCCGTATGCCGGCCAAGTCAGAGCTAGCTCATGGCATATTCGGCGACCCAGTCGACGGTCATAGTCTCGATTGAGTGGCTGGGCTGGGCTGGGCCGAGGTTCTGCGACTGCAGGGCGAGGTTCATCGGAATGTCTGGCCAGGCCGGCAGACCGCTGGTGGGAACCACGGCACCCGCTGGGTGCCCGTCGACAGTGAAGGTGATGCTGTTAGGAGTCCACTGGACGCCGTATGTATGCCATTGGGTGGCGTCGCAGTTCACGGCGTCGTGCACCTGATTCGAGTCGTTTCCGCTAGGCCCAGGGTGGACGGTGGCAAGGTAGCTGGCCCGAGTGCCGCCGCTGTCCTCATAAAAGTCGATCTCGGGCGGCCATACGCTGCTGTTCGGCCATAGTAGGGCGATATCGGAGATCTGCAGGCCGGGCTCGTAGTCACCTTTCATCCGAACCAGGTACATGCCGTAGGTCTGCGGATTACCAGTGAACATGACACCGCCGGTGGAGTAACCGGCCCCAGCGCTAGGGCTAGCCAGCAGATGGAGCGCACCGCCGCTGACGACAACGTCGGCGGGATCCCACTGGCCGAAACTGTCACCGCCCGGTTGCCCCTGGTACGCGCCCCAGCCTGGCGGCAGCCCGCTTCCGTTGAAGTTCTGGCTATAGACAAGCTGCCAGCCTGGCATGCTACCGGGCGGTGAATCCACCGCGGCCGAGCCGACCGAGCTTCCCGCCGACTCATTGCTGGTTGGCGTCCCGGAGGGCGCCGCGGATGCGGTTCCGGTCGACAACTCGAAGCGGCCCCGGATTGACTGTCTGGACGGCGGCGTGGACTTACCTGCAGCCGTCCGCATGGCCGACGCGGCTGCAGACGATCTGCCCATCCAGGCAAAGCGGACGGCGACTCCCGTGACAGCTAGCACGAGAACCACAGCCACAAGGGCACCAACCAGCGGCTGGATTCGCGGGTCCTGGCTGTGCCTATGTAGTCCCATGCCCTCTCTCGTAGCTAGCTTCAGCGACCGACCTCAGGCAGTGACTGCCGTCAGCGCGAGACCTCGGCGTCAAGCGTACACATCGCAGGCCGTGGCAGGGCTATATCGGCTCCGAGCCCGGCTGTTTGTGGCGTGTTTGCTGGCCGGCATACCCCTCGGCGGCAATGTTGCCGGTGTCGATGCGCCCGTTGACCCATCGACGGTCGGCAACTTGTTGGCTCCGGGCCGCTGAACGGCAACATCGGCATCAGCCCGGCGCTCGACCAGGCCCGGTTCCCGCTGACTGTGAACGCGTTCCAGCTTCACACTGCGTGGGTCAGCTAGCGCAGCAAGCCCCCTGGAGCCCTGATTGCACGACCGATAAAAGCGCGAGAGACAGCGTCGAGGCTGCGCAGCGCCACACGTCCACGAGGCGAAAGCATGGTCCAGCCGATCAGTCGCCAGCCATAGGAGTCACGGATAAGCCGTGCCAAACCCGCTTTCCGTGCGAGTCGCGCCCAATGGACGGCAATATCTTCATGACCGGCCCGGAACGCGAATACGGCCGCGCGTACATAGGCCATACCGACAGGGTGTCGACGGAGGTCAGGAGAGTGCTCGCTGATTAGGAGGTTAAGGTTCTCGAATCGCTGCGAGTGATTTCGGCTCATGGCTCCCGCCCTAACTCGCAAGTCAAGAAGATATTCGGTGACGCCGAGGAAATAGGGCATACCCGAATCCCGTTGGATACGCAGCCACATGTCCAGATCGCTGACAGTGTGCTCGTCGCGAAAGCAACCTACTGCGTCGAACGCACTCTTCCGGATAAGCAGCGAGCTACCGTTCCGAGGCGGACAGGAATCGATCAGCATGTCATCGAAGTCGTAGCGGCCGGCGCGCTGCCAGCGAAAAGCATACAGCCGACCGTTCTGGGAGATAACTCGAGACCTCGCGAAGACCGCGGCGAAATCCTTGCCAACCGACTGCAGAGTTGCAATCTGTCTCTCCAGAAAATCGGGATGCCAGCGGTCATCCCCGTCGAGAAACGCTACAAACTGTCCCCTAGCCCGAGCTAGGCCCGCGTTCCTGGCGGCAGCAGGCCCTCGGTGCGGTGTCATAACTAGTTCAAGTCGAGAGTCGCTGCACTTACGGACTTCGTCAGCTGTTTGATCGGTCGATCCGTCATCAACGATTATGTACTCAAAGCGACGAAAGTGCTGGCCGAGTACCGAGCCAATGGCCTCGCCTATGTATGGCGCAACGTTGTATGCCGGCGTAATAACAGTGACAAGCGGAGCGGGCTCAGCACCGCGCCTAGCCGAGTCCTCGCTTCGCTCGGACAATGAGGCCATCGCCGTGTCAGCGCTTGACGGTCTGGGTTGCGGGTCCATGGGCTGTACTCCTCCACAATCGATTGACCCAGCGTAGTCAGGCCTTCAGAGCTCCCGGGGCGGGCCATGACCGGATGAGTGTAGTGCGCACGGCTCGCTAGGGAGTGCAGTGGGGGTAGACCATAGCGTGCTCCATGGCCGCTTTGCTAAGCATCCGGGAACTGGGTAACGGCGGAGGCGTTCGGTTGACCGAGAGTTGCTACCCGGAGGAAGGGACGTCCGCTCTGGCAAGATGCATCGCCATCGGCAACGTTTCTGCCGCGGATAGAAGCCAACTCAGGTAGTACTCGAGGCAGCATCGATCGATGCTCGCGCAGTAGTCCCGCTCTTCGAGTTTGAGGGTCCGGTCACCCGCACGCGTCACTGCTGATCGTCTTGCGTTCGCAGTGCAACCGCATCCGGCGCCGCTGATTGTCCAGGTTCCGGACCCGAACGCCATCCAGGCAGCGCCGTCGAGAGCCCGGTTGGTGGCCCCGGTGGCTGCCTTGGTGCTGGCGGGCGGCGAGCAGGTATCGAGTTCCTCCTTGGCGATCCAGATGGCCAGCGCCTCGCCGCTGGCTTCAAGGATCTCCTCCCCTCGTCCATATCAGGTGGCTCCTTCGCCAACTGCCCTTGATCAACAGCCAGTGCTGAGGAGCCACAGGCGTTAGCCCGTCAGGTTGAGCCCATAATCGTGGCCCGCCAAGTTGGAAGCATCAGTAAGACCCAGCTCGGCTATGGATCCGATTTCGACCGCCTCGACTGCGATCCTTGGTCGCTGTCGCCGGTAATCGCCAGCATTGTAGCCGTATTCGGGGTTGCCAGTGACATCAGCACGGCCAAGGCCCTGAGCTGCTGGCGTTCGTGATCAGCAGCGATAGGCGACGACGCCGGGCCGCCGAACCACCGCCCCTGTGAGCCGACGAGCGCGGACGAAGCAGCATTCTCTGCGGCTCGCCGGTGCCGTCCTACGTCTCTCGCTGCTTGAAGCACAATGGGAGTCGTCACCACAGCCTCCAGTGTGACAACCACCAAGGCCGCGACCAACATCCCGACCAGACCGCCGTTCAATGCGCCAGTCACCACTGCGATGAAGTACAGGATCGTAAAGCCCGTAACTAGCGCGGCAGCGCGGGACAGCTTGTTGGTGGCGCGTGCGACAGCTATATAGAGAGAATTCGGAATACTAGGCAAGGATGCGAGCACCATGATTCGCATCGGCAGTGTGGCGATACGGGCATAGCCAGCTCCGAATACTCCCAGTATGAGGTGCGCTCCGAGGCCCAAGATGACCAACCCGACTAGTCCGACCAGCAGCGAGACGCGAAGGGCAAACCGAAGCCTGCCAGGCAGCGCTTGGGGGTCAGCCGACCCCATAGCGAAAAGCACGGTCGACATGTGCGCCGGAAGGATGAGCATGCCGCTGACCACAGTAGTTGCGACGTAGTACGCTGCGTTCGTCGAAGGTGCCAGAATTGACGCCGCCAGCACTGGTGTCAGCAACACTGGCATTTGCAGCGCTAGATTTAGCCAGTTATGGGCGGCCAGTGACCGGCTCAGGCTCCTCAGAATTGTCCAGTCAGGTCTTGGCAAGACTAGGGCGCCGCCACCGATCCAGAATGTGGCCGCTACTACGAAAAGGGACACTGGGATGGCAGCAACCCAGGAGGCAAATATCCCTAGGCCTACGGTATAGTGCAGAGCGAGCGCACCGCCCAGAAGTGTCACTATCTTAGTAACCACGAACGTAATGTTGCGAGTAAGCTGAAGGCCGCCACGCAGCATACCGATAGTCGCCGCATCGAACACCACGGCCGCTGCGGTAAGGGCAACGCCACAGCAGAAAACTGCCGCCCCTCCGAGGGATCCGGCGACGTCATCATAGTTCTCCGTAAAATGCGGCGCGATTGCCACAAAGGCTACAGCGAGCACGAGGGATCCCAGTGCCGCTGCAATCATCGCCGCGGCTATAAGGCCGGCGCGTTGCGTGCGCTTTGGCAGGGCACCGATAAGCAGAGTATTGAGGCCGAAGGTTCCGAACGAAGATAGGAACGTCATAGCTGAGATGGCCGCGCTGCCGTAGCCCACGGCTTGCTGGCTAAATAGCCTCGCGGCGATATTCCAGTATCCGAATCCCAGTGCTAGCGACACCCCGGTTGTCGCCAGCAATGTGAGGACGTTCCTGATGAGGTCGTGATGGCGCTCCCAGGAGCTCCGGATGATTGTCAGGGGCGTGGACACTGGGCCGCGCACTGCCTGCCGGACGGGCCGCCCTGAGTTCGGATCTACCTGCGTGCCTGTCACCGACAGCCTGTTCCGATACGCAACCTAGGCCACCGGCACGCGCGCCACCTCTTGGCAGCTTGGCAGTCGGTGACCTGGCTCACAGTCGTGACGGTCAACCAGTCGACCCGACCAGGACGGACCCGCAAATCGTTACCCATTCGTAAGACTATCGTGTCGTATTATGCCGCTTGTGCCTTCCGGGCAAAGCATCTAGGTCCAGTTCGCCTTCCCATTGCCAGCGCGGATGCGCGTCGACACTGCCCGAGTTCAGCACGCGCATTGCTCCCGGGCAAGCGTAGCCGCGCCGACAAGCGGGCAGGTTACGTGTACTTGCACAGAAGGCAGACGGCGTTCCCCATACCGGGACACGGCGATACCAGACCTGGTGACGGGGCCGACCGGCCAGTGTCGGCCCTGACGTGGCCTGGCTGCTTGCGTTCTGACAGGATCAGCGAGATCGTGCGGCCGTGGTCGATCGTTCCGCACGCTGATGTGCAGCAAGACGCAACCGGCTGCTGGCATACGCGGCCGGGCCTAGGAGCAGCCCGATGCGCTCGAGCCAGATGATCTCGCGAGGAAATCCCTCTTCGCGATTTTCGTTCTTTGCGGACCGCGGACTCAGGAAATATCGGGCAGCCGGCACTGTGCGGGCGATCATCCTTGGCAGTAGCGTGGGCTTGGCTGCAACTGCAGCAGCTACATAAGCGCCGAGTCCTACGCCATAATTGAATGCCTGCCGCCGCATGCCTTCATACTCGCGCCGGTGCCAGTGGCGCACAACTGCGGCGGGCTCATAGACCAGAGTTCGGCCGCCGGTTATTACCTTCAGGTAGGCTAGAATGTCATGGCCACCCCGCGCGGGGCTGCCCGTTCCGGTGGCAGGATCGAATCCGCTTTGAGACCGAAGCCAGTCAGTTCGGAAGGCCATGTTCGCCCCCGAGCCGAATCTCCCGGCAGTGAACGGAAACAGCGGATCAGGCTCAGGCTTATCGAGCTCGTATACATGGGGGGTAAATCCTCGGGCGAAGCCTCCAGATCGCTCGATAAGCAACTGCGCCACAGTTTCAAGCTCTGCGGGTAGAATCAATCCGTTTACGCACGCAGCGTCGAAGTCGACAAATGCGCGTACCAGGACCGAGAGCCAGTGACGATCGACTTCAACGTCGTCATCGGTAATGGCCAGGATGTCTCCGGTGGCATTGTCCAGCGCCGCGTTGTGCGCGATCGCTACGCCCGGCCGTGAGACTCGGACGTATCGTAGTGGAAAGGGCCACGGTTTGGACTTGGCAAGGGCAGCTTCGGTCCGATCATCAGTTGGCGCGCTGTCTACAATAACCACCTCGAAGGAGGGGTAGTCCAGGCGCGTCACCGAGTCCAGGCAGCGCAAAAGGCCTTCGGTGCGATGTCGGGTGGCGATGGCGACCGTCACGTGGGGCCCATCTTCAGGGGCCGTGAGCCGACGCGCACAAGGCGGTCGGCTCGGCTTGTCGAGCCCTTCCTGGGCAAGGATGTCGGGTGCGGGGAGGCCGTCATCCTCGCAGTGTCCGCAAACCATATCGCGTATCTTTGGCCACACCGTGGCTGCAACTTCTTCCGCCGTGAGCGGCCGTCGTCGCAACTCGAAGGCAGCCTCTCCGATGGGAAGATCGTGGAGCCAGATCAAGAGTCGCGCACTTTCGAACCGCCCAGAGCGGTTGAGATCCGGTAGTGGCTCGTCGATGCGGAGATCGCCGACGAGGACCGGCGGCGTCAGGCTGGCCAACTTTCACCTCCATGTTTGGACGGCGCCCGATCCTTGCCGCCGACAGACCCGCGGTCCGGGCGCAGGGCCTGCAGACGTCGATATTGGCGCCAGCCGAACGCCAGTGCCCGATGGTGGGGCCTCTCTGGAGCACCTGATCCGTTCATCCACGCCACCACCTCATCCTCGCCGGTGTCAGACGTCACCATCAGCCGGGAAAGGGCGAGACACTGGTCGTGAGCAGAGCTGAAGGCGTTCGCAACAGCACACGCGGAGTCGAATCCAGCCGAGGAAACCTGTCGGCGCACCCTGGGCGTCCAGTAACCGTGGGGATAGGCAAAGCTGCGGATTGGGTGGCCGAGGATGCTCTCGAGAC
>JBAUAR010000143.1:0-1693 GCA_049675875.1 Streptosporangiaceae bacterium
CGGGCCGGCGGTCTGGTCAGGTCCGTAAAGCGGGCCGGGCTCTGTGCGTTCGGGACCGGCGCCGCTGCGCTCGGCCGCTGCCCGGCCGGCCGGCCGGGTCAGCTCGACGCGCTCCTCAAGGATGCTGGTCACCTCGGTGCGCGGCGCGATGAGCTCGAACACTCCGCGGTCAACCTGCCAGTAGCCGAGTTGCTCCGCCTTGAGTCCGTCGTGGCCCAGGTAGCCGATGTGCAGCCGGTCCCCGAGGTCGTCGAGCACCAGGCACCGCTCCCCGCCGAACATGCCGACCGGCCTGGATTCCCAGACCGCCTGGACGTCGGCGAACCGCAACTGCTTGCGCCAGTGCCCGGTGGCTGGCTCGAAGCCGAGCGCCTCGGGCGGCGGGCACGCCGCGAACAGCACGATGTCGTCCTCGGTCGGACCGATTCCCGCCTCGAACGGGGATCCGTCGTAAGTCGCCATCAGGCGGTAGCGCACAGTATTGATCCTTCTGCCGGTCGGAGCCACACCTGGCCGTCGTAGCGGGCTATGAAGTTGGTGCCATCGGCGCCGATGCGATGGATCTCCGCACCCACGGGCACCGGCATCGGGTCGGCGAAGTACTCCGCCACGCTGCCGTCGTCAAGGCCGGTGAATCCGGTCCCGGTGAACGGCGGCTGCAGCGACCAGTCACCCCCACGTTCGGACGAAAGCGGCACCTGGTAGCCCTCGCCGCTGACGGCGCGCCACCGCAGCATGTAGATCTCGGGCATATCCGGCGTGAAGTCAGAGCCGTCATAGTCCAGCCCGAGCAGCCGGTGCAGCTGACGCGGGCTGCCGGACTGACTGTCAGCGAGCCGGTAGACGAAGCCGGAGATGACCGACCGCCGGCCGGCCAGGTAGGGCTCGACCATACGCGGCGGGATGGGCTTCTGCATGAGTGTGCCGGGCGCGACGGGCCTCGGGCCCTGGTCAACCTGGCTCACCCTGTCCCCTTAGGACGCACTGCAGTCCCACGTGACTCTATCGCGAAATGTCTTCCCACCAGGCATACAGTGAGCCGGTGACCAGGCTGAGGGGCGCCGACGAGCGCTACCGCGACGATCGCGGCGAGGCCGAACCTGCGGTCGCGGCGGCGCTGGCAGCTTACGCGGCCGGCACCGGCAGCGAGCGCGGGGTACTCGCGGCGCTCGCCGCCAGCCGGCTGCTGGTGCCGGTTCTGCCCGTGCTGGCCGGTACGGCGCCGGGATCGGACTCCGGCACCGTGCTGGCCTCGGACGCCGGGGACAAGCGCAGTGAGATGGCCATCCCGTCGCTGGTGGGCCAGGATGGCCGGCTGGCGATGGTCGCGTTTACCAGCACGGACTCCCTGCGGCGCTGGCGGCCGGCCGCGAGACCGGTGCCGGTGCCTGCCAGCGGCGTGTTCCAGGCAGCCGTCGCGGAGTCGTCCGCGGTCGTCGTCGACGTCGCAGGGCCGGTCTCGCTGACGGTTGAGGGCACCCGCCTTGCCGCGCTGGCGGCGGGCTGCCCAGTTCCGGGGATGCACGAGGATCCGGACGTCTGGGACCTGGTCGCGGCGGCCGCCGGAAGCGTAGTGCCGGGCATCCGCGTACGGCTCACGCCGCCGCCGGCCGGCGCCGCGTTCACCCTGGAGCTGGCGTCCGCGCCCGGCACGGCCGGGCCGGTGAGTGCCGAAGTCGCCGCAGCTGTCGCG
>JBAUAR010000144.1:0-1596 GCA_049675875.1 Streptosporangiaceae bacterium
CTTCATCGTGCACGACCTTAGCCAGGGCAGCGTCCGCACTGCCGTCCCCAGCCGCCGACGTCACGGCGGGAATCGGAGGATGGGGCCGTAGCGCATGCGCCGGTCCCGGCGGCGGTGGCTCGGCCGCGGAACTCGTGCCGTCGAACGCGCTGCTCACCGCCTTCAGCGCGCTGGTCAGCTCGCTCGGAATCATCCACATCGAGTTACCAGGTCCCTGCGCGATCTGCGGCAGCGTCTGCAGGTACTGGTAGGCGAGCAGCTTCGGATCCGGGTCGTTCTCATGGATGGACTGGAACACCGAGGTGATCGCCTGCGCCTGGCCCTCGGCCTTGAGGATGGCACTCTGCTTCTCGCCCTCGGCCCGCAGGATGTTGCCCTGCTTATCCCCATCGGCCGTCAGGATCTGGGCCTGCCGCACACCCTCGGCGGTCAGGATCGCCGCGCGCTTCTCCCGGTCGGCACGCATCTGCTTCTCCATCGCGTCCTTGACCGTCTGCGGCGGGTCAATGGTCCGGAGCTCGACCCTGGTGACCCGGATCCCCCACTTGCCGGACGCGTCGTCGAGGACGCCGCGCAGCTGGGTATTGATACTCTCGCGCGAGGTCAGCGTCTGCTCCAGGTCCATCGACCCGATCACGCTGCGCAGCATCGTCGCGGCGAGCTGCTCGATCGCCTGGATGTAGTTGACGATCTCGTAGTCGGCCGCCCGCGGGTCGGTCACCTGGAAGAACAGCACCGTGTCGATGCTGACCACCAGGTTGTCCTCGGTAATGACCCGCTGGCCGGTGAACGAGACCACCTGCTCGCGCAGGTCGATCAGCGGCTTCACCCGGTCGATGAACGGGACGATCCAGTTCATGCCCGGCTCGAGCGTCTTGGTGTAGCGGCCGAACCGCTCCACGTTGCGCGCTCGCGCCTGCGGGACGATGCGAATGCCCCGCGACGCCGTCAGGAAGACCAAGATCGCCACGATGACGACCACGATCAGAGTGGTCATGTTTACTCCCGCGGATACACCAGGGCGGTCGCGCCCTCGATGTGCATGACGTCAACGGTCTTCCCGGCCGGGATGACCTGAGTTTCGTCGTAGGAACGCGCCGACCAGACCTCGCCGCCGATGCGGACCCGGCCACTGTGCGGGCCGACTTCCTCGATGACGACCGCGGGCCGGCCGATGAGCGCTGCCGTGCCGGTGCGCAGCAGCGGTGGCTGCCGGATGTGCCGCATCGCAATCGGCCGGGCCACGCCGAGCCCGACCGCCGAGGTGAGAACGAAGACGCCGAACTGGATCGCCGCGTCGCCGCCGAAGAATCCGGCACCGGCCGCCAGCAGCGCGGCGATGCCCAGCAGCCCGAACGCGAGCGTCGTGGTGAGGATCTCGGCGGTGCCCAGCACGACCGCCACGATCAGCCAGATAACCCACGTACTCACCGCGGCGCTCCGAAGGGGAAAGATTCCTGTTTATTGAGCGTAGTCCCGTCCGGTCACGAGTGCATCACGCCGCGAGCGAGGGGAATGGCGGTCGTCCGGCCCGCTATCGCTCGCCCGGCCGCGGCGCGTCGGCGGCGCAGCCGCGGCGCGTCGGTGGCCCGTCCG
>JBAUAR010000145.1:0-2328 GCA_049675875.1 Streptosporangiaceae bacterium
GCCCAGCGGATGACCGAAGCGCCGTTTCCCGCTTCCTGCGACGCTTGCGGCCGGCACTGGCTGGCATGGCCGTCGTGCTCGCGCTGGTCGCGGTGCTGCCGCCGGCCGCTACCTACACGCGGCAGTACTCATTTGCCCAGGCTCTGCAGTTCGCGGTATTCGCCGTCCTGGCGCCTGCGCTGGTCGGGCTCGGCACGCCACCCCGCGCCGCCGCGCCGCGGCGGCTGCCGGGCGAGAATGTTGCCACGAGGCTGCCTCCGGCCGGTGTGGCCGCGTGGCGGCTCGTTCCGTTCATGGCGCTGGTCATCGCCTGGCGGCTGCCGGCAGTACTGGACGCGCTGGCACGTTATCCGGCGCTGTCGGTAGCGGAGCTGGTCACGCTCGCCGGCGCCGGCCTGGCAGTGTGGCGGGCGATCGCTGGGCTGACACGGCCAGATCCGCTGTCCCGCCCGGTGCGCGCGGCCATCGCCGCCGCCGCCATGTGGACGATCTGGATCATCGCCTATGTCACCGGCATGTCCGCCCTGACGCTGATACCCCGCAGCACGGGGGTCCGGTATGTGGTCAGTGCCGCAGCGGACCGGCAACTGGCAACCGCCGTGCTGTGGGCAGTACCGGCGATCTGCTTCGCGCCGGTCGTCTATTACATGCTGGTCACCTGGCTCGGCGAGCGGGACAAGCAGGACGACGAGCGGGACGAGCTAACAGGCCCGGAGCCCGCCAGCCCGATCCACCGTCCGCCACGCGGCTGGCGCCGCCGCGGCGGCCGCTGACCTCGCAGGGACGTAGATGGTCCGGCAATGCGATCGATCCCGCCTACGCGCCGTACGCCGATATTGATCCCGCCGACGGGCTGCAGCGAGCCGTCGGCGGCCGGGACGACGCGCGCCGACAGTGCGCTCTGGACTTCCCTCGAAACCGTCAGCGGGAAACGAGGCAACGCAACACCGCGACGACGGCCGGTGCCGTGAGAACGCGGGAGGTCAGTGCGCCCTGAGGATGGAGCCGCGAGTTCGTGCTGATCTGCCACGGGTCACGGTGATTGCGGTCGGCCTGCTCCCATCCGCCAGCCATTGAGCTCCGGCCGGGACGGGCTCCCGTCGTCCCGGACGCCCTGGCCGCGGCAGGCTGCCCCGCCAGCACCAGCCGCTGGCGGGGCGGTGCCGGCCCGGCCGGGCGTCATGAATTGCCGCGTTCCTCCGAAGAGCCAGGTGCCGGAGCAGCGAGCAATCATCGGGTCTGTCGCCGTCCAGCGCATCCGGCCTCTACTCACAGCCGGCAGCACAGGCGCAGCTGATTCCCGCGGTCCTGCTGGCTTCGTTGTTGGCAGCGGCCGCTGCCGGGTCTAGCCTTGGTTGCAGGCGCGCCGGGAAGCCTGGTCGGCAGAAGAACTGGATGAGTGTCTGCCCGCCGGGATTCCGGGATGAGTGGTTGTACCGTCACCTCACACAGCGCGCCGCGCCCCGCCGTCGCCGCATCAACCCTCGAGCGTGAGCCAGCGCGGCCGCCGGATCTGCCGCGGTCGCGAAAGCTGCGGGCCGGACGGTCGTCATGCCGGGCGTAACCCGGGTGGTCGCCGGGGTCAGCGGCTCGCCGGGCAGCCTGGCCGCGCTACGGTACGCGGAGTACCTCGCGCTCGCGCACGGCGCTGTACTTGTGCCGGTCCTTGCCTGGGAGCCACCCGGCGGTGACCGGGCGGCGCGGGCCCAGCCCGCCGCCGGGCTCACGCAAGCCTGCCACGAGATGGCCTGCCAGCGGATGGGCGAGGCCCTTGCGGCAGTATGGGGCGGGCCGCCAGAGTGCGGAGTGCAGCCGCAGGTCGAGCGAGGGCAACCCGGCTGGGTCCTGGTCAGCGTCGCCGACCATCCCGGTGATGTGCTCGTGATCGGCGCGGGACACGGGGGCCCGGTCCGGCGCGCCGCCCGCTGCCGCGTAGTCCGGTACTGCGTGGCGAGGGCACGCTGCCCGGTGGTGCTCGTCCCGCCCCCGCAACTGGCTGCCGAGCTCGGCCGGTCCTGGATTACCTGGCGGCTGCGGCACCGGACCCTCACGCCTGCGCAGGTCCTGGCCGACCACCGCCGGCGGTCGGGCAGCTGACAGCAGGCCAGGCGATATCGGCGGGCAGTTCGGCTGGCCGGGCACTAAGATGAAGGCAGGTGAGCCGGGAAGCCTGGTCGGCGCGAGTTACCCGACGACCGGAGCCCGCGGGCTCCGCGGCAGGAGCACCGGCCATGACGACACGCGCATCCTCCGGCACAGCGCCCGGCTCCATGACGCCCGCTGGCAATGGCCCGGGCGGCCACGACCAGGCTGCTCCGGCGGGAGCGG
>JBAUAR010000146.1:0-3853 GCA_049675875.1 Streptosporangiaceae bacterium
GGCCCACGGCGCGCTCCGCCGGGTCGATGCCCGGCTGCGGGACGGCTCGGGATGGCGTGCGGTGGCCGCCGCCATCGTGGGCCTGCCGATCGCGGTCGCCAAGTTCAGCGCGGTCCTCTGGTGGGCAGACGGGGCGTTTAGCGTGACCTCGCCCGTGTGGTGGCTGATGTTCCGCAACCATCCGGCCGGCACCCACCTGAGCCCGGTCCGTTTCGGCGGCCTTGCAGTCGAGACGTGGCCGGGCACTTGGCTGGCGGCCGTCCTGGGGGCCGCGATACTGCTCGTAGCGCCGTGGCTGGTGCACGGAATCGTTGTGGCGGAACAGTCGCTGCTGCGCCGGGTCCTTGGGCCCGGCGAACTCGCGGCCCGGGTCGCCGCGCTTGAGCGGTCCCGTTCGGAGGTGGTCAACGAGGCCGCGGCTCTGGTCCGGCAGATAGAACGGAACCTGCACGACGGCGCCCAGACCCGGCTGGCAACGCTCGCACTGCACCTAGGGATGGCCCGAGAGAAACTCGCCGCGGGCGGTCCGGAGGACGTCGCGGCGGCGCGGGACCTTGTGGAGGCGGCGCACGCCGGAGCGAAGGAGGCGCTCGTGGAGTTGCGGGACCTCTCCAGCGGCATCCATCCGCCCGTGCTCGACAACGGCCTCGGGCCGGCCCTGGAGAATCTTGCAGCCGGGAGCGCGATCCCGGTCCGGCTGACGGCACACCTGCCGGAGCGGCCCTCGCCTGCAATCGAGACGATCGCTTACTTCAGCGCGGCCGAGCTGCTGGCGAATGCCGTTAAACACAGCAGCGCCAACCTGATCGAGGTCGCCGCTACCTCACCGCCGGGCGGTCCGTTCGTGCTGACCGTCAGCGACGACGGCCGCGGCGGCGCCGACGAGGCGGACGGCTCGGGGCTTTCTGGCCTGCGCCACCGGGCGCGGACGGTTGATGGCACGCTGACCGTCACCAGCCCGCCCGGCGGACCGACAACCGTCAGGGTAGAGCTTCCGCTGCACCCATGAAGCGATCTGGTTCAGCGCTGGTCATATCCCGCCCCGACCTTATGCCGCTGGCCTGCGACCCCCACCCGACATCGGTCGTGGGACCATGGCCGGCATGCGGGTGGTTATCGCGGAGGATTCCGCGCTGCTGCGGGAAGGCCTCGTGCGGCTACTTGAGGACCGGGGGTACGAGGTGGCCGCCGCGGTCGCGGACGCCGACGCGCTGCTCGCCGCGGTCGCTGAGCACGATCCAGACGTCGTGGTCACCGACATCCGGATGCCGCCGACGCACACCGACGAGGGCCTGCGGGCCGCAACGGAGCTGCGCAAGCATCACCCGGAGGTCGGGGTCCTCGTGCTGTCGCAGTACATCGAGACCACCTACGCAACCGCGTTGCTCGCGGCGAACGCCGGCGGCGTCGGCTATCTACTGAAAGACCGAGTCGCGGACGCGGCGGAGTTTGTCAGCGCCGTCGATCGGGTCGCCGCGGGCGGGACCGCGCTGGACCCCGAGGTGGTCACGAAACTGATGCGGGCAAGCCGGCAGATCGGCGGACTCGGCGGCCTCACTCCGCGGGAGCGTGCGGTCCTGGAGCTCATGGCCGAGGGGCGCTCCAACGCAGCGATCGCCGAGGCATTGGTGATCTCATCCGGAGCCGTGGAGAAACATGTCGCGTCCATCTTCGGCAAACTGGGGCTGCCGTCTTCCGACGCCGACAACCGGCGGGTGCTCGCCGTGCTGCAGTACCTGCGGGCCTGACCCGTGGCCGGGTGACCCCCGCCGCCCGGGATCCTGTCGTCCTTTCCAGCACCACTGCCAGCGGGCCCAGCCGACGGATTCATGCTTCTCGCGAACCCGGTTCCGTGCGGCGTCGGTGCGGCACGACGACGTTCATGACCCTGACCCGCCTGGTGTCCGGCGCGCGGGTGCGCTTCCGGTACGGCTCGAGCACCGCCGCTAGCTCGCGGGCGACTCGCTGAAACTCCTCGGCGGTCAGCCAGAGGTCAGCGTTGGTCAGCGCGCCGTCCCGCCACGTCGCCGGCTCGGCAGGGCCGGCCTCGGTGAATTCGACCGCGACAGCACGGGTCGTGTCGATGTAGGCCGCTGCGACGGCTGCGGCGGCCGATGCCCCGGCTGGGGTCGAGGTATCCAGGTCGACGGTGGTAGGGCGTCCGGCCGCCCGCCACGGGCGTTCCCGGCGGTCTGGTCTTAGGGGCGCCGTCTCGGCGAACCCGTACCGTTCCAGGAGCTTCAGGTGGTACGCCGTCGCGCTCGGGCTCAGACCGGTCAGCTCCGCGCACTGCGTGGCGGTCAGCTCTTCGCCCGTCGCCAGGGCGTCGATGATCGCCAGCCGTGCGGGGTGTGCCAGGGCGCGGATGCTGCGGGAGTTCTCGAAGCGATGCGGAGCCGTGTCCTCCGGTGATCGCTCCTGATAATGATTCTCGGGCATCGATCTCAGAGACTACCGCTTGACGCGGAAGATGTTAAGCAAATACTGTTCAGGATATGCTTAACGTTGCCTGACCACAGGACGTGACAGCTACTTGATCGCACCGAGGCGCCGGAGGCGATGCATGGATGACGCGCTGTACGTCCGTGACCTGCGGATGCGGTATGGCAAAACCGACGTGCTCAACGGTGTCAGCTTCGGAGCGCGCCGGGGCGAGGTGCTCGGCCTGCTCGGGCCCAACGGCGCGGGCAAGACCACCACGATCGAGATCCTCGAGGGGTTCCGGATGCGTTCGGCGGGCGAAGTCAGCGTGCTCGGCGCCGACCCCGCGCACGGCGGCGAGGCGTGGCGGGCGAGGACCGGCGTCGTGCTGCAGTCCTGGCGTGACCACGCGAAATGGCACGTCCGCGAGCTGCTCGCGCACCTGGGTCGCTACTACGCGCCGTACTCAACGGCGAGCGTCACGCGCCCCTGGGACGTAGCTGACCTGCTCGAGACCGTCGGGCTGACAGCACACGCGCGCAAGCGAGTGCGTAACCTGTCTGGCGGGCAGCGGCGCCGCCTCGACGTGGCGATCGGCATCGTGGGGCGGCCCGAGGTGCTGTTCCTCGACGAGCCGACGGCCGGCTTCGACCCCGAGGCCAGACGCGCCTTCCATGACGTCGTACACCGACTCACCGACCGCGAGAAGATCACAATCCTGCTCACCACGCACGACCTGGACGAGGCGCAACGGCTCGCGGATCGCATCCTGATCCTGGCCGGCGGCACGATCATCGCAGACGGCTCCGCAGATGAACTTGCCCGCGCGATGTCGTGCCAGTCCGAGGTGCGCTGGAGCCGGGACGGGCGGCGGTTCGTGCACGCGGCGGCGGACGCGACGGCATTCGTCAGGGAGTTGTTCCGGCAGTACGGCGATTCGGTAGAGGCTCTCGAGGTGCGCCGGGCCAGCCTGGAGGACGCGTACATGGCCCTGGTCCGCCAGGCAGAGCACGGTGCGCTGCACAGGCTGATGGTGGTGGCGGCATGAACCCCGCGCTGGTGGCGGCGCGAGCGGGACTGGCCCGTGGCTGTATCGAGTTCAAGCAGACCCTGACCACGCCACGTGACCTGATCTCGATCCTGATAACGACTGGGACCTTCCTCGCCGTGATGATCTGGACCCGGCACACGCACGTGCCAGGAACGCACTTCTCGCTGGGCACCGCGACGCTGGTCAGCGTGCTCGCCCTGGACATCGCTGTGTACGGAGTCGTCACCATGGGCGACCTGCTCGTGGCCGATCGCGAGGACGGCACGCTGCTGCGAGCCAAGGCCATCCCGAACGGGATGCTCGGCTACCTGGTTGGCAAGGTCGTCAACTTCTCCGGGCAGATCGCGCTTGTTTTCGCAGTCATGCTGATCGCCGGCGCTG
>JBAUAR010000147.1:0-10845 GCA_049675875.1 Streptosporangiaceae bacterium
TGGGACCCGACCTCACCCCGATCCTTGACGTTCGTCTCTACCAGGCATTCGACCTCGACGCTGACGGTCGCGTGCTGGCCGGCAGCGATGACAGCGGATCGACTCAGCTCATCGAGATCGAGCCGGATGGCACGAGGGCGTCGCTCACCGCGCTTCCCGGCGCGTGCACCGGCCGCTACCTGCCCGGACAGCGGGCGGTGATCGTTTCGCATGATCAGGGCGGGAACGAGCTGCACCAGCTCTCGGTGCTCCGCCTGCCACTGCCGTCCGGGCAGCCCGCGGGCCTGGCGGACCTCGAGCCGCTGGTCCGTGACCCGCGCTACCTGCACGTGCTGGCCGATGTGCAACCCGAGCAGATTTGCTACTTCACCAATCGCCGGAACGGGGTCGCCTTCGACCCGGTCATCCGTCAGCTGGCGGACGGATCGGAACGGGAGCTGGTCTTGGCCGATGCGATGTTCGATGCCGCGGCGATCTCGCCGGACGGCGGGTGGCTGGCGCTGACGGTTGGCTCGCCGGTGACGGCCGCTTCGGAGCACGTCGTCCTCGTCGACCTGACAGCGCCGGCCGGCCAGGAGCGGATGACCGAGGTCACGCCGGCCGATGCACCGGCCAGGAACGAGTCGCTCGCCTGGGCGCCGGATGGCTCGGCGTTGTACTTCAGCTCGAACAACGACAGGGAGTTCCTCGCCATCGCCCGGTATGACATGCCGGACGGCGGTATCAGCTGGCTGGTCACGGACGACCACGCAGATCTGACCGGCTGGCTGTCGCCCGACGGCTCGATCCTGCTCGTCGAGCGCAACGACGACGGCGCCTCGACGCTGACGCTGCACGACGCCAAGACGGGCGGGAAGCTCGGCGATCTGCCGCTGCCCTCGACCGGAACAATCAGCGACGCCCGGCTGCCGGCGCCGCGCTGGGCAGCGGACTCGGCCGCCATGGTGCTGTCGGTCAGCGGCGCCGAACTGCCCGGTGACGTGCTGCTGGCCACCGGCCTCGACAGAAGCGACGCCCACGTGCGACAGCTCACGCACTCAGCTCGCGCCCTCGGCGAGCGGGCCGCCATTCCTGAGCAACATCGGATACCGGCGGCGGGCGACGAGCTCGTGCCGTGCCTGGTGTACCGAGGCGCGGCCGACGGCGCCGCCACACTGGCCGGGTCCGCTGTCGTTGTGGTGCACGGCGGGCCGGAAGCCCAGGCCAGGCAGAACTTCAACACCTATGTGCAGGTGCTGGCTGCCGCTGGCCACACCGTCCTGGTACCGAACGTTCGCGGCTCCGCTGGCTACGGCAAGAGCTGGTATTCGGCCGACGACAAGCGCCGCCGCCTGGACTCGGTCGCCGACCTGGCAGCGTTGCACACTTACCTGCCGAAGCTGGGCGTAGATCAGGACCGGACGGCGCTGTGGGGCGGCTCGTACGGGGGCTACATGGTGCTCGCCGGGCTAGCGTTCCAGCCGGAGCTGTGGGCAGCCGGGGTCGACATCGTCGGCATCGCCTCGTTCGTGACCTTCCTGGAGAACACCTCGGCGTATCGGCGGGCTTACCGCGAGCGCGAGTACGGGACGCTCGCCGAGGATCGCGAGTTCCTGCACTCGGTGTCACCCCTGGAGCGGGTCGAGCAAATCCGGGCGCCGCTGTTCCTGATCCACGGCGCCAACGACCCTCGGGTGCCGCTGAGTGAGGCCGAGCAGATCCACGCGGCGCTTACCAGCCGCGGCCGCGACTGCCAGCTGCTCGTCTATGACGACGAAGGGCACGGGCTGGCGAAACGGGCGAACCGGCTCGACGCCGTTCCCCAGGCAGTGAAGTTCCTGGCCAGGCACCTGACGGCCGGAGCCTAACCTGCGAGTCTGGCAAGCGTCAGCCCGAAGTCGCCGTTGGTGTCGGTCCAGAACCGCACTGTCTCCAGCCCGGCTGCCGCAAGCTCCGCCCGCAATCCGTCGCTGCGGAACTTCGCGGAGATCTCCGTCCGCAGCTCTTCCCCGGCGGTGAAGGTGACCGTCAGGTCAAGATCGCTGACGGTCACGACCTGCTCGCCGACTGCGCGCAATCTCATTTCCATCCACTCATTCGCGGCATCCCACAGCGCGACATGCCGGAAGGAGTGCGGATTGAAGTTGGCACCCAGTTCGCGGTTCACGACGCTGAGCACGTTGCGGTTGAATTCCGCCGTCACCCCGGCCGCGTCGTCGTAGGCGGGCAGCAGTCTGCCGACGTCCTTTACCAGGTCCGTGCCGAGCAGGAAGGTATCGCCCGCGCTCAGCGTCGAGGCGACTTCCGCCAGCAGGCTGGCGCGGGCGGGCAGCGCGAGGTTGCCGATGGTCGAGCCCAGAAACGCGATCATGCGCCGTCCGCCGGGCGGGATGGCGTGCAGGTCGTGCTCGAAATCACCGACGACCGGCGCGAGCGACAGGCCGGGATACTGGCTGGCCAGCATTTCGGTGGCATCGGTGAGCACAGCGGAGTCCACGTCTAGCGGTACGAACTCGCGCAGGGTCCCGCGATCGAGCAGCGCGCGCAGCAGCAGTCCGGTCTTGGCCGAAGTTCCGCTGCCGAGCTCAACCAGCGACTCGCAGCCGGACAACTCGGCTATCTCGGTTGCGTGCTCGCGCAAGATCGACGTCTCGGCCCTGGTCAGGTAGTACTCGGGCAGCCGCGTGATCTCATCGAACAGCATGCTGCCGCGCTCGTCGTAGAAATACTTCGGGGGCAGGGTCTTCGGGCTGGCGGTCAGGCCGGCCTGCACGTCGTCGCGGAGTTCCTGACGGTACCTATCCGGACGAGCAGCTCTGACGTTGGTCCGCACTGGCATGGTTATGCCTCCAGATCGGTCACGGTGACGGCTAGTCCACAACCACTCGCTGTGGGGACTGGCCGGTCCGGCAAGCCGGGGGGCCGGCCCACTCAGGCGTCCCAGGCCAGCCGGACGCCGGTAAAGATCTGCCGCCGAACCGGATGGTCCCAGTTCCGGAATGACGGCCGGATGGTGGAGGGAGCGACGGCCCAGGATCCGCCGCGCAGCACCTTGTAGTCGCCGCCGAAGAACGGCTCGCTGTAGGCCCGGTAAATCATCGGCGTAAACCCTGGCCAGGGCGCGAAGTCCGACGACGTCCACTCCCAGACGTCGCCGATCATCTGCTCGGCGCCGTACGCCGAAGCACCGCCCGGATACGCGCCGATCGGGGCCGGGCGCAGCGCTGCCCCGCCCAGGTTGGCCCGTTCCCCGCTTGGTGCCGCTGAGCCCCACGGCCAGGTGCGCCGCGCGCCGGCGACAGGATCCCACGCGCAGGCCTTCTCCCACTCGATCTCGGTAGGCAGGCGGCCGCCCGACCAGGTCGCGAACGCCGCCGCCTCGAAGTAGCAAATGTGCTGGACCGGCTCGTCCGCCGGTACTTCTTCCTCGGTGCCGAATCGGCGTCTGGTGTCCGCCGCCGACCAGAACTTCGGCCGCTCCAGGCCGGCCTCGATCCGATGCGCCCAGCCCCGTGCCGACCACAGGTCCTGCCGGTGGTAGCCGCCGTCGGCGATGAACTCGCGCCACCGCCGGTTGCTGACCGGCGTCCGCCCGATCCAGAACGGCGCGACGTCCACGGTGTGCGCGGGCCGTTCGTTATCCAGCGAGAGCGGCTCGGTTGCGGCGTCGACGCCGAGCGTAAAAGGCCCGCCGGCGACGAACACGCGGTCGGGCTCAACTGGCCGCCCCGGCGGCAGCGGGCGTCGCGGCATCAGCACGGGCGGACCGTGCCGGAGCTGCAAGGTCGCGTACATCGTCTCGTCGTGCTGCTCCTCGTGCTGAACGACCATGCCGGCGGTGAACAGGTGCTCGTCAGCGGAGCGCTCGAGCAGGTCCAGGACCCGGCCGCGCACTTCGTAGTCGTAGGCCCGGGCCTCAACCGGCGGCAGCAGCGGCAGCCCGGGGCGCTCGGCCCGCGGGTGCTTGAACGCGTCGTAGAGCGAGTCAACGTCGGGGTGCAGCATGCCGGGCCGAGTCGGATCACCGCCGCGCAGCAGCCAGAGCTCTTCTTGCTGGCCGACATGCGCAAGGTCCCAGACCAGCGGGCTCATCAGCGGATCATGCTGGGCCACCAGAGTCGGCTCATCGAGGTCGGTGAGGCCGAGGGTACGAGTCCTCGCGCGTTCCAGGTCACGGACAATCTCGTCAAGCATGAGCGAGCTCCTCAAATGCGGCGACCGGTCCGACCTCGGCGATGCGCTCGGCCAGCAAGTCGCCGGGACTTCGCCGCGACTCCACCAGGTCGGCCAGGTCAGCGACGGCTGCACGAAGCTCAGCCGGAACGCGGCCCGCGGCGATGGCCAGGCACCGGCGGGCGGAGTCGGCGAGCACGTCGTCGCAGAGTCCGTCCCGTGCCGCTTGATGCCAGCGCTGGGCGGTCTGTTCCGTCGCTTCCATCGCGAGGTCCGCCGCGACGCTGTCGTCCATCAGCGTCGTGGCGACCGCGGCAACGGCTGGCCACCACCGTGGCGCGGTCACGTCCAGGTACCGCAGCTCGAGGTAGCCGCGCAGTCGCACCGGCGGGAACAAGGTGCTCAGGTGAGTGTCGAGGTCGGCTGCCGTGGGCCGCCGGCCGCACAGCCGTACTCGTCCGCCAGCCCACTGGCCGAAGGACACGGATGTGTAGACGGGCTGGACCTCGTCGCCGCTGCCCCGCACGATCGTCACGGGCGCCGACATCGCGAAGTGAGCCCAGGCCGACGCCGGGTCTGTCTCCGCGGCCGGTATGGCGGAGACCGGGTCACAGCCGGGGACCGGGCCGCACGCCCGCCGGTCGAGCCTGGCCCAGGTGGCCTGCCGGGCCGACTTCCAGCCCGTGGCCCGGCCGTGCAGCCACGGCGAGCAGGCCGCCATGGCGACCAAGGTCGGCCCGAGCCGGTGCGCGAGCCGCACCCTCGCAGCCCAGCCACGTTTCGGGCCCGCCTGGAGGTTCACCTGCAGCGCTGCGGTGGAGTTCATCATCACGGCGCCCGACTCCGCGCGGCCGGTGGCGGCGAACTGCCGCTCCATAGCCCGGTAGCGCGGTCGCGGGTTCACCCGCCGGGACGGCCGGATCGGGTCGGCCCCCGCAAAGGCAGCGCCGAGGTCGCAGTCTGCCAGGGCCAGCCGCGCGCCCTGCCAGTCGTAGCGCAGCGCGTCTACCGCCCGGACGATGTCCGGCTCGGGCCGGCCGGACAGCTCGAGCTGGCCACCGGGCTCAACCGTGAGCGCGCTGCGGCGAAGGGTGCCTCTGACGACGTCGCTGATCGCCTCGACCCGCGACCAGGCCACGGCCTCGGTAACGGTCTGCAGGTCGACGAGGTGCGCCTCGATCTCCAGCCCTACGGTGCCGACCTCCGAGGCTGCGAGGGCAGCCTCGCACGACCATCCGTGGGCGGCGTCCAGGGTCAGCGGTTCGTCCAGATCGACGGCATGACGAGTAAAAGCGTTGTTTACGGCCATAAAAATGGCCCCTTCCTGGTCCGGGCCGGCGGACTACCCTGTCCACCGCGGGTCGGCGTGGGGCGACCGGAACAACAGCCGTCCATCCTGTCAGCCGCAGTACATCAGCGACCTCTGACACTTCATGCTACGTCGGCCGGCCGACAGTGGTTCAGTCGCGCACGCAGCCGGCCGGGTTTTGCCAGTGGGCGCAGGGGGGTAGTTACGGCGGGACTACCACAGGTTGCTGGTGCCAGAAGGCGGGGGAGACCGGCTGCCTAGCTCGCGGGGACGGGGAGCTGCGCGTTCACCACGATCGGGAAGCAGTTTGAGGCAGCGCACCCCGGTAGCGCGGTCAAGTTAAGCTTCGGGGCCAGCTCTTCGCTGGCGCAGGAGATCACGTCGGGCTCACCCGCCGACGTATTCGCCTCGGCAAGCCCGCAGAACATGGATCAGGTGGTGTCGGCGGGGGACGCGTCCAAGCCCGTCACGTTCGCGCAAAACGTGATGGAGGTCGCCGTGCCGCCTGCCAACCCCGCGCACGTTACCTCGGTCAGCGACCTGGCGAACTCGACGGTGAAAACGGCGCTGTGCCAGCCGCAGGTGCCCTGCGGCTTCACCGCTGCGAAGGTCTTCAGCAACGCCAAGATCACGGTTACGCCGGTGACCCTCCAGCCAGACGTGAAGTCGGTCCTGACTCAGGTAGAGCTCAACAACGTCGATGCCGGAATGGTCTACGTGACCGACGTGAAGGCCGCCGGCTCGATGGTTCACGGCATCCCGATCCCGGCGAGCGAGAATGCGTCGACCGCCTACCCGATCGCCACGGTCAACAGCTCGAAGAACAAGTCGACCGCGCAGGCGTTCACTTCGTACGTCGCATCCCCGGCTGGTGAGAAGGTCCTCGCAGCCGATGGATTCGAGAAGCCGTAGCTCGGCTCGGCTCGCGTAAGGCCGTGGCCGGGTCCGTTGCTGCCAGCCGGCTAACGGCACGTGATCGGGAGCGGCGGGTCGAGCGAGGCGGCGCCTCGAGATCGGCCCCGGTGGCGCTCGTTGCGCCCGGTCTGGTGGCCGTTGCCTTCCTGGTGCTGCCGCTGATCGGACTGGTCATCCGTGCGCCGTGGGGCCGGATGGGATCCGTCCTCAGCGGGTCAGACGCTTTGCAGGCCCTTGAGCTATCGCTGTGGACCGCCTCGCTGGCCACGGCCGTTGCACTGGTCATCGGCGTGCCGTTGGCATGGTTGCTGGCCCGCACCGTCTTTCCTGGCCAGCGACTGCTGCGAGCCTTGGTGACGCTGCCGCTCGTGCTGCCTCCCGTCGTCGGGGGCGTGTCGCTATTGCTGGCGTTTGGCCGGGCCGGCTTCATCGGCCGGCTGCTGAACGACTGGTTCGGACTGACGATCCCGTTCACGCCCATCGCCGTGGTAATGGCCGAGACGTTCGTCGCGATGCCGTTCCTAATAGTGACCGTCGAAGGTGCGCTCCGATCTGCCGACCTCGGCTACGAGGAGGCAGCCGCCACCATGGGTGCGTCGAAGATGACGATATTCCGTCGCGTGACAGTGCCCATGATCGCGCCCTCGCTAGGCGCTGGAGCGGTCCTGTGCTGGGCGCGAGCCCTCGGAGAATTCGGAGCTACCATTACTTTCGCGGGCAGTTTTCCCGGACAGACAGAAACCATGCCGATTGCCGTGTATTACGCCTTGCAGAATGACCCGGATGCTGCGATCGCGCTGAGCCTTATCCTGCTGCTCGTATCAGTAGTCGTGCTGGTATCGCTGCGTGACAGGTGGCTTCGGGGCGGCTCAACTCAGTGACAGACGAACGCGCGGAAGGCCTGACGGTTGATGCTCAGGTGCGACGCGGAGCTTTCTTGCTGGATCTGACTCTCTCGGTAGCACCCGGTGAGGTGATCGGCGTCCTCGGCCCTAACGGGGCCGGAAAGTCAACGTTGCTGACGGCGCTCGCCGGGCTGATACCGATCACCGCGGGCCAGATTGCGTTGCGTGGCGAGGTCCTTGATGACGCGCGCACCGGTGCTTTCACCGAGCCGGCTAGACGGCCGGTTGGTTTCGTCTTCCAGGAATACCGGCTTTTCCCGCACCTGAGCGTGCTGGAAAATGTCGCGTTCGCACCTCGGGCTCGCGGGCTGAATAAGCGAGAGGCGAGAGCGGCCGCAGCACACTGGCTCGACCGGCTCAGGCTCACTGCATTCGTGGATCGGAAACCCGGGGCCTTGTCGGGTGGGCAGGCCCAGCGGGTTGCCCTGGCACGGGCTCTCGCCGGCGAGCCCGGACTGTTGCTACTGGACGAGCCGCTGTCGGCTCTCGACGCTGGCACTCGGCTGGATGTGCAGGCTGAGCTTCGGATGCACCTGGCAGATTTCCGCGGGCCGTGCCTGCTGGTGACTCACGACCCCCTTGAGGCCCTTGTCCTGGCGGACCGCCTGATCGTCCTGGAGGACGGGCGAGTCGTCCAGCAGGGCGCTCCGGCCCAGGTCGCCAGGCAGCCTGCGACCGACTACGTTGCCAGGCTCGTCGGCCTGAATCTCTACGATGGCCAGGCCGACGGTGCGACCGTCAAGCTCGCCGACGGGGGCACCTTCGTGGTCCCCGACCAGGATCAGCACGGCGACGTCCTCGTATCGGTGCGACCGTCAGCCCTCGCCGTCAGCGAGCATGCACCGCAGGCAAGCAGCCCGCGGAATATCTGGCCAGCGCGGGTGGTCGGCCTGACCTTGCTAGCCGACCGGGTTCGACTGGACCTTGAGGGCGAACCCTCCGCGCTGGCCGACGTTACCCCCGCCGCAGTAGCGGAGCTCTCGCTCCAGCCTGGCAGTCACGTGTGGCTGGCAGTCAAAGCCACTGATCTCGAGGTCTACTCTGCGGTGCAGATCACCAGCGGTACCAGCGGCGACGCGGGGGCTTAGCTATGGTCTCGCCGACCCGGAGCAGGAACCCCAGACCCCAGATCACCAGTGCCACGAGCGCGACCCACCACAACACGTGGATGACAAAGCCCAGGCCTGCCAGGATCAACACGACGAGCAGCGCGAGCAAAATGATCGCCATCGGCTTTCCTCTCCCTTGATGACGGGCTTTCGGGCTACCCGCACGGCGGCGATCAAACATTGGCGGGCGCTGCGCGCATCAATGGCGTTCCAGACACGCTCAGTCAGCGTCCGGCTCAGCGGAGCTAGCGGGACCTTTACTGGCCGGCCGACGGCCGCCCGTTGTTTCAACAGGTGCATCGAGGGCAGCGAGACCGGACCCTAGGCACCAGGAGGTCCTATGTCCGGCGGAGCAACAGCGGTCCTGATCGTGGTGGTGCTACTCGTCGTCGCGGCGCTCGCCGCACTCGGCGTCAGTACTCGCCGACGTCGGCTGCAGCGCCAGTTCGGCCCCGAGTATGACCTGGCCGTCAGCCAGCAGAACAGCAAACTGCGTGCGGAGGCCGAGCTCGCAGATCGTCAGCGCCGGGTGCGCAAGCTCGACATCAGGCCGCTGAGCGACGCGGCCAGACGGCAGTATTCGGCCGACTGGATGGTCACCCAGGAGAGCTTCGTCGATTCGCCGGAATCCGCGGTGGCCGGAGCTTATGCACTCGTCACGCACGTCATGAAGGAAGCGGGCTACCCGGTCGAAGACGACGAGCAGGCAATCGCCGACCTCTCCGTCGAACATGCCGAGACGGTTGGTCACTACCGGGCGGCACAGCAGATCACCACGAACGCAGCCGCCGGCAACGTCGATACCGAAGACCTGCGTCAGGCGCTCATTCACTATCGTGCCCTGTTCTCCGAGCTGCTCGGCGAGCCAGGCGTTGACCGCGGCATCGACGAGCCACGTGCTGACAGCAGCCTGACTGATGGGCACTCGACGTCGGTCGGTTCCGACTCAGGAGCGCGTGACGTCATCGTCGGAACGCCGGCCGATGACGAGTCAGACATCGTGCAGCGGTAGCAACCCGCCGCAGAAAGGAGGTTGACGACGTGACGTCACAGCCTGAGAACGACCAGATCCCGGCCGGCCGGACCAGCTTCGTCGACGACGAAGTGGACGAAGAGCGGGATGACAACGGCACCTACCCGGCGGCCAGTCTCGTCCCCGAAGCAGAACTCGATTCCGACGAAGACGGCGCCGACACGCCGCTGAGCCGTTACGAGGCAGACGGAGACGACGACGACGCCGCGGCTGACGTGCAGGATGCCGACGACGATCTTCCGAGCGCCGCTGATGCCAGCCTGGCTGACCTCGATGATCACCCCGATGGCGATGATCACCCCGATGGCGATGATCACCTCGACGCCGATGATCACCCCGACACGGTGGTGGTGGAGGCCATAGGCGCGCCCGGCTCTCCATGGCACGACATCCAGGCCATGTTTGTCGACGATCCGCAAGGGTCTGTCCGGCGAGCCGCCGAAGCCGCCGACGCTGCCGTTGCCGCGCTGGCTGAGCTGCTGCAGCAACGCCGCGGCGCCCCGGCAGCAGCTGGCTCCGGATCGCCCGGCGCGCACGGTGACACCGAAGCGCTCCGTGAGCAACTGCTCAGCTACCGGATCTTCTGCGAGAGCCTGGCCGACCTCGGACACCAACTCCCGGAACCCGTCGCACTGGCTACGTGAGGTCCCATCAGCGAAGGCCGGGCGTCCCCGCGCCTGGCCTTTCGGTAGTTCCAGCCGATGATCCTGGGTAGTCCTAGGTCAGCCAGTTCTGCTGGACGAACAGTGGGCCTAGCGCCGGCGCCCACTGCGGGAGCTCATCATCGTCTGCGTGTTCTTCAAATTCCAGCAAATCACCGGCATCAATGTGCCGCTCTACTACGGCCCCACGATTCTGTCGGGCTTTTTCCGCAGCGGGCACAATGCAGTGAATGCCGCGGTGGCGGGTGTCGAGGTCACGGCCATCCTCGGAGCGGTGAACGTGGTCGCGACTGCGCGCGATTCGGACTCGGGGGGCGTCATGGTGTGCTGTGCCGTGCTGTGCGTGGCTGCCATCGCGTTCGTTTACCGGTTCCTGCCCGAGACCAAGGACTGTCGGTCGAGGGGGCCGTGCACGTCTTCGAGCGCGAGGCCGCCGGATCGGGACCGACGCCGCGGCCGGCTCGGACCGCGATAACTGACGGGCGGCGCGACTACCCGACGGCTAACCGACACCGGCCGAAGGCGCTCGCGCCTCCGGCCGGTGTCGGGTGTGTGGACAGACCTCCGGCACGGTGCCGGGGTCGCGGTCGATTACGTGAAGCCGACGTTGAGGATGAAGTGTCCGAGCCTCAGATTGAGCACTCCACCGCCGGCCCAGTGCACGATGAATGCCAGCAGGATGATGGCCACAATCGCGACCACCACCCAGAAGAAGACCACAACGATTGCGGGGAGTGCATACCCCGCCACTGTTCTCGCT
>JBAUAR010000148.1:0-1783 GCA_049675875.1 Streptosporangiaceae bacterium
GGGCGATCACGTCGGCCCGTAGCGTGCCCTGGCAGCCGCCCTCGACGACGGTACCGGTCGGCTCGAGCAGCACCGCGAAGTCGGCCGTCAGCAAGTCCGGGCCGGACCGGCTGAGCCGCAGCAACCCATTGCGCTCCGCCTCGACTTCCTCGCAGTCGTAGAAGACGTAGGTCACGTCGCGCGCTGCCCGAGTGAGCTGCGCCGCCAGTCGCAGCTGGACCGCCACGCCGGCCTTCATGTCGCAGCTGCCGCAGCCGTAGAGCAGGCCGTCGGCCAGCCGCGACGGCAGGTTTCCGTGCACGGGCACGGTGTCGAGGTGACCGGCCAGCAGCACGCGCTCGGGCCGCCCGAACTCCGTGCGCGCCACGACGGCATTCCCGTCGCGCTGCACGGTGAGGTGCGGCAGCGCCGCCAGCGCCTGTTCGACAGCCCCGGCTAGCGGCCCCTCGGCCCCGCTGACCGATGGAATGTCGACAAGCTGCGCGGTGAGCGCTGCGCCGGAGGCGGACAGATCGAGTTCCACTGCGGCAGCTTAGCCCCGCTGCCCGCCGCCCTGGAGGCTGCGCGCCGCCGTGGTCAGTGCCCGGGTGATGACCGCGACCGCGGGCCGGCCGGCTGACGACGCCCTCGCTACCGCGTACAGGTCCCTGGCCGGGCTCTCGCCGGGCAGGTCTCGCACCACCACCCTGGCGTCGCCGCCGGCCAGCGTGAGCCGCGGCAGGATCGCGACCCCGATGCCGCGTGCCACCAGGCTCAGGATGGTGGCAAGCCCCTCGAACTGCGACGGCGGCTCCGCCACTCCCCCGACCGCCGCGAGCACCTGATCCACCACCCGCCGCGACGCCTCGCCAGCCGGGGTCGCGAGCCACGGCTCGTCCCGCAGCCGGAACAGCGACACCGGCGCCCGCTCGTCGGCGGCCCAGTGCCCGCGGGGCAGCACGAGCGCGAGCGAGTCGGTCAGCAGCGGATAGAGCCGCAGCCCCGGCTGGCCCGCCGCCAGCCCGCCGGTCCAGTCGTCCACGATCGCCACGTCCACCTGGCCGGCCCGGACCAGTTGCAGCACCTCGCCGCCTACGGTCTGGCGCAGCAGCAGGCTCAGCCCCGGATGGGCGCGCACCGTCCGGGTCAGCGTCGGCGCGAAGGCGACGGCCGCGGTCGGGAACGCGGAGATCGCCACCCGGCCCACGGGCTCGGGTGAAGCCAGATCGGACTCGGCTGCCTCGATCCTCGCGAGGATCTCGGCGGCGTGCCCGGCCAGCCGCTGCCCTGCCTCGGTCAGCTCGGCTGTCCGTGCGGTTCGGTCGAGCAGCGCGGCACCCGTTTCCCGTTCCAGCGCGGCTAGCTGCTGGGAGACCGCAGATGGCGTGTAGCCGAGCGCGGCCGCGGTCGCGGTGATCGTGCCCCGGCCGGCGAACTCGAGCAGCACCCGGAGCCGGTGCACGTCCAGCATGCCCCGAGTTTAAGCGATACTTAAGCTCAGCGTCAGACATGAGTGGGATTACTGATGCTCGGTAGCCGTAACGGCTGGTCAGCGGCGTACCGCAGGTATTGTCTGGGCTGTACCGCCCTGCTTTCCCCCGCAGCTTGGAGCTTTGCCATGCCCTGGGCCGGCTCAGCGAGTCTGACCGAGACGACCATCATCCTCCCGCCGCCACCCGGAGCAGTACCGGCCGGATTGCCCGCAGCCCTCGCTCGGGGTCGCCGCGGCGTCCCGGTTTCGGCGACGCTCGCTGCCAACGAGGCACTGGCCAGCCGCCGCAGCCGCGGCGAGCCCGTCCTGCCG
>JBAUAR010000149.1:0-4440 GCA_049675875.1 Streptosporangiaceae bacterium
GCACAACGAGCAGGAGCAGATCGCATTGCACCGCTGGGCGGTGATCGCCGAGGCCGCCAGCGCCCGGCTGACCGGAGCTGAGCGGGGTGCGCTGGTGCGTCAGATCGCCGCGCGCTCTCACACGCACCCGGACGGCTCGGCCCGCGCCTATTCGCGGGGCACGATCGACCGGTGGATCCGGGCCTGGCGCGCCGGCGGGCTGGAGGCACTGCAGCCGTCGCCGCGGGCCGACGCCGGGACGGTCCGCGCGCACCCGGAGCTGTTTTCCGAGGCGGCGGCGCTGCGGCTGGAGCTGCCGGGCCGCTCGGCCGCGCAGATCGCCTCGATCCTGTTCCACCGGCACGGCATCACGGTGTCGGAGCGGACCATCCGCGGTCAGCTGCGCCGCGCCGGGCTGCACCGCGAGGCCCTAACAGCCGAGCCGAAAACCTACGGCCGCTACGAAGCCGGGCGGCCGAACGAGCGGTGGATCAGCGACGTGCTCGTCGGCCCGTGGGTGCCGTTCCCGAAGCGGGACGGCTCGGTGCGGGCCCGGCTGTTCCTCATCGTCGACGACCATTCGCGGCTGCTGGTCGACGGCCGGTTCTTCGCCCACGAGAACGCCCGCGCCTGCCAGGACCTGCTGCGCCGCGCCATCACCCGCCGCGGCCTGCCGGAGGTCTTTTATTGTGACAACGGCGCGCCGTTCGCCAACGCCTGGCTCGCCCGGACCTGCGCGGTACTGGGCATCCGGCTGGTCCACTCCCAGCCCTACTCCCCGGAAGGCAGGGGAAAGCAGGAAAGACTCAACCGCTACATCCGCGAGGCGTTCCTGGCCGAAGCCGAACACCGCGGCATCGAGTCCCTGGAGGAGCTGAACGACCTGTTCGCCGCGTGGGCCGAGCAGGCCTGCAACCGGCGGGTGCACGCCGAGACCGGGCAGCCCCCGATCGCGCGGTTCGAGAAGGGCGGGCCGCCCCGCCAGGCCGGCCCGGCGTTACTGGCCGAGGCGTTCCGCTGGTCGGTAACCCGCAAGGTCACCCGCACCGCCACCGTCCCGCTGGAAGGCAACTCCTACGCCGTCGACCCCGCCCTGACCGGGCGGCGGGTCGAGCTGCGCTACGACCCCGAGGACCTGACCCGCCTCGATGTGTTCCTCGACGGCCGCCCGGCCGGGCAGGCGGTGCCGTTCGTCACCCGCCGCCACGTGCACCGGGCCGTGCCGCAGGCCGCCCGCCCCGACCCCGACCCGACCGGCATCGACTACCTCGGCATGGTCGCCGCCGCCCACGACGACGAAGCCGGCACCGGAGCCAAGATCGACTACACCGCGCTCAGCAGGCTCGCCGGCGGCCGCGACCTCCGGGAGCAGCGGTGAGCCCGGCGCCGTGGGCCGCGCACTTCGGCCTGTCCCGCACCCCGTTCGGCAAGTCCATCCCGGCCCGGGACCTGTTCGCCAGAGCGGCACACGCCGAGGCCATCGCCCGGATCAGCTTCTGCATCGTGGAATCCGCGCTCGGAGTAGTCACCGGAGACGTCGGCGCCGGCAAGACCGTGGCGCTGCGCGCCGCCGTCGCCGCCCTGGACCCCACCCGCCACCAGGTCATCTACATCGCCAACCCCGCCTTCGGCACCCGCGGCCTTTACGTCACCATCGTCCGCGCGCTCGGCGCCCAGCCCCGCTACCTCAAAGCCGAGCTGATGGCCCAGGCGTCCGACCTGCTGGCCGCCGAGACCGCCGAACGGCACCGCCGTGTCGTCATCATCGTCGACGAAGCCCATCTCCTGCAGCCCGACCAGCTCGAGGAACTGCGGCTGCTGACGAACTCGGAGATGGACTCCGCCTCCCCGTTCGCCGCGATCCTGGCCGGGCAGCCCACCCTGAACCGGCAGCTGCGCCTCGGCATGTTCGCCGCCCTCGACCAGCGGATCGCCACCCGCTTCACCATCAAGCCCATGGACCTGGCCGAATCAGCGGCCTACCTCAAGCACCACCTGGCCCTGGCCGGCCGCGACGAGCCGCTGTTCGCCGACGACGCGACCGCCCGGCTGAACCGCGTCTCCAACGGGCTGCCCCGCGCGCTCAACAACGCCGCCGTCGCCGCGCTCATCGCCGCCGCCGCCGACAGCAAGGACCTCGTCGATGATGCCTGCGCCAAAAAAGCAGTCGCCGAGCTCACCCGCGACTAGCCGGACCCCGGGCGGTCCAGCCACTACCGTCAGCCCGGCTGTGGCCGCCCGGATCCGTCAGCTCGCCGCCCAGGCCGAGCATCGTCGCGCAACCGCCGAGTTCCGCACCCGCCACGCTGCCGACCGGCAGCAACGCATCAACGCCCTGCTGCTCGAGGCAATCGACGCCCTCGCCCGCATGCTCGACGCCGAACACTCCTGAAACCGGCACGAGCCAGTCCCGCAACCGTCATCACCAAGACCTGCCGATGCGTGAACACCGAGCGCGGCCAACTCATGTGCAAACAACGTGGCCGCTAACACCCGTTTCGCCAGGGCTTAGTTCTCCAGGCGTGACCGGTCTAGTCGACCCCGACCTTGACCCCACCGGGCGGCCGGCGTCCCGGCCAGGCCCAGCGCGGTGTTATGCGCTCGGCCGTGCAGGCCCGGGCGCAGATGCGAGCGACCAAGGCCACCGTAACCGGATTTCAGTTCTGACAACGGGCCCGAGCGTCCCCTGGCAATGCCCGCGCTCAGCTTCGACCGCCAGGAAGGGTTCGCCGAACTGCACACTCTCGACTCGACCGTCCCGCCCACGTCCGCCAAGTCGAGGAGCGGCGAGCTGGCCAGCGCGCTGTCCATTTGTCTCGAACAGATCCGGCAGCACCTATGTCCGAACATCTTCGAGGAGTACTTCCTGATTGTTTCGGAGACCGTGAGAGGCGAAGAGGCCGGTGACGGTGTTCTCCGATCACCAGCCCCGGCTCGAAGCCCAGGACGATCGCAGGCCAATGGCTTCCGCCAGTTGGCTTACGGGCGTCTGCGCCATCATCCGCGCCCTACAGCGCCTGCAAGACGGCCTCCATCCCGCCGGGGATGTCCTCACGCATCCCTGATGCGCGCAGATAGCGCCGGCGGGCCGCGCTGGCCGCCTCGCCGAAGCCTTTCGCGCTCAGGCCAGCACAGTAGCCGTGCACCCGCAGGTCGACCGCCACCAGCTCCCGGTCCGCGACCGGGCCGGCGAGCGTGCAGTCGGCCACGACCACCAGCTCTCTTGCCGGCGAGCCGGCGTCGGCGAGCACCTCAGAAAGCGCCCACGCCATAAACATTGCATGCGTCACAGCCAGCAGCTCCCCCGGCGCCGCCTCACCTGGAATGGCGTCGTCCTCAGGCAATCCCACTAGCATCGCGCTGAATGCACGGCTCTCGACGCCGACGCGGGCCTCGCCGCCAGGCGGGTACGACAGCCAGGAGACCCTGCCGCGGCGAACCACCTGGGCGAGTGGCCGACTCAATAGGAGCCGCGCCGCTGCCCATGAAGCCTCAGAGCCCGGAAATCCAGCACGATCCAAGGGCTACCCGCGCGCGTGAACGAATAACCTGACGCCCGGCAGCAGGTCGCATGCTGATCGAGCCGGGGAGCAGGCGCGACGCGCGGCCGACGCCGATCCGGCGATCGAATCCCGATCCGGATGAACTTCCCGCTCTGCCGATCAGGCGGTTAGCTCGCCGGCCACAACCGGAGCATCCACGCCGTCCGCAGCCGACCGCGCGTTGAGCGCCGCCCTGTCCGTGCGAACTCCGCCGCCGCCGCCGTCATCACCTCCCGGGCGCCTCGAGCCCTGTCCGGGTGCAGCGTCTTCGGATCTCTGCCACCGGTGTATCGGCGGGAGCCGTGATGACCGGCGCGGTCATGATTTCTCCCGCAGTCGCCGGCGTTGCCTTCCCCAGCCCCCCGTACCGCCTGCCATGCCCGGCAGTCTGCGGCCGCAGCAGATGAACATCGGGCGGGACACCCTCGCGGCCGGCTTCGGTGCCGGACAGCAGCTCGAACTGGACGCCGGGGCGAGGTAAGCGCGGACATCATCACCGAGCACGACCATCTCGCGATGATGCCGGGGCCTCGCGGCCTCAGCGGGCTGCCGCCCGCGGCGGAGACAAGCGCATGAAGATCCGCTCTGGCCGGTGCCGCGGGACCGGGCTCGCACGACCAGGTGCCGGACATGCAGGGGCGGCTCCGCGTCGGGGCCCATCCTCGGTCGGTAACAGCGTGCCCGGGACCTGGTACTTCTACGGCCTCATGCCGGCACGCCGCCCGGAGCGACGCAGCCATCGGGCAGCGGCGCGGCTGGCGGCAGGCACACGGGCGTCAGCCCGCCAGGGTGAGGAACAGGGCGATGGTCGTGCCGTACAGGACGTGCGCGATAAGGCTGACGACGGGGGTCTGCACCCCGTAGTTGCGGAGCATGAACCCGGGCGGCTCCAGCAGTGCCACCGTCCCGGCATCGCTGA
>JBAUAR010000150.1:0-3446 GCA_049675875.1 Streptosporangiaceae bacterium
CGGGTAACGATCGCCCTGTGGCCGACGAGAATTACGACGTCATCGTGATCGGGACCAGCCAGGGCGGCCGGCTGCTGCCCGTCGATCTGGCGAAGGCGGGAAAGAGCGTGGCGCTCGTCGAGCGTGACCAGGTCGGCGGCGTCTGCGTCAACACGGGGTGCACCCCGACCAAGACGATGGTCGCCAGCGCGCGCCTGGCCTACCAGGCGCGCCGCGGCGCGGAATACGGCGTCCGCACTGGCCCGCTATCGGTGGACCTGGCCGCGGTGCGCGAGCGCAAGCGGGCCATGGTCGCCGGCGCGCGGCAGAACTACGCCAGCCGCCTGCCGCAGGACGGGCTCGACCTGATCGAGGGAGAGGCCCATTTCACCGGGCCCAGGACGCTCGAGGTCATCGGCATGGCCGGCGGCATGCGGCAGATCAGCGCGCCAGTGATCGTCATTGACGCGGGCACGCGGCCCAGGCCGCTTGCGCTGAGCGACCAGAGCCACGTCTGCGTTCTCGATTCAACGTCGATCATGGAACTGGACGAGCTTCCTGAGGCGCCCCGCGCCTGATGATGCTCGAGGACGAGGACGTGTCGGACGAGGTCGGCGCGATCTTGCGGGCTGACGGGATTACGGTCCTCACCTCGTCGATGCTGATCGGGGTGAAGCCGGCGGACGGCGGCTGCATGCGGCTGACCGTTCGCACGCCGGACGGTGAACAGCAGTTCGAAGGCTCCCACCTGCTGTCCGGCATCGGCCGCATCCCGAACACGGAGGCACTCACGCTCGACGCAGCCGGCATCCCGCTCGACGACCGCGGCTTCGTTGAGGTCGATGAGTACCTGGAAACTAGCGTCCCCGGCGTCTATGCGATGGGGGACGTCAAGGGCGGCCCGGCCTTCACCCATCTGTCCTACGACGATTCCCGCATCCTGCACGCCAACCTCATCAGGCACGAGAAGGCGAGCACGCGGGATCGGGTCGTGCCTTACACCGTGTTCATCGATCCGCAGCTTGGCCGGGTCGGCATGACCGAGCGCGAGGCCAGCGAGCAGGGACGCGCCATCTGCGTCGCGAAGCTCCCGATGAATGCCGTCATCCGGGCGATCGAGACGGGGGAGATGCGTGGCTTCATGAAGGCCGTCGTGGACGCGGACACCGGACAGATCCTCGGCTGCGCCGTCCTCGGCGTCGAGGGCGGCGAGATCATGACCATCATCCAGGTCGCCATGCTGGGCAAGCTGCCTTACCCCGCCATGGCCGACGCGGTCTTGACCCACCCGCTCCTAGCCGAGGGCCTCAACACCCTGTTCGCGACGCTTGACGCCTAGGCGGCGTGGTCCCACGGCGCGCTTCGCGCGTACCAGCTTGCGCAGCCAGGCCGCTCTGTCCCGCGGAACTCAGACCTGATGCTTGTAGATCTCGCCGGCCTTGACGATGGCGGTCAGGTTGTCTTGATCTTGAAGCAGCCCGATGTCGGCGAGCGGGTCACCGTTGACAACGAGCAGGTCGGCTCGCTTGCCCGGCTCGACGGTGCCCACCTCGTCAGCAATTCCGAGCAGCTCGGCATTTGTCTTGGTCGTCGCGACAAGCGCCGCACGGGCGCCCAGCACCGACGCCTTGATCGCCAGCTCGCGAGTCTTGTACCGGGCTAGGTCACCGAGCAGGTCGGAGCCTGAGGCGATCCGGACGCCTGCCTGGTGCGCGCGGCGCAATCCCTCAAGGCCGCTTCCCAGCACGACGTCGAGCTTGGCCAGCTGCGCCGCGGTCAGGCCGCGCTCGCGGCCGTGCTCAGACAGCTTCTCGTACGTGACGAACGTAGGCACCAGGAATGTCCCGCGCGCCGCCATCAGCGCCGCCGTCGCATCGTCGAGAAAGTTTCCGTGCTCGATGGACCGAACGCCGGCCTCGACGGCCGCGCGGATGGCGTCGGGCGTGTAGGCGTGTGCGAGAACATAGGTACCGGCAGCCTGAGCTTCGGCGACGGCCGCGCTCAGCTCGTCCGGACGATACTGCACGGACTCGAGCCGGTCGGTCGGCGAGGCCACTCCGCCGCCGGCCATGACCTTGATCTGGTCAGCGCCGCGCCGCAACTGAGTACGCACTGCCCGGCGCACCTCGTCGACACCATCGGCGATGTTGGGCACCATCCCGACAGCCGCGCCGCAATCGCAGCCGGCATAGCTCTCAGCCCTGGTCCTTGAATCGCCATGTCCGCCGCTCTGGCTGAGCGGGTGACCGCTCACGAACATGCGCGGCCCGGGGATCAGGCCCCGATCAACTGCCTCCTTCATGCCCCAGTCGGCTCCGCCCGCATCGCGAACGGTGGTGAAGCCCTGGTCCAGGGTTTCCTTAATCGTCCTGCCGATCGCGTAGGCCATCAGGCTTGTCGGGTAGTTCCGGCGCTGGGCGCTCAGGTCTACGTCCAGGGCGCAGACATGAACGTGAGCGTCGATCAGCCCGGGCATCAAGGTCCGGCCGTGACAGTCGATGACGTCACCGGAGACCCTGGCACCGGCCCGCGTGCCTGTCAGCACGTCCCGGATGATGGTGCCCTCGACCACGACCGTCGCGTCTTCAACGGGATCGTCGCCGGTGCCAGCCAGCACCGTCGCATGCCGAAAGCTGATCACAACTGCCTCCCCGCCGGAACCAGGCGCTGGACAGCATTGCCAGCGCCTCTAGTCTCCGTCACCACCGCCGTCACCACCGCCGTCACCACTGTCACCGCCGTCGTCACCGCCGTCGTCACCACCGTCGCCACCGCTTCCGTCATCGCCCGAGTTGTCGTCATCGCTGCCCAGCGTCGTGCCGTCGGCGCTGACACCCGCCTGCGCGCCGGTCTCGTCCGTGCCGGAACTCGTCACGTACGTGGCGGTAGGCGCATCTTCGCTGATCTCGCCTGAGTACTCGTCATCGAAGCTGCGCAGGTAGCCCTGATAGGCAGCATCGTCGTCCTGCGACACGTAGTTCGACGTGTAGTAGCGCGAGTTGTAGAACGGGTAGTAAAAGAACAGCCAGCTGCTCGGCGCCTGGGACGGCACGCTGGAAGCCGGGCAATGGCCGGCTTGCCTAAGCTTGGTGACCTCGCTCGGCGACTTGACGTAATAGCACTTGCCGTCCTGCCCGAATGCCTTGGGCAGCACCGGATCCGCGCCCGACTGGGTCCGGTACACGGCGAGTGCGATGACGGTCGCCACGACGACGAGCGTGATGAGACCGGCCCAGTGCCGACGCCTCAGACGCAGCGGTCGCCGTGCACGCGGTCCGGTAGCCGTGTTCTGCCGGGATGACATGGCCACATAATGGGTGGCTGCCGGGCCGCCGGGCAAGCCAGAGCGGACCCCGCCGGCCCTTTTCGCCCGATCGCCGGTACGCCCGGCGGGGCCGTGCCAGGATGCGACGGTGATCCGGCCAGCGTCGCAGATGACCGTGCGTGCCGCGCGCGCGGGCGCGGTG
>JBAUAR010000151.1:0-2714 GCA_049675875.1 Streptosporangiaceae bacterium
CGTACACCACGCCGCCGGACAGCGCCGACGCGCCGCCGCCATACCCGCGATCAAGCGCCAGCACCCGGGCGCCCGCGTCGGCGGCCTCGATCGCCGCGCACACGCCCGCGACGCCGTAGCCGACCACGATCACGTCGTAGCTGGTCTGAATGGCCATCCCGGACTCCCGTCAGCTGTCCGCGAGCACGACCGCGAGCACGTCCACCGCGCGCCGCAGGGCGGCAGCGTCCTCCTCGGCGTAGCTCAGCCGCAGGAACGAGCCGGGCGGCTCGCCGGGGAAGCTGGACCGGCCCGGCGTGACCGACAGTCCCCGCGCCGCGGCGGCCGCGGTCACGGCCTCGTCGCCGGCCTGATCGGGCAGCCGCAGCCACACATGCATGCCGCCCGCCGGCACCAGGTCGAGCCGGACTGACGGTAGTAGCTGTCGCACGGCCCCGACGAGCGCGTCCCGGCGTTCCCGCAACTGCCGGCGGAGCACTCCCAGGTGCCGGGGCCAGCCGGGCGCGGTGAGCACGTCGAGGGCTATCTGCTGCAGGATCGGCGCGACGAACAGGTCGTCGCTGATCCGGCCGCGCCGGAGTCTGGCCAGCACCGGCCCGCGCGCTGCCAGCCCGGACACCCGCAGCCCGGCCGCGATCGGCTTCGACACCGAGCGCAGGTAGATCACGTGCCCGTCGTCGTCGGCGCTGACCAGCGGCGGCGGTGATGGCGCGCCGAGGTCGAAGTCGCGCATCCAGTCGTCCTCCAGCAGGAACGCGCCCGCCCGCGCCGCCGCCTCGAGCACCGGCTCGCGGCGGTCTCGCGCGAGTACCGTCCCGGTCGGGTTCGCATAGCGCGGCTGCAAGTAGGCGAGCCTGGCCCCGGTGCGCGCGAACGCGTCCGCCAGCGCGTCGGGCAGCACGCCGTCGGCGTCACCCGGCACGGGCACGAGAACCAGCCCGGCCGCTCGCGCCGCGGCGAGCGCGCCGACGTAGGTCGGCGACTCGACGATGAGCGGATCGCCCGGCGCGCAGAGGTGCCGGAACACCGCCGACAGCGACGACTGGCCGCCCGACGCGACCAGCACATGGTCACCCGTCAGCACGCCCCCGGCCTCATTTGCCAGGTAGCTGCGCAGCTCGGGCAGTCCCTGTGGCGGCAGCCGACTCCAGATCTTCGGCCGTCGCGCCGCGCGCGATGCCGCCGCCGCGAGCAGCCCGAGCGGCTGCAGCCGCTCGTCGGGGAACCCGCTCGCCAGCCCGATGGCGTCGGGCGGCAACGGGTCGACGAGTCGCTCCAGATCGGGTCCGAGACCCGCCCGGCTGCCGAGTGCGAGCGTCTGCCAGGACAGGTCCGCGGCGGGCCGCGCCACGCGCTGCGCCGCGGTGAACGTGCCGCTGCCTGGCCGGGTGACCAGCAGGCCGCGGCGGGACAGCTCGGCCAGCACCCGCTGCACGGTGGCCGGGCTCAGCCGGTATCGCCGCTGCAGCTCCCGGTAGGACGGCAGCCGGCTGCCGGGAGGCAGCGCACCGACCAGTTTCTCCAGGCTGGCCAGGGCCGAGCCACCGCCGCTATCGCTGCTCATGACTCCCAATAGAAGCACTTTTCGCCGCCGGATCCGATCGCAGCGACTGGGTGCGTGGCCAAGCCGGCGCAGCGCAGTCCAAGGGTAGTAATTGCCACCGCCATCCCCCAAGAGGGTCATGGTTGCCACAGCTGCGCCCCATCAGGCCAGCTGCGGCCGCGCCGCGGCCGGTTATCGTGGGCTTCATGCCCGCCCGCAAGGAGAGCCTCGAGGTCGCCGGGCGCACGGTCCTGATCTCCAACCCGGACAAGGTGTACTTCCCGCAGACCGGGCACACCAAGATGGACCTGATCCGGTACTACCTCAGCGTCGCCGACGGCGCGCTGCGCGGCGTCGGCGGCCGCCCCATGGTGCTGAAGCGCTTCGTCAACGGTGCCGAGGGTGAGGCGTTCTGGCAGAAGCGGGCGCCGGCGAACAAGCCGGACTGGCTGGACAGCGTGGTGCTGAGCTTCCCGTCCGGCCGGACCGCCGAGGAAGTCGTCGTCACCGACGCCGCGGGCCTGGCGTGGGTGGTCAACCTCGGCTGCATCGACCTGAATCCGCATCCGGTCCGGGCCGGCGATCTCGACCATCCGGACGAGCTCCGCGTCGATCTCGACCCCGTTCCCGGCGTCGGATGGTCGCAGATCCTCAGCGTCGCGCTGGTCGCCCGGGAGGTGCTCGCCGACGCGGGCCTGACTGGATGGCCCAAGACGACGGGCTCGCGCGGCATGCACGTCTATGCCCGGATCCAGCCGCGCTGGACATTCCCGCAGGTGCGCCGCGCCGCGGTGGCGCTCGCTAGGGAGATCGAGCGCCGGGCTCCGGCCGAGGCGACCTCGCGCTGGTGGAAGGAAGAGCGGCACGGAGTGTTCGTCGACTACAACCAGAACGCCAAGGACCGCACCGTGGCGGCTGCCTACTCGGTTCGGCCGCGGCCAGACGCCCGGGTGTCGGCGCCGCTGCGCTGGGACGAGGTGCCGGACTGCGACCCGGCCGCGTTCACCATCGACACGGTGCCCCGGCGGTACGCGGAGATCGGCGATCCGGCGGCGGGCATCGACGAGGACGCCGGCTCGCTGGACGCGCTGCTCGAGCTCGCAGCCGCGGACGATGCGGCCGGGCTGCCGGACGCGCCGTGGCCGCCGGTCTACCCCAAGCAGCCCGGCGA
>JBAUAR010000152.1:0-1904 GCA_049675875.1 Streptosporangiaceae bacterium
CGGTCCGGTTGTGCCGCAGCATGTCGGACAGGGTGAACGCGGACACGTCCGGGCAGAACACCTCCCGCCCTTGCTCGGTAATCTCCTCGCCGTCGACGTGCTCCCAGACGATCTCGGTCCGCACGGCCACCGCGGCGTCAGTGGTGGCGTCGAGATGCGCGACGGTGCGCTGGAGAAACTCCGGGTGCCAGGTGTCATCATCGTCGTGGATGGCGACGAACGGCGAATCGCTGGCCTTGATGCCCTGGTTCGCTGCTGCCTCCATACCGCGCGAAGTGTCATTGCGGAGCACGGTCACCCGGCCGGCCAACGCGGCGTCGTGCCGCCGGATAACGTCATCCGTCTCGCCGCCGGTCCCGCCGTCGTTGACCACCACCAGGTGCCAGCCGGTGAAGGTCTGTGCGCACACATCTGCAATGGCCCGGTCCAGCAGCACCGGGCGGTCCCTGGTGCGCATGATGACCGCTACCGACGGAGCCCGCTGCGCCGCCATTCGCCCCTCCAGCCTGGGCAAACCACCCGCTCATGATCGATCCGAACCTTAGCGGAGTAGAACCGCCGCGGATGCCGTAACCGGCTAGCCGGGTAGAGCCGCTGCTGGCCGGACAAGTGACCGGTTCCTCACCAGGGCACCGGCGTTCCGTCCCAGGAGAAGAAGCCCCCGGTCGGGCCGTCATCGGGGAGCAGCGCCAGCCGCACCGCGCCGGCGGCTCCCTCGGCAGGATCCCCGCCGCTCGCTGCGGCGAGCGGGTTAAGGTCCGTCGCGCGCAGGCCGGGAGCGAGCGCGTTCACCTTGACTCCGGCGTCCGCCAGCGCCCGGGCGTAGAACACGGTCAGCGCGTTGAGGGCGGCCTTCGACGAGCGGTATGCAGCCGCGTCGCCCGCGCCGAAGGCGAACCGCGGGTCCGGGCTGGTACTGCGAGTCAGCGATCCGGTGCCGCTGGAGATGTTAACGATCCGTCCTCGCGGGGACCTGCGCAGGGCCGGGAGGAAAGCGTTGGTGACGGCGACAACGCCGAAGACGTTCGTCTCATACACGCGCCGGAAGCTGTCGACGTCGGCCTCCGGGGCGGGGCGCGGGTCGTCCCCGATCCCGGCGTTGTTAACCAGGATGTCGAGGGCGCCGACCTGCCGGGCCGCCGCCACGACGCTCGCGCCGTCGGTCACATCGAGGGTCAGCAGCCGGGCGCGGTCGCCGATATCAGCGACGGCGGCGCGGCCGCGCTCAGGGCTGCGGCACCCGACGTAGACGGTGACGCCCGCCGCGGCGAGCTGGCCGGCGATGTGCCTCCCCAGGCCCTTGTTAGCACCGGTGACAACGGCGGTCACGCTGCTCATCGGCCGAGGCTACCGGTCCCCCCGGCCAGTGACCAGCCTGCCCCCGCGACTACTCAGCTGGCGGCACGTCGCACACGTGCGCGAGCAGCTGTCCGGACAGGTCGGCAGCCGGAATGTTCGCGTCACCCTTGGTGACGAAGACGTGCCCGCACGCCGCACAGGACAGTGCGCCCGAGGCGACAATCCACTCGTCGCCGCCGTCACGGATCTTGAGGTACTCCCGGGCGCTGAGCAGTTCGGCCTGGAATTCTGACTTCGCCACCGCAGACAGCTCGGTCTCCTGCTCGGACCGAGCAGCCCAGCGGTCCCAGAGCCCGGCGATGACCCGCCAGAATCCGTAAGCAGGCGATCCTGGCTTATACCGCTCCCTGACGGCGTTCGCCGCCGCTCTCAGCTCGGAGCCGGGATCGGCGGATCCGATGTCGGCAGGTACTTCGTCACTCATGGGACGCCTCTGCTCTGGCTGGCTCGCGTTCACGGGCCGCATGGAGGTGGGCCGCAACGTCGATGACGCCAGGTAATCGGGTGACTGCTAGGCAACGTTTCAGCTGTTCGGCGCGCCGTGT
>JBAUAR010000153.1:0-5161 GCA_049675875.1 Streptosporangiaceae bacterium
TGTGCATCCAGCCGTAGCGGTCGGGCTTGCGGCCGTACTGGATGCCCACCAGCTCGTCGCGCAGCAGCGTGGTGACCGCGCCGGCGCTGCCATCGCCGACCTTCCAGTCGCCGCTGGCGCTGCGCACCGTGCCGATCGGGGTGATCACCGCCGCCGTCCCGCACGCGAACACCTCGGTGATCTCGCCCGACGCGCAGTCCGACCGCCACTCGCCGACCGAGATCTTGCCCTCGTAGGCCGGGATGCCAAGGTCGGGGCCGAGCTTGAGTAGTGAGTCCCTGGTGATTCCCGGCAGCAGGGACCCGGTGAGGGCGGGCGTCATGATCCGCGCGTCGGAGCCCGAGCCGTAGACGAAGCAGACGTTCATGCCGCCCATTTCCTCCACCCACTGGCGCTGTGCCGCGTCCAGCCAGACGACCTGGTCGCAGCCGTGGTCGATGGCCTGCTGCTGGCCGGCGAAGGCAGCCGCGTAGTTGCCGCCGCACTTGGCCTCGCCGGTACCGCCCGGCGCGGCGCGGGTGTAGTCCTCTGACAACCAGACTGTGACCGGCTTGACCTCGCCACCGAAGTATCCAGCGACGGGCGAGGCGATGAGGGTGAACAGGTAGCTCGACGACGGGTGGTTCACCCCGAGCCCGACCTTTGTCGCGATCGCGAACGGGCGCAGATAGAGGCTGTGCCCCTCAGCCGCGGGAACCCAGCCCCGGTCCTGCCCCACGAGCAGCTCGATTGCCCGGACGAACAGCGACTCCGGCAGGTCGGGCATCGCGAGGCGGGCAGCCGACCGATTGAAGCGCGCGGCGTTCGCGTGCGGGCGGAATGCGGCGACCGACCCGTCGACCTGGGCGTAGGCCTTGAGCCCCTCGAAGATCTCCTGGCCGTAGTGGAACACCTGCGCCGCCGGGTCCAGCGTGATCGGGCCGTACGGCTCGATGCGCGCGTCGTGCCAGCGATCGACCTCGGACCAGCGGATGGTCGCCATGTGATCGGTAAATACGCTGCCGAAGCCCGGCTCGGCCAGCTGCTGCGCCCGGACGTTCGCCGGGACCGGGCTGCTGCTGGCGCGAATCTCGAAGTCAAGCTCTTCGGTCGGGCTGGCGCTCATGGCAATCCTCTCGGTGTTCAGCGAACGGGGCCGCGGACCCAGACGCGGCTGCGGCGCCCGCTCGCGGCATCAGTTGTAGGTGTCGGTGGCGGTGGCACCATCACCGCCGTTGTCGCGGCGGTCCATCGCCTCCTGGACCGCTTCCTGTGCTCGCCGCCGGGTGTTCTCTGACTCTGTCTCAGCGGCGGCGCTGGACTGTGTTCTCGACATCTCGGTTACTCCTCGCGGGCGTCCTGCGTTGGCAGGCAGGCCAGCTGAGGCCGGAACCGCGGTTGTCCGGTCGAGTCGTCCCCCGGTTCGTCCGCTTTGATGCACCGGCCCCCGCGCGTTACACCCGGCACGTGAAGAGCTGCCAGGCGGGCGGCGGGATGCCGGGCTACGGCTGAGGATGCGTCCCCGGAATCCGGACTGCGGCCAGCGCCCCACCCCCGCAGCGGGTCGCCGGCCTGCCCTGGATCAGGTCCCGCTACGGCTGCTAAGGATGAGTACGAAGCGCCGCATGATGACCAGATCGTATCCGACGGCCTCAGCCAGTGTCAGGCCGGGACGGCAAATTTTGTAGGACGACCAAGCATTTTTGTCGAGCAGCGGCGATGCGGACCTGGCGCGGGTCGCGTGTGCGTGCTTACCCTCGAACCAGCGGCAGCGCACTACCTGCCCGCTTCCGAGCTGCTCGTCGGCCCGCGCCGCGGCGGCCACGAGGACAAGGGTCACGGACTCGGGTGCCACCGGTGCCGTCCGCGCCACCCACTCGCGGAGCAGATTCATCGCGGGGGCAGCGGGCAGCGGGCGGACGAGGCGGATCTCGGCCAGCGGCGCGCGGATCGGCTGCGGCATAGCCGGGGGCCGGTCCGGGTCGGCTAGCCCGGCCCGGATCGGCCTGGCGCGGCCGAGCCAGCGCGGGCGATCTGAGCTGGTATCGGCCACGCCCGGGTTATGACAGGCTGACCGCATGCTTGACCGATTAGAAGCAGCAGGTGCCCAGCGCCGGCTCGCGCGACGCGGCGCCGGACCTGGCACGCGCCCGGAGCCCGCAAAGCCAGCGGGCGCCGACCGGCTTCCGCAGATCGAGCACATCGTGATCTTGATGATGGAAAACCATTCCTACGACAACTACTTCGGGATGCTCGACGGGCGGGGTGATGGGCTGCCGCGCGATGCGCAGGGCATGCCCTCATCGACGAACAAGGCGGAGGACGGCACGGTCGTCCGGATGCGGCACTTCACGGGCACCCGACAGAAGAGCGGCGTGCCGACCCAGAGCTGGAATGCCACTCACATCCAGTGGGGTGACGGCCGGTGCGACGGGTTTGTCCAGAGCATCGAGCGGACCCTCCCTGGTCGGGACGCCTCGATAGCAATGACCTATTGGGACGAGACAGACCTGCCGTTCTACTACGGACTGGCCAAAACCTTCCCGCTGGCAACGCGCTGGTTCTCGTCCTGCCTCGGTCCCACGTTTCCCAACAGGCGGTTCATGATCTCGGGTACCGCGCACGGGCTTATCGACGACCTGCCGTTCGGCATGGTCGACTACCCAGCCTCCGGCACCATCTTTGACCTGCTCTCCGCACACGGCATCAGCTGGGTTAACTACCATCACGTTCCGCCGGTCAGGGTCAATTGGAGACTGCTGTCGCGTGCGTCAGGACTGAACTTCCTGCGCGTCCTCGGCGCGCTCATGGCGGCGATCTTCCCGCAGCTCATCCCATCCCTGGAGAGCAAGCTGCAGACAACCGCGGGACTCTACCCACTCGGTTTCCTGCGATCGATCAACCACCTGCGCCCGATCACCACTTTCTGGCAGGCGGCCAGGGCCGGCAAGCTGCCGGCGGTCAGCATCGTCGATCCCGACTTCGGCGCCTGCTCCGAGGAGAACCCGCAGGATATTCACGTCGGCGAGGGATTCGCGGCCAAGGTGATCAACGCTGTCATGAACGGCAAGGGTTGGCCGAAGACGCTGCTGATCTGGCTGTACGACGAGCACGGCGGCTACTTCGATCACGTCGATCCGCCGCCGGCTGTCGAGCCGGACGACGTGCCGGGCCACAGCCTGCTGGAGCGCAACCTGTTCCTCCGGCTGCTCTTGTCCTTCACCAGTTACGCCAAGCAGCTGCAGGCGGCCGACGACGGACCGACCACCTATGACCGGCTGGGCTTTCGAGTCCCGGCGGTGATTGTCTCGCCCTACGCCAGACCGGGACACGTGACGAGCACTATCTACGACCACACGTCGATACTCAAGCTCATCGAACGGAAATGGAACCTGCCACCGCTGACCAGGCGCGATTCCGCGGCGACCGATCCGCTCGACGCGGTCGACTTCGACAATCCGCCGCATTTCCTGACGCCGCCGACACTACCTGCGCCAGCCAGGCAATGGCATGGACAATAGCGCGAGTCGGCGCTGTCCTGCGTGCCACACCAGGGCGCTGCTGAGAACCGCCAAGATTGCCTGAAGGGGAGGTCCGGATGGTCGATGAGAATGACCTGACGGATGCGGCGTTCGGCGAGCCGGAGGATGACGTAACGGCACTCGCGGGTCACGCCCAGCCAGCCGTCAGCCAACTGGCGGCGGAGTCCGAGGTGTCCGTCCTGGCCATCGAGGAAGTCGTGACGTGGCCGGCTGCTTCGGTGACACCGCCTGCCTCGCTGGCACCGCCGTTGAAGCCCGTGCAGCTCGCGCTGTACGCCGGATGGACCATGGCGGTGCTGTACGGGACCATCTTTCATGCTCGCGGGAGCCATCCTCCCGAGCTGCCGACCGCTAACGAGTTAGTACCCACGGAACGCAGAAAACTGGAGCTGGCTCGGCTGCGGCACCTGCTGACGTGGCTGCTGCCGGACGTCGCCAGCTCGGCCAGCATCTCCGCGATTCCGAGCGGTGACGACGATCAACAGGAGCGCACCCGGAGGTCGAAACTAGAGTCGCTGAATCTCGCCATCCTGACAGCACTCACGGCTGCGCGACCCGAGCTGCAGCTGGCCTACGAGTTAGGCCGATCACTGCGCGACTCGGCCAACCCGCCGGGCGACGGCCCCGTCAGCCTCGGGACGCAGCTGGAGCGCGGGCGCATCGCGCAACTCCAGGAATGGCTGCTGACCCTTTCGCCTGAGTTCCCGCCGCTGACCGCCGCGGTGGTAGCGGCGTCGATCGGTCGGTGGAGCGATCTTGCTGCGGTGACTGTGGACAAGAGCGGGACCATGCAGGCGCCGAGCCGACTGCCCAGTCTGCTGCGGATCCTAGGCCACAGCACGCAGGTGCCGACCGCGGAGACCATGTGCGCGTACCTGCTCCGCCAAGGCGATGTCTGGCTCATGCTGCTCACGGGCGAGCTGGCAACGTCAGGGCTGCTGACTCCGGAGGGCTACGTTTCGGCAGGAGAGACGGCGCTGCGCCGCTCGGGCGCGATCGTCCGCGGCGTACTTCGGCACTACTGGTTCGGTCTGCTGTGCGTCGCCGCTGCGCTTACCGGCACGCTGTTCCTGGCGGCGCGCTATCTCCAGGGTGCAGGCAAGGTCTGGACTTCGATCGCCTGCATCGCCGGCGGGCTCGGCATCTCGGTGCAGACGATCGCGTCGACGTCAGCACGACTGGCCGCTGAAGCCGAACGACCCGTGTTCGCCGTGGCTGAGGAGGACGCCATGGCGTGGGCGATCACGACCATGCCGCCGCTTACCCTCACATTCCGCAGCGTTCGCCGTCTGCGCCGGGCCGGCATTGCCCCAACCGCTGGTCTCGGCCGCTTCTAAGCCGACATGACGGGCGTTACCGGGATCATGAGCGCCTAGCCCCTGGGGGCTAGCCCGGCCCGGCGCGCCGCGCCGTGAAACGGGGCCGGGCCGGACCTGCAGCGGGGGTCGTAGGATCATGCCGATGCGGCGCGAATCATCGACGGTGATTGCCCTGGTGGGCCACGTGTCCGCTGGCCTGCTGGCCGCCCTCGCGGAATCCGGCAATGTGTCCGTCGCCCGCGCGGCTGCGACCGAGCCCGCCGGCCCGGCCGGGGCGGCCAAGTCCGCTGGGCCAAGCGCGACCATGCGGTCGGCCGGGAC
>JBAUAR010000154.1:0-1826 GCA_049675875.1 Streptosporangiaceae bacterium
GCCGAGCGGTGACCGGACCGGGCACCGCGGGCAGCGCGGTGCCGCCCGCCAAGCGGACCGGCAGCACCCCGCGCACCGAGTTCGTGACGAACGCCTCGCTCGCATTCGCCAGGTCGCGCCGCGTGAGCGCTGCGGTCCTGGTGCAGAGGCCGGCCGTCGCTGCCAGCCGCAGTACGGTCATCCGCATCACGCCGGGCAGCAGCCGTCCGTCCGCGGGCGGCGTGCAGACCACCCCGTCGAGCACCAAGAACACGCTGGCCCGATCGGTCTCCAGCAGGTGCCCGTCGGCGTCCTCGATGAGCAGTTGCGTGCCGTCGGCTGGCCCGGCAGCCGCCGCGAGGCGCGCGAGCAGGCGCCGGTCGGTCCACTTGTGCGCGCCGACGCCGCCCGGCACCACGACCGGGACCAGGTCGGCTACCGCGGGCAGCTGTCCGACGGGACCGACCTCGACGGTGGCGTCCAGCGGACCGCCGAGCGGCCGCACCGTGATGCGCAGCCTGCCCGACGGGCGATCGGCTAGGCACCGGGCGAGGTCGTCGGCCAGGCTCGCTGGCAGGTCCTTGCCATAAAGCCGGCCGGCGCTATCCGCTAGCCGGTCCAGGTGCTCGCCGAGCTGGTACCCGACGCCGTCACGGACGAGCAGCGACGTGAAGATCCCCGCGGCCGGCCGCGGCCGCAGCGCGGGATCGAGTCCGCTCACCGGCCTGGAGCGTCGTGCGATGCTGCCACCCAGCGCGGCGACCAGCGGCTCGGCCTTCAGCAAACACTCCCGGTACTCCGCGCCTGGCCGGGACGCCGCAACGATGCCGCCGCCCGCGCCCAGCCACACCCGGCCGGAACGGAACTCGAAGGTGCGGATGGCGACGTTGAGCTCGAGACCGGCAACGGGGCTTCGGTAGCCGATCGCGCCGGTGTACACCTCGCGCGGCGTCGCCTCAAGCTCGTGAATCACCTCGACTGCGCGCACCTTGGGCGCGCCGGTGACCGATCCGGGCGGGAACGTCGCCCGGACCAGCTGGCCGTCGCTGGTACCGGCGCGGAGTTCGCCGCGTACCTCCGAGACCAGGTGCCAGACGCCCGGATGCGGCTCCGCGGTGACGAGCCCCGGCACGACGACGCTGCCTGGCTCGCACACCCGGCTGAGGTCGTTGCGCATGAGATCGACGATCATCACGTTCTCGGCCCGGTTCTTGGCCGAGCGCTGCAGCCTGGCTCGAGCCGCGGCCGCAGCTTCCTCGTCGGGTGGCCGGGCAGCGGTGCCCTTGATCGGCCGGGAGGACACGGTGCGGCCGACCCGGCGCAGGAACAGCTCGGGCGACAGGCTGGCCACAGCGGCCTCGGCGGACGGTCGCAGGAACGCCGCGTACGGCGGATCCAGTGACGTGACCGCCGCGCAGAACGCGTCGAGCGGGTCGCCGTCGAAGTCCGCCGCCAGCCGCAGGCAGATGTTGGCCTGGAAGATGTCGCCCCGCCCGATGTAGTCGACGGCGCGGCGCACCGCCGACCGGTGCTCCGCGCCGTCGGGGATCAGCCCGAACTCGCCGCACCGATACGGTCGCGGCTGCGGCCGGGCCCGGCGAGCGCGGTCGCGCAGGTCCGCGAGCCTGGTCTCGAGCGCCGCGGCCCGCTCCTCCGTCACGAGCGCCTCGAAGAACCAGCGTCCGGACGCCCGGTCGCGGCGCAGCACATGGTCGTAGAAACCCAGCCACGCGGCCGGCAGCTGCCGGGCGGCACCCGGGGCCGGGGGCACCGGCAGCACGGAGCCGGCCAGGCCGAATCCGAGGTAGCCGAGCCACCCGCCGGCGAACACCGGGTCACCGGGGACC
>JBAUAR010000155.1:0-3692 GCA_049675875.1 Streptosporangiaceae bacterium
TGCCCAGGCACCACCGGTACTGCTGGTGGGCGAACGCGTCCACCGACGACGGTGACGACCCGGTTGCCAGGTTGACCGGGATGTACCGCAGGGACCAGCCCTGGCTGATCACATCAAGACCGGTGTGAACGTCCTCGGCGTATGCGATCAGCGCTGGGCCGCCCGCAGCCTGCACTGCCTCCCGCCGGTACACGGCGCACGATCCCACGCACACCGCCGCGCCGAAGGAATCCCGCGAGGTCTGCATCGACCGGTAGAACACCTCCTGCATTGGTCCGGCTGCCCGATCCACCCACGTGTGACGTGAGTCAGGACGGAAGAACTGCGGCGTCTGGACGATGCCGATGCCCGGATCACGGAAGTACGGCAGCGTCTCTGCGAGGAAGTCCGGGCGCGGCACGAAGTCGGCGTCGAAAATCACGAAGAACTCGCCCTGGGTGCGTTCGAACGCATACCGCAGATTGCCGGCCTTCTTCATCCAGCCAGGGTTGTCGCGGACCGTGTAGACGAACCCGAAGTCGTGCGCCAGCTCCCGTGCGCCAGGGTCAGCCTTGTCATCGAGCACGAACGCAATCGCGTTACCGGGATAGGCACGCAGCAGCTCAGCTACATAGGTCCAGCTGTTGTGCAGCAGCTCGAGCGGCTCTCCGCAGATCGGCAGGAAGATGTCTACATCCGGGTAATGCCGGGGTCGCCACGCACCCACTTTGGCCCAGTGCGCTGCGAGGTCAAAGTCCCGGCCAGTGAAGTTGGAGAACAGCGACACGGTCAGGTAGATAACCGTGAAAGCCGTCCATGGCACCATCACCCACGCTCGGTACCGGATCTCCATGATCGTCTGGCTGACGACGATGGAGCTGTAACCGATCAGCACGACTAGCCGCAGATAACCGAGGTGCCGATCCACGTAACACGTCTTTTCCGCCGCCGTCGGCGGACTCGGCAGTAGCCCGCGAGCCGCGGTCCCCGCAGGCCGGGTCCGCGTCCGGAGCGACATCCGGGCACCGGCGCTAGCTACCGGACCCGCCGGTCGCGCCACTGTCACCGAAACCTCCTCTCCTGCACCCGCCTACCGGCCTAATGCCCGGGCGCCAGCAGCCAGATCGTGAACCAGCCCACCGCCCCATCCGGATCCCGCCATGGAATCCGCTGCACCCGGCGATAGCCCGCGTGCTCAAGGCCCGCCGGGGTGCCCGCCACGGATTGCTGAATCGAACCCGGCGGAGTTCCAGTACCGGTGTCCGTCTCAACCATCCAGACGTGGTGGCCCTCGATCATGGCTGAGACCGCGTCGGGCGCGAAGGCGTAGGAGGTCTTGATGTCCGGCCGGATGCCGTCGCGATACAGGTAGTAGTAGGCCACCATCTGATCCCCGCCCTGCATCAGCATCGGACCTCTGGCCGGGAGATCATGCTGCACCGCAGCCATCAGCCGGGTCGAGTTCGGCCAGAACCCGAACCAGCCACTGGCCTGGTCGAAGCCCAGCAGGCCGGTGAAGATGGCCGCCGCTAGGCCGACCCGCCAGCCCTTGGCCGCATTCACCACCGTTGCCCTCGACAGCGCGTAGCCTGCGGCCATCGCGCCAAACCAGAGACCGAACACGACGTGCTTGTACAGCGAGACCGTGGTCTGGTCGTGCGCCTGAAAAGCGGGTGCTAGCAGCACGGCCACGACCAGCACAGCACACAAGAGCGGCCTCCGGCCCGCGCGCTCGCGGCACGCCAGCACCACTCCGAGTAGCGCCACGGCCAGCACCACGGCAACCAGTGGCGCCGCGCTCCACAGCACGGTGGGGCGGGAGACACCGCCAGAACCGCGCTGCGTCGTCGAAGTACTGATTGCCGTCACCGACAGCTGTCCGCCCAGCACAAACAGGGCCGGTGCACCGACGACCACGGCGTAGCTAACCAGCCGGGCACCGCGCGCCACGGCAAGCGGCCAGCCGGCCGGAGCCGTGAGAACCACGAGCGCAACGATTACCGGGCTCCACAGCGCTGTCACCCACTTCGTGGCGTCCGCCAGCACCATGACGGCTGCCGCAAGTACGATCCAGACTTCACTGGCCCGGCCTCTTCCAGCCCGGACCGCTAGCCACGCCGCAAGCGCCATCAGGCAGATCGCCATCGGGTCGTACGTCGCCCACGCGCCCAGGTCTGTCGTCGGGCCAACCGCGACGAACATCGCAGCGCCGATCAGACCCGCCTTCCGGCTGAACAGCCGGGCGGCGGTCGCATACAACAACGCCGTGGCCCCCAGCATGAACGCGAGAGACAGCAGCCGTGCACCGGCCAGCCCGCCTGCGGAGTCTGCGAGAGCGCCCAGCGGTGGGTAGATCGCCGCAGCTCCGGAGAGGTAGTACCGCGGCACCGGAGCGCCATGGAGCCAGTGCTGCCACTCCAGGTGGCCGTACCAGAGGTACTCCGCCTCATCCTGAAACGCCGTGTTCGACCACACCAGCCGCAACGCCAGCGCCGCCTGCACAACAAGGACCACGAGCAGGCCGAGCCGGTAGCTATGCCGCCAGCCGCTCCGGCCGAGTTCGGTTTCCGTGAGAGGACGGCGGGCGTCTGCCTGGTAGGTGTGTGCCAGCGCCGGCGCTGTCAGCGTCGGGGCAATGCGGGGTGCATCGCGCGCAACCGAACCGGGCGGACTGTCGCTCTCGGGGAACGCCGAAGCTGCGGGGGTTCGAAGCGGCGAATTCTGACCGCGGTGCCGGCCTTGGCGGCCGCTCAGAACCTTCGATCGCGCCGGTGGCGCAGACTGATTCCGGCCAGCCACTCCGGCTTGCCGAACGGGCGCTTCCCGGCTCTGGGTCCGGTCGACCGGCCGACGGCGAGCAGGGCCAGCACCGCGCACATCGGATGACGGCAGCGCATGGCGGCCAGCGGCTCTCAAGCGCGGCAACCCCCCATCCAAACTCAGCCGGTCACGCAAGTGCTGCCAGGGCTGTCACGCCCGTTTCAGATATTTCAGTTTTGACGTCTGACTAATTCGGCTTGCCAGCAAGCTGGTCAATCGCGGAAGTGCGGCTGCCGACAATTCGCGAGCTAACCGATGTCGTCCCCGCACCGAGGCGCGTCGTGGTGGCGCTAGTCGGCCTGACCGGACCAGCCGCCAGCCGAGGCTGAACACAAACAGCCCGCCTAGGGTGAGCCCGGCAAGCACATACGCCACCGCCTCCAGCCGACGTGCGAGAACGACTTCCCTGGTCACGACCACTGCGACCGCCCCGGACGCGGCGGCGAGCAAGATCAGCCCATGCCCTGAGACGGCAGCGGCGCCCGCGCCCGCCGCTGCTGCTGCCGCCACCGGAGGCAGCAGCACCGCCTGCCGGCGCCGCTTCCTGGCCAGCGGACTCTCCGGGTACGCCGCAATGAAGTTCGCACATCCATTGGCGGACACCTGGTATTCCCGGGCCAGCGCCCGGAAGCTCTGCCGATGATGGTGAGCCCCGTCTAGCCCGGCCGCATACAAGATCTCGTGACCGGCGCTAGCCACGCGCCAGAACCATTCATAGTCTTCGTATCCGTAGCCCCAGGTATCGTCCATAGGGCAGTCGTCATAAACACTGCGCTCCATTATGACGTTTGCAGTAATAGGCGGCTTGCGGCCGTGCTTGCCGAAGTTGTCCGCAGTGACGCCATAGGACTTCGGCACGCGCGGAGTCTTTGCAGCCAGCGTGTTCCCGTCGA
>JBAUAR010000156.1:0-1519 GCA_049675875.1 Streptosporangiaceae bacterium
ATCACGTACGGCAGGCCCGCCTTGTCGAGCGCGTTCTTGAGCGCAGCCTCGGCCTTGTCCCAGTCCGCGATCTCGCCGACGACCTTCTCCGGCCGGGTGGACAGCTCCGCCTCGAACTCGGTCAGCCCGTAGTCACGCAGCAGGCCCACGACGAAGTCGAGCAGGCTCGCCAGTTCGTCATGCAACTGCTCGGGCGTGCAGAAGATGTGCGAGTCGTCCTGGGTGAAGCCGCGGGCCCGCGTCAGGCCGTGCACCACGCCGGACTTCTCGAACCGGTACACAGTGCCGAACTCGAACAGCCGCAGCGGCAGTTCGCGGTAGGAGCGGCCGCGCGCGGCGTAGATGAGGATGTGCATCGGGCAGTTCATCGGCTTGGGGTAGTACCGCGCGCCCTCCAGCTCCATGGGCGGGTACATGCCGTCCGCGTACCACTCCAGGTGGCCCGACGTGGTGAAGAGGTCCGACTTGGTGATGTGCGGGGTGTAGACGAAGTCGTAACCGGACTGCTCGTGCCGCTGCCGGGAGTAGTCCTCCAGCGCCTTGCGGACGATCCCGCCCTTGGGGTGGAAGACCGGCAGCCCGCTGCCGATCTCGGTCGGGAAGGAGAACAGATCAAGCTCGGCGCCGAGCTTGCGGTGATCCCGCTTCTCCGCCTCCACCAGCAGCGCCAGGTAGTCGTCCTGGGCCTCGCGGGACGGCCACGCGGTGCCGTAGATCCGCTGCAGTTGGGGATTCTTCTCGCTGCCGCGCCAGTAGGCGCCGCCCGAGCGCATCACCCGGAACGCCGGGATATCCCTGGTGGTCGGCAGGTGCGGGCCGCGGCACAGGTCCTTCCAGGCGACCTCGCCGGTCGCCGGGTCGAGGTTGTCGTAGATGGTCAGCTCCGCGCCGCCGACCTCGACTGACTCTCCCGAGTCGCCGAGTGACCCGTCGCCGCCGCCGGCTCCGGCTCCGGCTCCGGCAGGGCCGCCTGCCGAGCCGCCCTTGAGGCCGATGAGCTCTAGCTTGTACGGCTCGGCTGCCAGCTCGGCCCGAGCGTCCTCGTCGGTCACGACCCGGCGGCTGAAGCGCTGGCCCTGCCGGACGATCTGGCGCATCTTCTGCTCGATCGCCTTGAGGTCGTCCGGGGCGAACGCCTGCGGCACGTCGAAGTCGTAGTAAAAACCATTCTCGATGGGCGGGCCGATGCCGAGCTTCGCCTGCGGGATCAGGTCCTGCACGGCCTGCGCCATGACGTGAGCGGTGGAGTGGCGCAAGATGTTCAGGCCGTCTGGTGAGTCGATGCCAACCGGCTCGACCAGGTCGCCCTCGGCCAGCTGGCACGACAGATCGCGCAGCTCTCCGTTGACCCTGGCGGCGATCGGCTTGCCGGCCAGCTCCCGGTCGGCGAGCGCCTGCCCGGCCGTGGTGCCCTCTTCCACCACGTGCTCGCTTCCGGCGAGTGTGATGCGCAGCTTGTCGGCAGGCACTGCTGGCTCCTCTGCGTGCTGGGACGGTGCATCGTCGGTATGGGTCCGCG
>JBAUAR010000157.1:0-2007 GCA_049675875.1 Streptosporangiaceae bacterium
TCGATCTGCAGCACGCCGAAGGTCCCGTGCGGCTGCCGCCGCCGATCTGTGGGTGAGCCAGGGTTGAAGATCCGCAGGCTATCGTCGTGCGCATTGAGCGGGATGTGCGAGTGACCGAAGACGACCAGTTCTGCAGCGGGGAACGCAGCGCGCATCCGGCGCAGCCGTCCTTGTGCCGCACCGCTGTCGTGGATCATGGCAACCCGCAGCCCGTCCAGCTCGGTCTCCAGGGTGGGCAGCGCGCCCCACGCGGCCACATCTGGCCCATCGTTGTTGCCAGCGACCGCGCGGACCGGCGCGTACTGGGCGAGCTCGTCGAGCACCGCCGCGGTGCACACGTCGCCGGCGTGCAGAATGGCATCCGCCCGCCGCAGCCACGCCGTTAGGCGCGCCGGACACGACTTCCATCGTCGCGGCGCGTGGGTATCCGCCAGGACGACGACGCGCATGTCCCTATGGTGCCCGGTCCTCGGCCAGGACGAGGCGTCTCGGGATCATAGACCCCCCCAGCTCCCTGCGTGCTGACCTCAGCCGTACCGGAAGGCGAGCCAACCAGCACGGAGCAAGCCAGGCGCAACGACGCCTCGCCCTGGCTACCGAAGTCAACCGCGGGTGGCCCGGCGACACCATCCCCGAATCCGGGGATGCGCTGAGCGAGCAGGAACCCTAAACTGCCCGCACCATACCGCTCAGCCGCAGGACGCATCGTGACGCTCGATTCGGCCAGGGCCTCGGCACACGTCACGAGCCCTGAGGGCACAGTAACCCCGATTCCGCAGGGGACGCAGGTGGTGTTCGGGCGCGGCCCGGACGCCGACCTGGTGATTCCCGCTGGCCCGGGCCTGTCCCGGCGGGCGGGCATGATCAGCGCGGTAGCCGGCGGTGCCTGGGTCGCTAATATCAGCCACACGCACGCGCTGTATGCCGAGGGGGACGGCTATCGCATCCGGCTGCCGCGGATGGACGAGTCGAGCGAGCCCTCCAGGGGCTGGTTTCTGCGCGCGGGCACGGCCCTGGTCGGTTCCCGGTCGATGCTGGACGAGGGCAAGCCGCTGCGCCTCGTGGTGGCGGCCAGCCAGCCGGCCAACGGCGTCTCGACGTCGCCGGCCAGGCTCGACGGCGACCCGACGCTGCTGCCGTTCTACCTCGATCCGAACACCAAGCTGTTCCTCGTCGCGCTGCTGTGGTGCAGGCCCTGGCTGGTCGATCCGGATCGCGCGTCGCCGCTGCCCCGGACGCCGGAGATCGCCAGAGCGGCACTGCAGGTTACCGAGGCGCACCACGAGCTCGCCTGCTTCGACACCGACCAGGCGTTCCGGGACCGGCTGTCGGCACGGGTCGGCGAGCATCTGAAGGTGCTGCGGCGCAAGCTGCTGGAACGAGGGATGGTGCGGCCAGGCACGCGGCTATCCGACGAGGTTGCGGTCGGTGCCCTCATCGAGAGCGGCATCGTCAGGTCAGCCGACCTGGACCGGATCAGCGATCCTGCCTGGTGCTCGCGCCAGGAAGACCTGTGGTGGACCCAGGTGCGGTGACGGCCCTAGCTAACTCACCCTGAACCTGGCCTGCGCGCTCGCGCCCGCTGGGTCGGTCACCCGGACCGTGTACGTGCCGGGCGGAATCGGCCCGGCAAAGAAGTCGTGATCCTGATCGAGGGCGTAGTTGAAACTGCCGTCCTGATCGACGATCGGCTGGTCGGCAGATATCCCGATCCCGACCAGGGTGATGGTCAGCGGCTTGCCGGCCGGCCACCACTGACCGCGGATGATGAAGACCGTGCTGCCATCGCCGGTGGCCTGGCTGACGCCAATCGCCGGAACACCTGACCGCAGGTCGGCAAGACTCTCGCAGGGCCCATTGGGTGGCGCGCCGCCACCGAACGGTGGCGGACTTCCGCCGCCGCCCGACGGACCGCCTCGCGGCGGCGGACCGATGACCGGCCCGAGCCCTCCGCACCCGCCGCTGGCCGACGTTGACGTGCTCGAGCTCCCCGCGGCCGGCCGGCTC
>JBAUAR010000158.1:0-13821 GCA_049675875.1 Streptosporangiaceae bacterium
TCCCCGTCCGGCGGTATACCCGCACTACCCAAAGCTGATCGTCAGCGCCGACCGCCGCCCATAACTGCCGATCCGCGCTCGGGACCAACATCAGGGGTCTGCGCCTCAACCGACGCCGGATTCGGCGTTATGCGGGCAACGCTGGGTGCGTTCCTGAAGGACGCGCGACTCAGGCCGGCGCAGACTTCGCCCGACGCGCTACAAGGAGATCGTGACGGCAGTCGCCGCACAGGCTGGCAGCGGTGACCGCGGTGTGGCTGGAGGTACCTTCGCCAACGGTGGCAGTCTGTTGCGTCGCCTCTGGCTGGCGGTCCGCCTTGGTTGTTGAACCTGGAGATGGACCGAGCGAGGATGTTGTCAGCGGCCGACCTTGCCCGGCCCAGCATGTGCGTCACGCTCGGGTCAGCCATCCGCCCCGACGGCCCTGATTTCTTTAACCGTCTGATTTTCCCGCTACCGGTGAACGTGACGAGCGTTTGACCTGGTCAGATGGTTGCTGTCTGCGTCAGTAGCTAGTGGATGCTTGCAAAGCAGGTGCTCTTCCAGCTGAGCTATAGCCCCAGGAAACCTCAGGCCACCCGGCCAGTTAGTGATCTTAGCATTTACGGGCAACTTTAGTGCCCGGCCGGGCGGCGGCCCGGTCGCCGGAAGTGCAGGTCACCGAAGCGATCAGGTTTGCCGGGCGAACCCGCAGGGATGAGCGCACCCGGCAGCTGACCGCTGCAGCTATTACCCGGAGCCGCACCGACTACGTGGCCCCGAGGGTCGCCGCGCTCCACCCGACCTTGGAGTGATGGTTTGAGACTGACCGTCGACCGGACCGCGAGTGTCCCTCCGCCGAGACTGTGCTCAGGAGACCCAGGGCGATCTTCAGCTCGCTCCGCGCAGCGCGCCGCGGGCGGCCGACAGCAGCGGATTGCGCATAAACGCCGTCTCGATTTCGGGCTGGTAGGCGATCGTGGATTCAATCACGGCCAGTGCGCCCCAGGCGTGCACCCGGCTCGCTTCGTCGGACGCACCGAGGGCTGCGAGCATCCGAGCGGCCAGCGGGCGCACCCGCGGGCCGAGGGTCGGATGCGCGGTCGTGATCCCCGAGTCGACCATCGTCAAGGTAAGACCCTTGCGGTCGGCCAGCGACAGGTCGACATAGCGCTCGAGAAAGATCTCGGGCGTCAGGTCATCGGAGTCCAGCAGTGCCTCGATGTCGTCATATCCCGGCCCGAGCACGACCTCCAGCAGGTCCTCCTTGTCCGCGGCGACCTGGCGCACCTCTGCCTGGCTCATCCCAGCGCGGTCTGCTACATCGGCCATGCTTGCCTGCCGATAGCCCTTGTCCAAAAAGACGTCCAGCGCAGCCTCGCGAACTCTGTCAATCGACACCGAACAAACTCCATCGCTTTGAAATAGATCATTACGGTCACATCATTTCGGAGGCTCCATCGCCAAGCCACCGAGTTTCTGCTCAAGCCAGAGTCGGCTAGGGCCAACGCAGGCTCAGACGACGCTGCACAATGCATGCCGTTCTCAGTGAAGCTGATCCGTTGGAGGGCCTGGCGCACGGTCATGATGCTGGCGCCGAACTTCGCTGCGAGTCCACGTTGAGACGGTCGCGGGGGCCGGCCAGCCGTTCGTGATGCGCTCCCCGCAGATCGCCCTGGATGCAGGTACTTCGACTGCCGGTCGTAGGCCGCCGGGGGCTGGACGGCTCACGGCATGCCCGCCTCACGGCGCTTGCCGGCGTCGCTATCGGCGTTTTCTTGTCAGGAGAAAGACTCTCTTCTAGAGTTCTAGATGACTATGGCAGAAACCTTGATCCGGATTGAGCGGGGGACCCGCAGCTACGCGATGAGGAGACAAGGCCATGCTTGCCCCAGGCGACCTACGGTTCCGGGCGGCCCGCCGGATAGACACGCACGCCATCGCCAGGCTGCACGCCGACAGCTGGCAGCGTCGCTACCGGGGTGCCTACGCTGACGCGTTCCTCGACAGCGACCTTGCCGACTACTTACTGCTGCTGTGGACCGAACACCTGAGCGCGCCGCACCCCCGGGCGCGCACGATCCTGGCAGAGGCGCGGCGGCGAGGTCGTGGGACTTGCGCACACTCTTCTCGGCGAGCGCGAGGACGTTCCACCGCCAGGCGGAGACCCTGCTCGCCTCAACGGCAAGCCGATGGGTCTGAGATATATATGGCGGAACCCATCGGGACTGCTGTAGATCGCCAAAGCTGACGGCGGCCGGTGGGCCCCAGCGCAGTGAACCGGTCGTGATCCTGCATGACGGCGGCGACCGCCGGAACAGCGGGTACGCGCGAGGAACCGCCCGTGCAACTTTCCTGGTGCGTCGCCACCGTGCCAGGATCCTTTGATGGCTGCCCTGCACTGTGATCTGGTTGTCCGCGGCGGGACCGTGGTGACGCCCGGCCATCAGGAGATCGCTGACGTCGGAGTCAAAGCTGGTCAGATAGCCCAGCTCGGCGGACCGATGACCGGTGAAGCAGAGATCAGCGCCGCTGGGCTGCTCGTGCTGCCCGGCGGGATCGATGCACACGTTCATCTTGTCTGCGCCGCGGTCGCCGAGGCGACCAGGCAGCACGGGCCAGTCTGGGTGGACGACTTCTGGACCGGCTCACTTGCCGCCTTTGCTGGCGGCATCACCACGGTGGGGAACATGACGTTCGCACTGCCCGGCGAGTCGATGACGGTCGCCGTAGCGCGGGAGATGGCTGGCGCCGCGGCCGAGGCCGCAGTCGACTGGTTCCTGCACCCGGTGCTGACCGAACTGTCTGAGCGGACGGCGGCCGAGATCGCTGCCCTGGCAGGGGCCGGCCACACCAGCATCAAGATCTTTCTGTCCGATCCCCATTTCACGACGGAGACACCGGACCTGGCGGCAGCTGTGGCGGCAGCCGGCCGGGCTGGTTCCCTCACGTTGATGCACTGCGAGGATGCCGAGATGCTCGCGCGAACCGGTCGGGAGCTGATTGGCTCGGGACGCGGCGCCGTGCGGTATTTTCCCGACTCCCGGCCGGTGGGCGCCGAGGTCGCAGCAATTCAGCAGGCTGTCGGCCTGGTCCGGCAGACCCGCGCGCCGGTCTACGTCGTGCACTTGTCCAGCACGGCCGCGCTCGAGGAGTGCCGCCTGGCCCGTGCGGCCGGTCTCCCGGTCTACGTCGAGACAAGGCCGTTGTATCTGCACCTCACTAAGGAACGCTTCGCCGAGCCCGACGGTGCAAAATACGTAGGCGCGCCGCCACTGCGAAGCCAGGCAGACCGGGACGCGCTCTGGCGTGGCCTAGCGGCAGGCGACATAGCCACCGTCTGCAGCGATCATGCACCCTGGACACTGGCGGCCAAGCTCGACCCGGCCCTGAACGTGGAGACAGCGAGGCAAGGCGTTGCCGATCTGGAGACGCTCATGCCCATGTTGTTCTCAGAGGGCGTGATAACGGGGCGGATCTCGATGGACAGGTTCGTCGAGCTGACGTCCGGAAACGCAGCCCGGCTGTTTGGCCTCTTCCCGCGCAAGGGTGCGATGGCGGCTGGCGCGGACGCCGATCTGGTGCTGTGGGACGCTCAACAGCGCAAGACCATCGACGGCGCAGCCATGCAGTCTCGGTCGGGTTACTCGGTCTATGACGGCTGGACAGTGCAAGGGTGGCCTCGCTGGGTGATTAGGCGCGGCGAGGTCGTGCTCCGTGACGGCCTGAATACTGCTCGCGCTGGCGAGGGGCGGTGGGTACGCCGCGATCGGTCACCCTCCTCGCGGCTCGGGTGACTGCGGCGCCTCAGTCGCTGGCTGTCTGCCCAGAGCTCACGTACTAATGACCCAGCCGGTGCCGCTCGGCCGGCGCCTGCGGCGGAACGTCGATGGTGGCCGCCACGGCCGCAGCAGCGGATCCGGCCGCGCCCGCGCCATTCGGGGAAGCACCGTTCTCGGCTCGCACGATCGGGACCGCAACCGGGTAGAGCTTGTCCAGCAGTCCGGGCAGCTCGGCGATGCTGCGGATGACGTGGTTCGCTCCGGCAGCTCGCAGCCGGGCACCAGAATGAGCGCCGGTCAGCACGCCGACTACCACCCCGGCACCCGACCTGCGGCCGCATTCCATCCCGGCGCCCGTGCCGTGCGCTACCGCCACGTCCTGCACGCCGGCCACGCCGGCCCGCAGCATCGCCGTCAGCGCCAAGTCCGGCGCCGGAAACCCGCGCGGTGCGTCCTCGAGGCTGACTGAAAGGTCAACGTGCCCGTGCAGGTCGGCAGCCTTGAGGACCAGACTGAGTACCCGGCGCGGAAGGCTAGTGAGCACGCAAACGCGGCGACCCGTTCGACGGATGTCGGCCAGCGCCTCGACCGCGCCAGGCAACCTCGTCATCACCGTCCGGCTCAGCGCGTCCGGCAGTGCCCGGTCAAACGCAAGCTCCGCAGCCTGGGCTCGCGCTTCGTTGTCCGGGAAGAGCACCCGCAGCACGTCGCCAGGGGCTCTGCCACGAGCCTGATGGACCTGAGACATCCGCCGCGCGAACGCACTGGTACCCGCCACCACACCCTGGGTGGCGATGGCCTCGGCAAACGAACGTTCGATCAAGCCCTCATCGGCCACGAGCGTGCCGAACAGACCACAGCACACCAGGCTGATACTGACCGAATTACTCGCGCTGTCCATTGACAAACCAGCGGCAGCCTAGTCGTCCGCCGTCGTCGCCTCGGTCCACAGGTTGAGCTCGGCTCGGTCCGCTTGAACCTTGCGCCACACGGCAAAGGCACTGATTCCCAGCACGGCCACCACGAGCAGTTTCTTCAACACAGTCCGTGAATCCCTCCGGCTCCAGCTTCCGGAAGAGGCCTCGCCTGGCCGGCCGGAGCCCCTTCAGACCACTGAACTCTAGCAAGCCAGTGGCTAGCGCGACCTACGCACGCGACTCTCGTCCCAGACGGGTGCGGATGATTCGTACACCTCGCCTTCGGCACCGAACACCAGGAACCGGTCAAATGACTTCGCGAACCATCGGTCGTGCGTGACCGCAAGGACCGTGCCGGCGTAAGACTCCAGGCCCTCCTGCAGAGCTTCGGCGCTGGCGAGATCCAGGTTGTCGGTCGGCTCATCGAGCAGCAGCAGCGTCGCTCCGCCGAGTTCGAGCAGGAGGATCTGCAGGCGCGCCTGCTGACCCCCGGACAGAGTCTCGAATGACTGCCTGGCGCACACGGTCAGCTCGTAGCGGGCTAGCGCCGACATCGCCTCGTTCATCAGCAGCGCGTGCTCAGTCATGAGGATTTCCGCCGGGTTCCGTCCGGCCAGGTCGGGGCGCACGTGCGTCTGGGCGAACAAGCCAGCAGTCACTCGCGCGCCAAGCCGCACGACGCCCCGGTGCCCGATCTCGCCGCCCGCCAGCAGCCGCAGGAAATGCGATTTGCCCGACCCGTTGGAGCCGAGGATCGCGACCCGCTCGCCGTACCAGACTTCGAGGTCGAACGGCTGCATCAGGCCGGTGAGCTCGAGTTGCTCGCACCTGACCGCACGCTTGCCAGTACGGCTGCCTCGCAGCCGCATCCGGACGTTCTGCTCCCGCGGTGCCAGCTCAGGCGGCCCGGCTTCCTCGAACTTGCGCAGCCTGGTCACCGTCGCCTGGTATCGCGACGCCATATCGGCGTTGTAGGACGCCTTCTGCTTGTACATGAGCATCAGCTGACGGAGTTTCTCGTGCTCCTCATCCCACCGCCGGCGCAGCTCATCAAGCCGCTCAGTACGGTCCTTTCTGGCCTGCGCGTAGGTCGCGAACCCGCCCCCGTGGATCCAGACGTGCCCGTCCTCGACGGTGATGATCCGCTCGGCACAGCCGGCGAGCAGCTCGCGGTCGTGGCTGACCACCAGCACGGTTTTGTTTGTCGTCCTGAGCTGCTGCTCCAGCCACATCTTGGCGGGTACGTCGAGATAGTTGTCCGGCTCATCCAGCAGCAGCACCTCGTACCGGCCGCGCAGCAGCGACTCCAGCACGAGCCGTTTCTGCTCGCCGCCGGACAGCGTGGCGACCGCACGCCACCGGCATTGCTCGTAGCTCACGCCGAGGGCCGCGACGCAGCAGGCATCAAAATGCACCTCGGCCTCGTAGCCGCCAGCGTCGCCCCAGTCCGCCAGCGCTCCGGCGTAGCGGAGCTGCGTCGGCTCGTCCTCGCGTTCCATCATGGCCAGCTCGGCGGCGTCCAGCCGGGCCGCGGCAGCCCGCACTCGCGGGCGCGCTATCGACAGCAGCAAGTCCCGTACCGAGCGGTCGTCCCGGATGCCGCCCACGAACTGCCGCATGACGCCCAGCCCGCCCGACGAGCTCACCGTTCCGGATTGCGGCTTGACATCGCCGGTAACGAGGCCGATCAGCGTGCTCTTGCCAGCACCGTTCGGTCCGATGAGCGCGGCGACGACCCCATCGCCCACCCGGAACGAGACATCGTCCAGCAGAATCCGCCCGTCAGGCAGCACGTGACTCACGTGCGCGGCCTCTACGTGGCCCATCGAAATTCTCCCGATTCGCCGTCGGTGGTTCCGCCTGCCGGCAGGCATGGCAGACAATAGCTGCATGGATGCCCAGGGCTTCAACGAGATTTCCGCGCTGCGCGCGTCGGACGCCGATCGGGACGCGGCAGCCGCGGTGATCAACAACGCCCTGGCCGAGGGCCGGCTGACCGCTGAGGAGCACGGCGACCGGCTAGACGCGATCTACGCGGCAAAGACGCAGGCGGAGCTCGCGCCGCTGCTCGCTGACCTGCCAGGCCAGCAGGCCATGGCGCCAATGACGGCGACGTCTGGCCAGCTGGCCAGGTCCAGGCGGGGCGGCCGGATCGTCGCGATCTTCGGCGGCGCCACCCGGAAAGGCGCCTGGCACCCCGAGCCGGTCATCGAGGTTCTGACCGTGTTCGGCGGCGCGGAACTTGACTTCCGCGATGCGGTGCTGCCCGGCAAAGAGGTCACGCTGCGGGCCACCTCGATCCTGGGCGGCGTGGAGGTCACGGTGCCGCCCGACATGCGGGTCATCGACAACGGCACCGCCATCCTGGGCGGCCGGGAGATCAAGGGCGGAGACGACGCCGTAGGCCCGGACTCGCCGGTGCTGCGGATCGAGGGAATCTGCGTGCTCGGCGGCATCGAGGTGCGGCGCAGGCCGCGCAAGGGCAGCGGCCGGTCGTCGCGTCGCGGTGCACTCGGCCAGCGCGGTGACTTCGTTCTCGAGGACGTCCTGGGCCGGGCCATCGAGCGGCGACACGAACTCCGCGACCAGGTCCGCGAGCGCCGCCGCGAATGGCGGGACGAACGGCGAGAACAGCGTCACGACTGGCACCGCGGTGGCTGGAGAGACGCCGACGACAACGACGACTAGCGGTCAGCCGGGCACCGACACAGTGATGGCGCGCTTGCGGACCGGGTCGGCCAGCGCCGCGGCCAGCCGGCCGACGGCTTCCAGCGAGTGCCCGGACACCACGGCGTCGCAGTACGGCCACGCCGCGGCCATGCCGGCCGCGAGCGGCTGGTAACTGGCGCTCTTGGTGCGCGGGTTCATCCAGACGATCCGGAACGCCACCAGCGACAGTCGCTCCATCTCCTGCCGCACGAGCTCGGGATCTCCGGTGTCCCAGCCATCGGAGATGATGAGCACGACCGCGCCGCGGGCCATGCCGCGCCTGCCGTAGCGGTCATTGAAGTCCTTCAGCGACGCTCCCAGCCGGGTACCGCCGCTCCAGTCGGGTGCGGCCTGCGCCGCTCGCTCGATCGCCACGGCCGGTGTCGTGCGGGCCAGCGCCGTCGTCAGCCGCGTGAGCCGGGTGGCGAAGGTGAATACCTCGGCGTTCGCGCCCCCGGCGGCGCAGTACAGCAGCTGGATCATTGCCCGCGCGTACGGCTCCATCGAACCGGAGATATCGCAGATCACCACCAGGCGCCTCGGCCGCATCGCCGGCACCTCGCCGATGAGCCGGAAGGCGTGCCCGCCGGTCCGTCGCGCCTGCCGGAGGGTAGACCGCACGTCCGTGCGGCGGCCACCTGGCCTGCGGTTTCGCCGCCTGGACCGGCGAGCAGGCACCGCCAGCGTCAGCTTCCGCATCGCCGCGGCGAGCTCGGCGAGCTCGGCTGCCGATAGCTCAGCAAAATCGGTCCCGGACAGCCGCTCGACGGCGCTGCCGAGATAGGGCCGGGCGATCTCCTGCTCTGCCTCAGCCGGATCGGGCTCGTCCTCGCTCAGGTCGACGGAGCGCAGGATCTCCGCGTGCGCCCGGGCCGCGGTCGCGGCCTGTGCCAGCTCGGCAAGCTGCGGCGACCCTGGTGGCCGGGCGGCTGGCGGGGTTCCGCCGGGCGACCGGCCCGGCTCATCGAGCTGCCCGAATACCGCCGTGAACACCGCTCGCAGCACATCCGCCTGATCCTTGCTCGAGACCAGGGTCGCGAGCGCACAGTTGAACAGGTCGCGCCTCGTCTCCGGCCGCACCAGTGTGACGGCCGTAGCGAACCGCTCGCTGCGGCCAGGCCCTACCGGCAGTCCTGCCCGCCGCAGCACCGCGCCGAATCGAGCCGACAGCTCAGCCAGATCGTCAGCCATTGCCGCCGTCATCAGCGGCATCCCCGTCCCCGGCAAATCCGCCCCGACCGGCATGGTCGCCGTGGCCGACCACGGCCGCGAAGTCGGCGGCGCGCGCTGTTCTGATGTCGTCGGCATACTTCAGCACGGTGCCCATGGTCTGCCTGGCCGAGCCGACGTCCAGCTCGGCGGCGCCGAGCACCCGCAGGGCCGTGGCCCAGCTGATCGCCTCAGCGACGCCCGGCGGCTTGGCCAGGTCCAGCTGGCGCAACCGGTCGACACCGGCGGCGACCTGGGCCGCGAGCCGAACTCCGGCGTCCGGGACGCGGCGCCGGATGATGGCGGCCACCTGGCTGGCAGCCGGGTAGTCGATCCAGTGGTAGAGGCACCGGCGCTTGAGCGCATCGTGCAAGTCGCGGGTGCGGTTCGAGGTCAGCACCACGATCGGCGGGTAAGCGGCCCGCCGGGTACCCAGCTCGGGGATGGTCACAGCAGACTCGGCTAGCAGCTCGAAAAGGAACGCCTCGAACTCGTCGTCGCCGCGGTCGACCTCGTCGATGAGCAGCACAGCGGGGCGCGGCCCAGGATGGTCGAGCGCCGCGAGCAATGGCCGTTCCAGCAGGTACGCGTCGCTGAACAGATCCGCCTCGCGGGGCGCCTCGCCCCTGGCCTCCGCCAGCCGGATGGCCAGCAGCTGCCGCGGATAGTTCCACTCGTAGAGTGCCTCGGCCGACGTCAGGCCCTCGTAGCACTGCAGCCGGATCAGCGGCGTGTCCAGGACGGCGGCGAGCGCCTTGGCCGCCTCCGTCTTGCCGACGCCCGGCTCACCCTCGAGCAGGATCGGCTGACCCATCCGGGTGGCCAGGAACAGGGCCGTGCCGAGTGGCTCGTCGGCCAGATAACTCGCGCGGTCGAGGGCGCGCAGCAGGCTGGGCACGTCCGGTAGCTGCTCGGCGAGTTCGCTCATCTCTCCATCATCCGATAGTTACGGCCGCGCGACGGAGCAGAGCCCTACAAAACGGGCAGCCCACCGTGCTCTCATGGCAGCACAACGCAAAAACCACTGGCGGCATGCCGCCAAACGGGGCGGATGTTTTTCCCAGCCGACGACTCCATCGCCTCAGCCGAGCGCGATATCCGGGCGCAGCGGGCGGCCCTGGATAGCTCGCCAGACGCTGGCCGGCGTGAGCGGCATGTCCGCGTGCACGACGCCGAACGGGGCGAGCGCGTCAACGACGGAGTTCACGACGGCGACCGGAGATCCGACGGTTGCCGACTCGCCCACCCCCTTGGCCCCGACCGGATGGTGCGGCGACGGCGTCACGGTGGTGCCGAGCTCAAACGATGGGCACTCCATCGCGGTCGGCAGCAGGTAGTCCATGAACGAGCCGCCCAGGCAGTTGCCTGCCTGGTCGAAGACGATGGCCTGCATCAGTGCCATGCCGATGCCGTCGGCCAGGCCGCGGTGGAGCTGGCCCTCGACGATCATGGGGTTGATCCGGACACCGCAGTCATCGACGGCGATGAACCGGCGCACGGTCACCTGCCCCGTGCCGGGGTCCACGTCGGTGACGCAGATGTAGGCGCCGAACGGGAAGGTGAGGTTCGGCGGGTTATACACGGCGGAGGCGTCCAGGTGGCCGTCGACGCCGTCGGGCAGCGCGAGCGTGCCGTGCGCGGCCATGGCGATCTCGGCGATGCCGAGCGCCTGCTCCGGATCGCCCCGGACCCGCCACTTCCCCGACTCCCACGCAAGATCTGTGGCGGCAACCTCCAGCATGGCGGCAGCCACCAGGCGGGCGTGTTCGCGCACCTTGCGCGCCGCCATGACCGCAGCTGCGCCCGACACCGCAGTCGAGCGCGAGCCGTAGGTGCCGAGGCCGAACGGGGTCCGGTCGGTGTCCCCGTGCACCACCTCAACAGCGTCGGGTGACAGACCCAGCTCGTGGGCTACTAGCTGGGCGAACGTGGTCTCATGCCCCTGACCCTGAGTTTGCACCGAGATCGCGAGCACCGCCGTGCCGGTCGGGTGAACGCGCAGGTCCGCGCCATCGGCCATGCCGAGGCCCAGGATGTCCATGTGCTCGCGCGGGCCCGCGCCGACGCCTTCGGTGAAGAACGATAGGCCGATCCCCATGTACTCGCCGCGGGCCCGCCGTTCCGCCTGCTCGCGGCGCAACTCGCCGTATCCGGCGATGTCCATGGCGAGCGCGAGCGCCCGCGGGTAGTCGCCGGAGTCGTACTCCCAGCCGGTCGGACAGGTATAGGGAAACTGCTCGGGCCGCAGCAGGTTGCGGAGCCGCAGCTGCGCGGGGTCCATGTCCAGTTCGCGAGCCAGCAGGTCGACGAGCCGCTCGACGAGGTAGACAGCCTCGGTGATCCGGAACGAGCAGGAGTACGCCACCCCGCCGGGCGCCTTGTTCGTGTAAACGCCGGTCACCTCGCAGAACGCGGCCCGCAAGTCATAGCTGCCGGTGAAGATGTGGAAGAAGCCGGCCGGGTACCGGGTCGGCACCGCGACCGCGTTGAACGCGCCGTGGTCGGCAAGCACGGTGGCGCGTATCCCGAGCATCGTGCCGTCCCTGGTAGCGGCGATCTCGCCGTGCATGTGGTAGTCGCGAGCGAAGGTCGTCGACATGAGGTTCTCTGACCGGTCTTCCACCCACTTGACCGGCCGGCCCGTGATCATCGATGCGGCGATCGCGCACAGGTAGCCGGGATACACCGGCACCTTGTTGCCGAAGCCACCGCCGAGGTCCGGCGACACGACGCGCAGCTTGTGCTCGGGCACGCCGGTGATCATGGCGAACAGGGTGCGGTGCGCATGGGGGGCCTGCGAGGTGCACCACAGCGTCAGACGTCCGGTCACGGAGTCCATGTCTGCGACGATGCCGCACGTCTCCAGCGGAGCAGGATGGGAACGCGGGTAGATCATGTCGCAGCCGACCGTGACATCCGCGGTCGCGAACACCGCGTCGGTGGCGGCGCAATCACCGGCGGTCCAGTCGAAGATGTGGTTCCCCGTGCGGCCGGGCAGGTCGTCGCGCACCACCGGGGCACCGGGCTCGAGGGCGGTAGTCGCGTCGATCACCGGCGGCAGCGGCTCGTACTCGACCGAGATCAGCTCGAGCGCGTCCCGCGCCGCATACCGATCCCGCGCGACCACGAAGGCCACCTCCTGGCCCTGGAACCGGACCTTGTCGGTCGCGAGGACCGCCTGCACGTCGCCGGTGAGGGTCGGCATCCACGCCAGACCCCGGTCGGCGAGATCCGCGCCGGTGAGCACGGCCGCCACCATCGGATGGGCGAGCGCCGCGGTGACGTCGACGGAGACGACCCGGGCGTGCGCGAGCGGGCTGCGGAGGACCGCGCCGTACAGCATGCCAGGCAGCACGATGTCGTCCACGTACGTCCCCTTGCCGCGGATAAACCGCGCGTCCTCCTTCCGCGCCAGGGACCCGTAGGCGTGGTCAGCCGTCATCGCCGTATCTCTTCGGGTGGGCAGCCTGGGCCCCAGGGACAGCCGGGCTCCGCTGGCTCGGACCCCCCGATGCCGCCGCCCACAGGATTGACTTCACGATGTTCTGGTAGCCGGTGCACCGGCAGATCTGGCCGGAGATGGCCTCGCGTACCTCGGCCTCCGTGGGATCGGGAGACCGGTCGAGCAGCCAGCGCGCGGTCAGCATCATGCCGGGCGTGCAGAACCCGCACTGCAGCCCGTGGCAAGCCGCGAAGCCCTGCTGCACCGGGTCGAGCTGGCCGTCCCGCGCTAGGCCCTCCACCGTCCTAACGCGACGCCCGTCCGCCATGACGGCCAGCAACGTGCACGACTTGGCCGGCGTCTCATCGAGCCAGACCACGCAGGCACCGCAGTTGGACGTGTCGCAGCCCCAATGCGTCCCGGTTAGGCCAAGTTCGTCCCGCAGGAAATGAACGAGCAGCAGCCGCGGTTCGACGTCGCGGACGTACTCGGTCCCGTTGACGATGACGGTGACCTGCATCAGGCTGCCCCGGTCCCCGCGGCGCGCGACACGGCCTGCCGCAGCACCCGGCTAGTCAGCTCGCCAGCCAGGTGACGCTTGTAGTCGGCCGGCCCGCGCTGGTCAGTGACCGGACTGCAGTGCTCCGCAGCGATCTCGCCCGCCCTGGCCAGGTTCTCGGTGGTAGCCGCCTTGCCGCGCAGGTAGTCCTCGGCCTCGGTAGCCGCGAAGTGGGCAGCGCCCACTGCCGCCAGCCCGATGCCAACCTCGGCGATGACGTCGTCAGCAAGCCAGATCGCCGCCCCCGCCGCGCCGACCGGCCAGTCGCCGACCCGGCGGGCCACCTTCAGGTAGCCGCTGCCGCCTGGCCGGCTAGGCAGCCTGATCTCAGTCAGCAGCTCCGCCGGGCCGACAACGGTCTCGTAGGGGCCGGTGTGAAACGCTCGCGCGGACACCTCCCGGTTGCCGTCCGGTCCCTGAATGATCATCGTGCCCTTGAGCGCCGCGAACGCCGCGGACAGGTCCTCAGACGGATCCGCCTGACACAGTGACCCGCCGATAGTGCCCCAGTTCCGCACGACGGGGTCCGCGATCACGCGCTCGGCGTCGCAGAGGATCGTAAACTGCTCGGCCGCCAGCGGCGAGTCAAGCAGCTGCGCGTGCCGGGTCAGCGCGCCGATCCGCAGCTCACCGTCGGTCTGCCGGATGTAGCTCAGTTCGGTCAGTCCGTTGATGTCGATGAGCACGTCGAGCTGCACGAGCCGCAGCTTCATCATGGGGATCAGGCTGTGCCCGCCCGCCAGGATCCGCGCCGCCGACCCGTACCGCTGCAGCAGCGTGATGGCGTGCTCCACCCCAGCCGCCTTCTCGTACTCGACCTGCCCAGGCACCTGCACCGTCTCGACCCTTCTGCCCACCGGCACCGCCGTCCGTCCCGAGTGTACGAACCAGCCGTGCAGCCGACCCGCCCGCCGTAGACCGGGCCGGGCAAGTGGGTAACACTGGACACTGCTATGACGCTCACCCAGCTCAACGCCTTCGTGCTCGTCGCGCGCCTCGGATCGGTCACGGCCGCGGCGAGCGCGCTTGGCGTCAGTGAGTCGGCGGTCTCGCAGGCACTGACCGCGTTGCGTCAGCATCTGGGCGATCAGCTGCTTACCCGCGGGTCGGCCGGCATGACGCTCACGCCCGGCGGCTCCCGGCTGCTGGCGACCGCGTCGCAGATCGTGGTGCTCGGCGCCGAGGCCCACGCCGCGGTGCGCGCCGCCCGAGGGGCGCCCGAGC
>JBAUAR010000159.1:0-9489 GCA_049675875.1 Streptosporangiaceae bacterium
ACCGCGATCCGGCCGGCCCGGTCCGCGCCGCAGCCCGGCAGCTACGCGGCCGGCATCGTTGGCGGCCCGCTGATGGCGAGCGCGGGCACCGTGGTGAACGAGCCAGCCACCGGCTCCGCGCCGCTGCCGGACGTGCCCGCGTCAGCGTGGGTGATCGCGAACGCTGAGACGGGCCAGGTGCTCGCGGCCAAGGATCCGCACGGCGAATACGGCCCCGCCAGCACGCTCAAGGTGCTGACCGCCATCACCCTCATCCCCCGGCTCAACCCCAACGCCGAGATCGTCGCGAGCCCGCTGGCCACCTCGCAGCAGCCCACCAGCGCTGGGCTGATCACCGGCCAGTACTACAAGGTCTCCGACCTGTTCCGGGCGCTGCTGCTGATCTCAGCCAACGACGCGGCCGTGGCGCTCACCCAGGCGACGGGTTCGTTCGCCAAGGGCATGGCGCTGATCAATGCCGAAGCCCACCACCTGCAGGCATACGACGTCGTCGCCAAACTGCCGAACGGGCTGCCCGCAGCCGGCCAGGTCGTCTCCGCCTACGACGAGGCGCTGATCGCCCGGCAGGCCCTGAGCACGCATGCATTCATGACCTACGACGGGACGCTCACGAGCCAGCTGGAGCTGAAGCCCAACGACTGGGAGACGATGGTCAACCAGAATTACCTGCTGACCAAGTACCCCGGTGGCATCGGGGGCAAGATCGGGTGGACCGTAAGCTCCGAGGCCACTTACATCGGGCTCGCCAGACGTAACGGGGTCACGCTCATCGTGACGGTGCTGCACTGCACGTCGCTGCAGGAGATCACGTCCGCGGAGCAGCTACTGGACTGGGGCTTCGCGATGAACGGCAAGACGAAGCCGGTCGGCACCCTGGTCCCGCCGCTGGCGACCGCGTCCCAGGGGACGCACGGGTCCGGGGGCGGTCCGGACAGCGCAGCGGACGCCGTCGCGGTGACCCCGCAGCCCTCTGCAGGCGGCAGTGTGGGGCTGGCGATCGCCGGCCTGGCAGTAGCTGCCCTCGGCCTCGGCAGCCTCGTGGTGACGCGTCGGCGCGCCGCCTCAACTCGCAGCGGCCCCGCTGCCACTCGCAGCGACCCCGCAACCGCTCCCAGCGATCCCGCGATGGCTCCCAGCGATCCCGCAGCCGCTCCCAGCGATCCCGCAGCCGCTCGCAGCGACCCCGCAGCGCACGACGCTAGCCGCATCGATTCATGAATGCCGATCTGGTGCTGCCGGAGGTGCACCAGATCGGCATTCGTCGCAACGGCTAGGGCGTCAGCTGTCCACCGTGTCCGCGCTCCGCTGCCGGCCACGGAACACCTGCACCGGCACGATCCTCGCGAGTGTCCGCCCCGCGCCGACCGGCTCTCGCTCTGGCTCGGGCGTCGTCGTGACCTCACGCTTGGTCTTGACGGGCTTCACCGGCCGGACGCGAGCCACCGGGCGGTCGGCGACGATCACGGTAAACCGGCCGAGCGCCACCGCCGCCAGGAACACGATGACGACGCCAAGCCCGGTGAAGAACCCGATCTGCTCGGCCACCGCGTGCATGCCGCTGCCAGCCGGACGACCGGCGGCCGGCAGGCTGGCCCAGTGCCCGGCAATGACGCCGCCGATGGCGAACCACGCGCCCGCGAGCGCCGCGAGCCACGCCCCGAGCAGCGCCTGCGGGCGCAGCCGACTGAACAACACGACCAGCCCGCTGGCGAACGCGACAGCGCCCGGCAGGACCTCCAGCCACATCCGGCCGGCCGTCGCATCCCAGGCCCGGTCGGGGGTGTAGGCGTAATGGAAGTACGGGCCGACGAATGGGATCAGTGCGCCCCAGACGCCCAGCAGCACGAGCAGGACGCCGGCAATCGCACCCTGGCTGCGCCGGACGCTAAGCATCCCAGCCATCTCGATCACTCCCTGTGCAGGCGTGGGGGATTAGATGCCTGCCGGGCCGCAGCTACCCGGGCACAGGATTGCTACACATCCCGGCTGTCAGCCCGCCGGCAGGAAGCCGATCCTGTCCCGCACCCTGGCCATGGTGGCCCCGGCGAGCCGACGTGCCCTGGTGGCGCCGTCGGCCAGCATCCGGTCCAGTTCGACCTCGTCGGCGAGGAGCTTCTCCGTGCGCTCCCTGATCGGCGCGAACGCGTCGACCACGACCTCCGCCAGGTCCTTCTTGAGCACGCCGTACCCGGACCCTGCGTAGCGCTGCACAAGGCTCGGTATCGGCTCGCCTGACAGGGCCGAGTAGATGCGCAGCAGGTTCGTGACGCCCGGCTTCGCCTCCTCGTCCGCCCGCACCTCGCCGTCGGCGTCGGTCACGGCCCGCATGATCTTGCGGCGGATCGAGCCCGGCTCCTCGAGCACGTCGATGATGCCTTGCGGCGATGAGGACGACTTGCTCATCTTGATCGACGGATCCTGCAGGTCGGTGATCTTGGCCACCTCGGGCAGGATGTAGGGGCCGGGTACGACGAAGGTCGTGCCGTATCGGTGGTTGAAGCGCTGGGCCAGGTCCCTGGTCAGCTCGAGGTGCTGGCGCTGATCCTCACCCACCGGCACCTGGTCGGCGTCGTAGATCAGGATGTCGGCGGCCTGCAGGATCGGGTAGGTGAACAGGCCCACGCTCGCGGTCTCCGCACCGCCCTTGGCCGACTTGTCCTTGAACTGAGTCATGCGGCTCGCCTCGCCGAAGCCGGTCTGGCACGCCAGCACCCACTCCAGCTCGGCGTGCTCGGGGACGTGACTCTGCACGAACACGATCGACCGGTCCGGGTCCAGCCCGGCGGCGAAGAGCTGGGCGGCCGCGACCCTGGTGCGGCGGCGCAGCTCGGCGGGCTTTTGCGGCACGGTGATCGCGTGCAGGTCCACCACGCAGTACACGGTGTCGTGGGTGTCCTGCAGCGCCACCCACTGGCGCACCGCGCCGAGGTAGTTGCCGACGTGGAAGGAGTCAGCCGTCGGCTGAATTCCGGACAGCACGCGAGGTCTCGGCATGCGCCGAAGTCTAGTTCGATCGTGACCCCGGCTTGACGCGGCTTAGACCCAGCCGCCGCTCCTCCGGATGCTGCCCTTCCGAGTACGGTATTCCGCCTCGCCCAGATGTCGAAGACCGTTGAGGACCCCGATGAACATCCCGATCAGCAGAAATGCAGCGGCGACCAGCACCCAGCGCCCCGTCCCCGTGTCGGTGTAGTGCAGGATCACGGCGGACCAGCCGAGCGCGACGAGATCGAAGACCAGGACCAGCGACTTAACCAGACCAGGGGTGAACCAGACCGTCGCCATCCCGACAAGCAGCCCGAAAGCGAACCAGTAGGTCCCGGTGCCGGGCGTCGAAGCGGGGCCCTGTGGATGGCTGAAGGCAAGCACAACGTGCGTCATGGGCTCAAGGTGGCATAGGTCGTGTTCGCCATCAACAATCGACACTCATAACGAGAAATGCCAATTCGCTGCTGCCGCGGTCAGCCGGTCGCCAGGAGCGCGGCGAGCCGCACGTTCCGCTCGGCGAACTCGCGCCGGCGTCAGTGCCAGCAGCGGAGCCGCCTCCGCGGCCGAACGGCGACCCTGACGAACTTGGCTCAGTGCGCGCGGATCCTCACCTGAATGGGTGTGAGTTTTCTATTGTCCCAGCCACAGAAAACTCACACCCATGATCGTCGTAACCCGGGAAGCGATCGTCAGGCGGTGACGACGTCGCCGTGCACGACGGGGACGATGTCAGGTGCGCCGAGCCTGATCGCGTCCGCGTCCTGGTCGGAGTCGGCTTCCTGAGACGCGCGCTCGGCGGCCACGCGAGCACGATAGTTCTCCAGCTCTCGGCCGACCTGCCGAGACTTCCACTTCATCGGGCCCGCCATCAGGTTCGCAGCCTCCTCGGCCGCGGACAGACCGCGGTCCCAGGTCTCGATGGAGGCGTGCGTGCGGCGTGCCAGCACGTCGTCCAGGTGCCGCGCACCCTCATGCGACGCGGCGTACACGACCTCGGCGCGCAGGTAGTCATCGGCCCCGGTGAGCGGCCTGCCAAGGGACGGGTCGGCGGCTATCAGGTCGAGCACCTCGCCGATCAGCGAGCCATACCGGCGCAGCAGGTGCTCGATGCGGGCCACGTGCAGGCCGGACGAGCGCGCCAGCGCGTACCGCGAATTCCAGAGCGCGATGAAGCCGTCCGCGCCGGCCAGCGAAATGCTGTCGGTACAGGACGCCGCCACCTTGCCGTCCAGCCCGTGCGCCACCGCGTCGACGGCGTCCCGCGCCATGATCCGGTAAGTCGTGTACTTCCCGCCCGCGATCATCACCAGGCCGGGAACCGGATGCGCCACCGTGTGCTCCCGGGACAGCTTCGACGTGGACTCTGACTCGCCAGCGAGCAGCGGGCGCAGGCCCGCATAGACACCCTCCACGTCGTCGCTGGTGAGCGGTACGGCAAGGATCTTGTTGAGCTGGCCGAGCAGGTAGGAGATGTCGGTATGGCTAGCCGCGGGATGCGCCTTGTCGAGCGCCCAGTCGGTGTCGGTGGTGCCGATAATCCAGTGCCGCCCCCACGGAATCACGAACAGCACGCTGACCGGCGTCCGCAGGATGATCCCGGTCGAGGAGTGGATGCGATCCCGGGGCACGACCAGGTGGATGCCCTTAGATGCCCTGACATTGATGGTGCCACGGCCGCCCACCATTGCCTGGATCTCGTCGGTCCAGACACCGGTGGCGTTCACTACCTGCTGGGCCCTGATCTCGAGCCCGTTCCCGGTCTCCAGGTCGGTCGCCCGCACGCCGGTGACCCGCTCGCCCTCCCGCAGGAACCCGGTGACCTGGGTCCGCGACGCGACGTGCGCGCCGTAGCCGGCCGCGGTCCGGACCAGCGTCATCACGTAGCGGGCGTCGTCGACCTGCGCGTCCCAGTACACCAGGGCGCCGGTCAGCGCGGACCGCTTGAGGGCCGGCGCTAGCTTGAGCGCGCTATTCCTGGTGAGCTGGCGGTGGCCAGGGAGTCCCCTGGTCTGGCCCATCGAGAAGCCGAGCGTGTCATACGCGGTGACACCCGCGCCGACGTACGCGCGTTCCCACCCGTGGTGGGTGAACGGGAACAGGAAGGACACCGGCTGGACCAGATGCGGCGCGAGCCGCTGCAGCAGCAGTGACCGCTCGCTGAGCGCTTCGCGGACCAGGCCGACGTTGAGCTGTTCCAGGTAGCGCAGCCCGCCGTGGATGAGCTTGCTCGACCGCGACGAGGTGCCCGAGGCGAAGTCCCTGGCCTCCACCAGGCCGACGGTCAGACCTCTGGTCGCCGCGTCGAGCGCGACGCCCGCCCCGACGACGCCGCCGCCGATGACGAGGACCTGCAGCTCGCTGCCGGTCAGCGCATCGAGTGCGGCTGACCGCTCGGCCGGGCCCAGCCGCGTAGTCGCGCCCGCCGGGTCGGTGCCGGTTCCGTGACCGTTCGTGGCCTGCTGAACCGCCGACTTGACGGCCGGCCACATCCGGCTGTCAGCGCGGCGCGGCACCGGTTGTCACCACGACCTCGACCCGCTGGAACTCCTTGAGATCGGAGTATCCCGACGTCGCCATGGTTCGCCGCAGCGCGCCCATCAGATTCATCGAGCCGTCCGCAACCGTCGAGGGCCCGAGCAGGATCTGCTCGAGCGTACCGACCGTGCCGACCTTCAACCGAGCACCGCGCGGCAGGTCCGGGTGATGCGCCTCGCTGCCCCAGTGGTATCCACGGCCCGGTGCCTGGGTGGCGCGTGCGAACGGCGACCCGGCCATCACCGCATCCGCGCCGAGCGCCAGCGCCTTGGCGATGTCGCCGCTGTGGGTCATGCCACCGTCGGCGATGACGTGGACATACCGGCCGCCGGACTCGTCGAGGTAATCGCGACGGGCGGCCGCGACGTCCGCGATGGTGCTGGCCATCGGTACCGCGACGCCCAGCACCGCCGCGGTCGTATGCCCCGAGCCGCCACCGAACCCGGCCAGCACGCCGGCCGCCCCGGTGCGCATCAGGTGCAGCGCCGCGGTGTAGGTGGCGCACCCACCGACAACGACGGGCACGTCCAGCTCGTAGATGAACTGCTTGAGGTTGAGCGGCTCGGCCTGCCCGGAGACGTGCTCGGCCGACACCGTGGTGCCGCGGATCACGAAGATGTCCGCGCCCGCGTCGATGACAGGCTTGAAGTACCGCACCGTGCGCTGCGGCGACAGCCGGGCCGCGGTCGTGACCCCGGCCGCGCGGATCTCCTCGATCCGCTGGCCGATGAGCTCGTCCTTGATCGGCTCGGCGTAGATCTGCTGCAGCCGCCTCGTGGCCGCCACGTCATCGAGCTCTGCGACTTCAGCAAGCAGCGGTTCCGGGTCGTTGAACCGAGTCCACAGGCCTTCCAGGTCCAGCGCCGCGAGGCCGCCGAGCCGGCCGATAGCGATCGCGGTCGCGGGCGACACCACGCTGTCCATGGGCGCCACGACGACGGGCATCTGGAACCGGTAGGCGTCGATCTGCCAGGCGATGGAGACTTCTTCCGGGTGGCGCGTGCGACGGGACGGAACGATCCCGATCTCGTCGAGCGCGTACGCCCGCCGACCGCTCTTGCCGCGCCCGATCTCCGTCACGCTCACGTTGCCCTCCCGCCCCTGCACGCGGCCCAGCGGCCGCGCCGCACGCGCACCCGGCTGCGAGTCCGGCGCGTCGCCCCGGTCGGCGCAGCCGGCCTAGCTGTGCCGACCGCCATAGTTCGGCGCCTCGGCCACCATTTGAACGTCGTGCGGATGGCTTTCCACCAGTCCGGCGCTGGTGATCTGGATGAACCGCGCCTGCTGCAGCTCGGCGATGGTGCGCGCGCCGCAGAAGCCCATGGCCGCTCGGAGACCACCGACGAGCTGGTCGGCTACCGCGCCTAGCGGTCCGCGGTAGGGCACCTGACCCTCGACTCCCTGCGGTACCAGCTTGTCCTCGCGGAGCACGTCGTCCTGGAAGTAGCGGTCCTTGGAGAACGACTTGCCGCGCTCGACATTACGCATGGCGCCGAGCGACCCCATCCCCCGGTACAGCTTGAACTGCTTTCCGTTGATGAAGACCAGGTCACCGGGCCCTTCCTCACAGCCCGCGAGGAGGCCCCCGAGCATGACGGTGTCCGCGCCCGCCGCGATGGCCTTCGCGATATCACCGGAGTACTGCACGCCGCCGTCGCCGATGACCGGCACGCCGGCCGGCTGACACGCCTGCGCTGCCTCGTAGATCGCGGTGATCTGCGGCACGCCGACGCCCGCCACCACCCTGGTCGTGCAGATCGAGCCCGGCCCCACGCCCACCTTGACGGTGTCCGCGCCGGCGTCAATCAGCGCTTGAGCACCCGCCCTGGTGGCCACGTTCCCGCCGATGACCTCGATTCGTGCGTTGGCCTTGACCTGGCTGACCATGTCCAGCACTGCCTGGGCATGGCCGTGGGAGGTATCCACGACCACGAAATCGGCACCCGCCTCGATCAGCGCCATCGCTCGTCGCTTGGCGTCCTCGCCAACGCCGATCGCGGCACCCACGACGAGCCGGCCCTCGGGGTCCTTCGTCGCGCTCGGGAACTTCTCGCTCTTGGTGAAGTCCTTGACCGTGATCAGGCCGCGCAAGCGGCCCGCGGCGTCGACCAGCGGCAACTTCTCGACCTTGTTCGCGCTCAGCAGCCGCAGCGCCTCCGGCCTGCTGACTCCGACTGGCGCGGTCACCAGCGGCATGGCGGTCATGACCTCGGTAACCCGCCGCCGGTGGTCAGACTCGAACCGGATGTCGCGGTTGGTGACGATACCGACCAGGATGCCGTCCGCATCCGTGACCGGTACGCCGGAGATGCGGTAGCGGGCGCAGAGCTCGTCCACGTCGGCCACGGTCGCATCCGGGCCGCAGGTCACCGGGTTGGTGATCATCCCGGCCTCGGACCGCTTGACTGTGTCGACCTGCTGCGCCTGCTCCTCCACTGACATGTTCCGGTGCAGTACGCCGACCCCGCCCTGGCGCGCCATAGCGATGGCCATCCGGGCCTCGGTCACGGTGTCCATGGCTGATGACAGCAACGGGATCCGCAGCGACAGGCGCGGCGTCAGGCGCGCGGTCGTGTCGGCTTCGCTCGGCATAATCGCTGAGTGGGCGGGGAGCAGCAGCACGTCGTCGAACGTTAGGGCGGGCGGGCCGAACTTCTCGTCGCTCATCTCACGTTCCGTTTCCGGGGGCCGTGTGGGATGACCTCATCTTAGTGACCGGCCGCGCCCAGGTCGGCACGGCCGTGCCGGGCGGCGTGCCACACTCGCCGGCGCTCACTAGCTGGACCGATATGACCGACTTATCTGGTATGCACGTGAGCGAGCTACTTCTAGGCGGGCTCGGCCAGCGGTTCCGCGGCGACGATGGCGCGCAGCCGGGCGAGCGCACGGTGCTGCGCGACCCGAACCGCACCTGCCGACATGCCGAGCAACTGCCCGGTCTCCTCGGCCGACAGCCCGGACAGCACCCGCAGCACGAGCAGGTCGCGCTGCTGGGCTGGGAGCTGGCCGAGCAGCGTGCGCACCCGCTCGGCCTCGAGGTACGCGAGAACCATCTCTTCGGGACCCGGCCGGTCGTCCGGACCGTCGGGCATGTCGGCGGTCGGCACAGCCTGGCGGGCGGCGCTGCGCTGAGCGTCTGCGACCTTGTGCGAGGCGATCCCGAATACGAACGACACAAACGGCCGGCCCATGTCCCGGTAGCGCGGAAGCGCGGAAAGGACCGCTATGCACACTTCCTGGGCTACGTCGTCGGCCGCGTAGTAATGACCGGAAATATGGTCCATTCGAGCGCGGCAATAACGAACCACTATTGGTCTGATCTGTCGCAGTAATGTCTCAATCGCAGCAGGCTGACCATGTCGCGCAAGATCTGCGAGGGCTCCCATGTTGCCGGGCCCGGCCCCGGCTGACGTCGACTCCACCCGATCCCCCAGGTTCGGTAGCGGTGACAGGTCCGTCCGCACGAGATCGTGATTCCCCAATCCGCGGGTAAAGCCAACATCAAAAATAGCAACGGAAAGGTCACATTGTGGAGTCCTGCTGATACGTAGGTAAAGCGATAACCATACGTAGTCAGACTTCTACCCTGGGTAATTGCCCGCGGAAATAAAGTCCCGCCGTAGAACACGATAGAGCGCTCTAGGGTCTATTTCAGGCAGAGATATTACAAGATAAGTGATGTCCGGATGCGCGCCGCCGGCCCACAGAATTCCAGCGGGCTGACGGTGGTGGCAGCACCGGACCGGGGCGGCACGAGACCGCCCGCTGCCGGTGCCGCGGACAGCACGGACCGGGGGGCGCACGGACCGGGGGCGCACGGGACCAAGGCGGCACGAGACCGCCCGCTGCCGGTGCCGCGGACAGCACGGACCGGGGGCGCACGGACCGGGGGCGCACGGGACCGGGGGCGCAAGGACCGGGGGCGCACGGGACCGGGGCGGCACGAGACCGCCCGCTGCCGGTGCC
>JBAUAR010000160.1:0-2043 GCA_049675875.1 Streptosporangiaceae bacterium
GGCCGTTGCTGCGCCAGCCAGCTGTCCGCGATCCGGCCGCGGGCGACGATCTCGGCGGGCCCGGTGAGCAGACTGGCCGTGGCCCTCAGCATGACGGCTAGCATGCCGCCGGGGACGTGCACCGTCCACGGCGCGTCCAGCCATTCGCCCGGCCGCTCCCCCGCAGACCACGCCGCCGCAGCCGCCGCGGCCACGGCCCCGGTGCCGCAGGACAGAGTCAGCCCAGAGCCCCGCTCGTGCACGCGCATGGCGATCTCGTGCTCGCCAAGAACACGCACCACCTCGACGTTCACACCGGCCAGTGCAGCATCCCCGAGCACTCTGGGCGCGCCAAGGTCAATCGCCTCGAGCGGCTGATCGACCACGCAGGCCAGATGCGGGTTACCGACCGAGATCGCGATCCCCCCGAGCAGCTGGCCGGCCGCCTGAACGGCGGCCTCCCCTAGCACCGCCACCGGGCCCATGTCCACGGTGAACCGCCCGTCCGCTTCGGCGCGCACCGCCCGCAGCCCGGCCCTGGTGGCGACCTTCAGCTCTGGCCCGGTAGCCAGGCCCGCCTCGATCAGGTACCGCGCGAAGACCCGTACCCCGTTCCCGCACATCTCGGCAGCGCTGCCGTCCGCGTTCCGGTAGTCCATGAACCACTCCGCCGCCTGGTTCTCACCAGCGGCAGCAGTCCGAACGACCCGAAGCACCCCGTCGGCCCCGATGCCACAATGCCGGTCACACAGCGCCCGCACCAGCTCAGCCGTGAGGTCCAGCTCGCCATCGATGTCAGGCACGACCACGAAGTCGTTGCCCGTCCCATGTCCCTTGGCGAACCGCATGAGCCCGATGCTAGCCGCGTGACCGCCCGATGCCGTCCAGCGGGCAACGGCAGGCGCTTCTGGTGCCGTTTCAGGTGGCACCAGAAGCGGCTACCGTCGGCCGCGACCAAGGCGGAGGTTGGGTGGCGCTACGTCGCGTTGACGACGGCGAGAGCCCGGTCGGCGAGGTCAGCACCGGCTGTGATCCAGACGACGCGGGGATCGCGCCTAAACCACGACTCCTGGCGCCGCACGAACCGCCGCGTCGCCTGGATCGCCTGGGCGACCGCCTCGGCCTCCGTCCACTCGCCGGCCAGGAACCTGAGCACCTGCGCGTAGCCGAGGGCCCGGCTGGCGGTACGGCCGTCCCGCAGGCCGACCCGCTCGAGCCGACGCACCTCGTCGATGAGGCCGCGATCCCACATCCGGGCGAGCCGGAGCTCGATCCGCCGGTCGAGCTCGGGCCGGGGGATCTCGACGCCGAGCTGTACGGCCGGGTACACGGCTTCGTAATCCGGCAGCGTGGCGCGGAACGGCCCGCCGGACAGTTCGATCACTTCGAGCGCCCGGACGATCCTGCGCCCGTTGCCCGGCAGGATGGCGGCCGCGGCAACCGGGTCGACTGCTGCGAGCCTTGCGTGCAGCGTGGCGGGCCCGGCCCTCGCCAGCTCGTCCTCGAGCCTTGCCCGCAGCTCCGGATCGGTGCCAGGAAACTGAAGCTTGTCGATGGCGGCCCGGACATACAGGCCGGAGCCGCCGACGATGATTGGCGTGCGCCCGCGGTCGTGGATGTCGTCGATCGCCTGCCGCGCACGCGCCTGATACTCCGACACGCTGGCGGCCTGAGTCACGGGCCAGATGTCGAGCAAGTGGTGCGGCACACCCGCCTGTTCGGTACGAGAAAGCTTCGCGGTGCCGATGTCCATGCCCTGGTACAGCTGCATGGAATCGGCGTTCACCACCTCGCCATCGAGTGCGTGCGCGAGCGACAGCGAGAGTTCGGACTTCCCTGCCGCCGTCGGCCCCACGACCGCGACGACTGGCCGTAGCATGGCTTCAGTGTGGCAGCGCGGGGTATGCCCCAGCGCACGCGAGGTGCCAGGCGATCACCGCCCAGATCTGTTGGGGGAGACATGACGTACGCTGACGACCTCGACACGCCCAGCGACGAAGAAACGCTCGACGCCGAGGACGAGTTCGACGCCGAACACGAGCCGGTCAACAGCTATGACGACGA
>JBAUAR010000161.1:0-12694 GCA_049675875.1 Streptosporangiaceae bacterium
GGCCGGGGGAGTCCCGGCCGGGCCGCTGCCAGCGTGCGAACGGTGACCGGCCCCGGTCGGCCCCGTTCCTTGTCCTATCCCTGCATCGCCTGTGGGTTCACGCCTGCCAGGTCGCTCTTGCGCACCCGGATCACGACGACGGCCACGATGAACGCCAGCAGCATGATCCCGGCCGAGACCTCGAAGCCGCGGGCGAACCCTGTCGCCAGGGCGTTGTTGGTGATCGCGGTCTTGGCCGCCGCGATCTGGTGCGCCGACGGCGTGATGGCGTGTCCGGCGGCGGCGGCATGAGCGGCCGCGGCCTTTGCCGACGCGACTGAACTGCGGACTGTGGTGGCGACGACGGTCCACGCGATGGTGCCGAGGAGGGCCAGGCCGATCGAGCCGCCCACCTGCTGGCCGGTGTTCACCAGGCTGGAGGCGACGCCGGCGTCCCGCTCGTCCACCTTGGCCAGCGCCACCAGGAAGAGCGGCATGAACAGGCTGCCGAGGCCCGCCCCGGTCACCAGCATCGGGCCCAGCAGGCTGCCCGCGTAACTGCTGTCGGCGCTGATCCGGGACAGCCAGAACATCCCCCCGGCGGACAGGATCGTGCCGGCGATCAGGATCGGCCTGGCGCCGATGCGCGGAACCAGTGCGGCGCTGACACCCGCCATCGCCATGATGACGCCGACCATCGGCAGGTAGGCGATGCCCGTCTTCAGCGCGCTGTACCCCCAGACCGTCTGCACGAAGAGGGTCAGGAAGAAGAACAGGCCGAACAACGCCGTGCCGATGCAGAGCAGGATGAGATTCGCGCCTGACCGGTCCCGGTTCCGGAAGATCCGCAGCGGCAGCAGAGCGTGCTTGCTGCGCGACTCGATGACGAGGAAAGCGCCAAGCAGCACGACGGCTGCTGCGAGCGACACGATGACCTTCGTGTCACCCCAGTGCGAGACGCCGTTCTGGGTAGTCGCCGCGTTGGACAGGCCGTAGACCAGCGCGGTCAGGCCGCCGGTGCCGGTGATCGCGCCCGGCAGGTCGAACCGGCCGGTGTGCCGCTCCGACTCGGCGAGCACTCGCGGGGCGACCAGCGCCACCAGGATGCCGATCGGCACGTTCACGAACAGCACCCAGCGCCAGGACGCGTACGTGGTGAGCAGGCCGCCCGCGATCAGGCCGATTGCGGCCCCGCCGATGGCCATGGCTGACACGACGGCGAACGCTCGGTTCCGCCGCGGGCCCTCCGGGAATGTGGTCGCTACCAGCGACAGCGACGTCGGCGCGACGATCGCGCCGCCGAGCCCCTGAATCGCCCGGGCGACCAGCAGCCAGCCCTCGCTCGTAGCGAACCCGCCGAACAAGGACGCGAGCGAGAACAGGATGATCCCCGCGATGAATACTCTTCGCCGGCCGAGAATGTCGCCGGCTCGGCCGCCGAGCAGCAGGAAACCGCCGAACGTCAGCGCATAGGCGTTGACCACCCACTCCAGGCCGGTGTCGGAGAAGCCGAGCGCGTCCTTGATGTGCGGCAGCGCAACGTTCACGATGGTGGCGTCGAGCACCACCATCAGCTGGGCCGCGGCGATGACCACGAGGGCCAGGCCGAGACGACGCTGAGCCGGGGTCTGGATGCCGCTGGCGTGGCCCGCGGCGGCTCCGCTGCCTGGCCGGGTCAGGCCCGGGGACTTGGCAGACATGTCGAGAGTGACTCCTTCGTTACGATCTGTGATCAGCACCACGGACGTCGTGCTGAAAGCACGTCTTTTCATTTGTGCGGGCTCTGCTAAGGCAGACGACACCGGGCGCCAGAGCGTGACATCGTCCGCTGGGCGCGGCTAACCCCGTGTTGGGGTGATACGGCGGCGCCGATCGGCCACCTGCATCCAGGGCCACGTGCCCCGCGAGGTCCTGTTCGATGGCGGATAATGCGTGAGCGGACTCGAGCGCTGGCCTGGATGCACTCGACCGCCGGGCGCCGTCAGCGGGCGGCCGGGCTTTCGCTCACGGCGCGCGTCACCTCCCCCGTCGCCGTCGAGGGACTGGCATGCTGCTCGACTGGCGCCTGCTCGTCCGTCGCGCTGCTCTGCGATGCAGCGCTTCGTGGCGGGGCGGCGTCTGGTGCGCTGTCCTGCAGGGCTGTGACGAGCAAGCTCGCCAGCTGGCCCGGCAGCGCCTCCGGCGTGACCGCCCCCATCGCGGGCGCGCCGTCGGCGTCAGCGCTCAGCATCTTGCGGATCAGGGCAAGCAACTGCGAGCGCTCGTCGTCATCGAGGGCGCGATTCCACGGCATGCGCGCCGTGATCTCGTTCTCGAGCGTCTGCTTGAGCGCCAGACCGTCGTCGGTGAGCACGAGGTTCTTGACCCGGCGGTCGGCAGGATGCGGCTCGCGCCGCGCCAGCCCGCGCTTCTCCAGCATGTCCGCGATGAGGGTGACGAAGGACGGATCGCAGTGCATCCGCCTGCCGAGTTCCTTCATCGCCAGCGGACAGTCCATGCTGTGCAGCGCCTTGATGAACGGCGTCGGGATGCCGATTCGCTGGGCTACGTGCTCCGCTTCGCCGATGATCTTCGCCATCAGCTCGAAGAAGCAGCTCGCGACCTCCGAGGTCTGCTGCCGCTGCTGTTCCGTAGCTGGCTGCTTGGTCACCCCTGGCACTCCCCGTGCTGCTGACAAGCGGGCTCGCGGCTGGCTGGCCGGCGGGCGCTTGAGCGGATAAATCATTGAGCAACTCAAACGCTAGCCTAGGTCGGTTGAGCCTGTCAATCTTTGCATCACTCAACTGTTTCGGCCGCGGCGGCCGCCGCAGGGAGGCCGCCCCCTCTCGTCTCCTGGCCGCTAGCGCCGGCGCTCGATCAGGCCGCGGATGAACGCAGCCTGGCCGGCGTGCTGGAGGTCATCCGACAGGATGCTGACGAACCGCACGGCCATCGTGACGGGGGGCTGCCAGGAGCGATCCACGACCCTCGGCATGTCGTCCTCGGTCAGGGTGCCGACGAAGGCGATCGTCTGCTCATACGTGGCGTCGTGGTAACCGGCGAGCAGACTTGCTGGTGCCCGGACGGACTGCGCGTGATCGGAGCTGTGGCCGTAGCCGATGTCCCGCGGATTCAGCGGCAGGCCGAACCGGGTCTCCCAGCCGGACAGCCACACCTGGGTCAGCCCGCCCGCCGCTGCCACGTGATCGTCCTGGACTCTGGTGAGGTGCCAGATCTGCCAGCAGATCGAGTTAGCCGCGGGGTCGACACGATAATGCAGGTCGTCGTCCGTTAGTCCGTCCAGGACGTCGTGCACGATCTCACGGATCCGGCCGAAGCCATCGATGAGCAAGTCCGCGCTGGACATCGGCTGTGCCTCCGGAGTGATATCGACGTGGCAGCGCTGACGCTAGTACACGTACTCGCGATCGGGTCGGGCTGGTGCGTGCACTAGTGCGTGAACAGAATGTCCTTGACCGCGATCACGAGAAGCACCGCGACGATCACCGCCCAGAGCCCACTGCGCCACCGAGTCTTGCGCCCGCCGCGCATGCGTGTCTTGGCGACCTTGACGTCGCCGTGCGCGGCGTATGTCTTCTGGCCGAACCAGCCCAGGGCCAGTCCGGCTGCAAGGAACGCAATAACCAAGACAATCGCTGCCGGAGTCATTCCCCCGTCTTTCTGCCTCCGGTTCCGTACCTGCATGTGATGATTCCCCAATGCGCAACCAGATACCAGCGGAAACGCCGGGCGGTCCGCGCTGGCAAGATGGAGCAAGCCCGGCCCTGCAGGACGATTAGGGCAGCTGAGCAGGGCACCAGACGCATCGCATTCGGACTGACCGCAAGGGAGAGCGCACCGTGACGAGCGAGGCACTGACCGCCAGCACGATCACCATGAGCGGCGACGGCGGCGACGAGATCGAGGCCTACCTGGCTGTGCCCGACGACGGTGCGCGCGCCCGCGGCAGCGTCGTGGTGATCCATCACATGCCGGGTTACGACACGTCGACCAAGGAGATCGTGCGCAAGTTCGCCGCGAACGGATACGCGGCGCTGATGCCGAACTTGTACTACCGGGAGGCGCCAGGAGCCAGCCCCGACGACGCGGCGGCGACCGTCAGGGCGAATGGCGGCGTACCCGACGATCGGCTGATTGGCGACGTCGCTGGCGCCGCCAGCCAGTTGCGCGCGCTGGCCGCATCGAACGGCAAGGTCGGCGTGATCGGCTACTGCTCGGGCGGTCGCCAGTCCTTCCTCGCCGCGTGCAGCCTGGATCTCGACGCGGCCGTCGACTGTTACGGCGCCTTCATCGTGAGCCCGGTGCCCGAGGGCCTGCCGCTCAAGGCCAAGCCGATCGTCGGCCTGGCGAAGGACCTGTCCTGCCCGCTGCTTGGCCTATTCGGCGCGGAGGACAAGAATCCGATGCCGACGGAAACCGCAGAGCTGTCCGCGGTGCTCGACGGGCTGGGCAAGTTGCACGAGTTTCACACCTACGAGGGCACGGGCCATTCGTTCTTCTCAGTAGACCGGGTGGCGTACCGGCCCGAGGCTGCGAATGATGGGTGGCAGCAGATCTGGGACTTTTATGGCCGCTACCTGGCACGCTGAGGAGCTCGCATGTGTACCTACACGACCGAGAAGATCGACATCACCGGGAGCGGTAAGGGTGCTCAGGGCTGGTTCGCGCTGAGCGATGCCACCGTGTACTTCGATCACCCGGTGCACGCGATGGCGGAGCACACGCTGAACATCGACTTCCGCAACCCGGCCAAGGGGCCGTCCGCGCGGGTGGCGGTGGAACTGACCGCGGAGTCGGCGCGCGCGCTCGTCACTGCGATCGAGGCAGCGCTCGCTGCGGTGCCGGCCCTCGTCGGCTGAGCGCCGGCCCGCCGCCGCCGGCTTGCACTGTCGGCAGGGCATGCCACGATCGAAGCGAAACCGCGGGTCGGGCGGGAGGGTGCTGTGAAGTTCAGGGTCGAGCGCGATGTGCTGGGCCAGGCGGTGTCCTGGGTCGCCCGTGCGCTGCCGGCCCGGCCGGTCGTTCCGGTGCTGGCCGGCCTGTTGCTTCAGGCCGACAGCGGCGAGCTGCGGCTGTCGTGCTTCGACTACGAGGTGTCCGCGCGAGCCGCGGTGCAGGCCGATGTCGGCGAGCCCGGCACCGCGCTCGTGCCGGGAACGCTGCTGGCAGAAATCGCCAGGAACCTGCCGTCGGCTGACGTGGAGGTGACCACGACGGCCGGGATGGTCACGCTGACGTGCGGCAGTGCCGAGTTCGCGCTGGTGTCATTGCCGCTGGCGGATTACCCGGACCTGCCGGCGGTGCCCAGCGTGGCGGGCACGGTGGACGGCGGGCTGCTGGCCACCGGGGCGGCACAGGTCGTGCCGTCAGCGAGCCGCGACGACACGCTGCCCATGCTCACCGGCGTGTGCCTGGACGTGGACGGTCCGGTCCTGACGCTGGCAGCGACCGACCGCTACCGGATGGCGGTCCGCACCGTCCGCTGGGATCCCGCCGAGCCGGCGGCGCGCTTCTCCGTGCTCGTGCCGGCCAGGACGCTGGCCGAGGTGGCCAGGACGATGGCGCCGGGCAAGCCGGTCACGATCGCTGTCGGCCAGCCCGAGCGGGACGGCGTCCGCGTTGCCGACGGGGTGATCTGCTTCGAGGGCGCCGGACGGCGGCTGACGGCCCGGCTGATCGGGGCCGAGTTCATCCGGTACGAGAGCCGCTTTCCGGCGGCCTTTGACGCCAGCGCGGAACTGCCCGCTGGACCGTTCACCGAAGCGGTCCGGCGCGTGTCACTGGTCGCGGACCGCGGTGCCGCGGTGCAGCTGGCGTTCCGCCAGGATGCCGTGGTGATCGAGGCCCAGTCCGACGGGCGAGCGCGCGCAGTGGAGACGGTGCCGGCCCGGCTGGCTGGCGACGATCAGGTGATCTCGTTCAACCCGCACTATCTCCTCGACGGCCTCACCGCGGTCGCGCTGACCGGCCACGGTGCCCAGGCGGATGGCCAGCCCGCCGGGCGGATCCGGCTGCAGTTCACCAGTCCGGCCCGGCCGGCGCTCATCACGTGGCTGCCCGGCGATCCGGCGGCGCAGCCCGAATCGTCCGGCGCGCCTACGGCAGCGGGGGACGCAGCCGTACCCGGCGTCGCCGCCCCGCCCGCCGGCGGTGACGCCGACGATCAGGCAGATCGGCCTGCCTTCCGCTACCTCATGGTTCCGCTGCGAGTGCTAGCCGCGGGCTAACCGCGCTATCAGCGCCGGCCGCGGCCGCGCCGGACACGGCCGCGGCCGCCGCCGAAGATCCGCCGCAGCAGCCCGCGGATCACGGTGAAGACGGCGACCAGCATGCCCAGCCGTCCGGCCAGCGGCCAGCTCAGGCCGACCAGGATGACGTCGTACACGAGCAGCCAGGCCATGAGCGCGGCGAGCAGGGTGGCGGCCAGGCCGCCAGGGTGGTGGTGGCTACCGCGTTGCCCGTCGTCGTGCGGCGACGAGCGTAGCTGGGTATCGGCCGCCGGGCGGCTCGCGAGCTGGTGCGGCCGGCCGACCCCCGAGCTCGGCAGCGGAGCATCGGCGGGCCGCACGTGCGGCAGGTCGCTGGTAATGCGGCTCAGGTCGCGCTGCGTCTTCGAGGCGAACACCGCGTCCAGGCGATGATTGAACTCTGCCAGCGTCAGCCGACCGTGCGCGTAGTGCTCCCGAAGCTCGGCGGCAACCGCCTCACGCTCTCTGTCCCCGATGCGCAAACTCGGCTGAGATGCCATCTGCCCCTCCGTGGGACTGCAGCGACTGTCCCTGTGGAAACGATATATCGCGACCACCTGCCGCGGCAACTGGTTGGCCGTCCCCGCGGCATCTCGCTGGCACCAGCTAGTTCAGGAAATAGCTGGCGCCGCCGGTGGCCGGGTTGGTGACCATGGCCGGCACCGAGATCGCGCCCGCGTGCGCGAACAAGAGCGTGACGGTGATCTCCCGGCCGGAGATCATCTGGCCGGCGCCGGTGACGAGCAGGTGGGCCCCGTTGGGATCCAGTCCGACGAGGCTTCTGGCCGGAATGGCGATGGCGCGCACGGTGTGCATGTCCATAACGCCAGCGCGGGCGGGGGAGCGAAGCGTCACGTGGCCGCCGACGCTGATGCGGGCGCCGATCAGCGCGTCGGCCGGGCCGGTGTTCTGCACGTCCACGAAGATGTCGGTGACGCCACTGGCGCTCGGCTGGGTGACCTGGGCCGAGCTCAGCTTGATGCTGGGGCCGGGGCGCGGGGCCGGGGCGTCGCAGCCGGCCGCGAGGCTCGCGCCGAGTACCAGCAGCCCGCAGAGCGCCGCGCGCACCGCGATCGCCCGGCCGCGCCGTAGCGGCGGGGGGACGGGAAGCAGCCGGCCGGACGAGTGACTACCAGACATGACGACAGCACCCTACTGCGCGAACGCTGCCACGCTCGGGACGGGTCATGGATGGCTGGCGAGTGCTGCTCCGGCTACACCGGACCCGCATTCATGGGGCGGGCTGGCGCTGCCCGTGGGGGCATCGGGTCAGCCGGAGCCCTAGCGGGGTGGCGCGAACGGGTGCGTTCTCATGCTGTGTCATGCTTTGTCATCCAGTGCCTGGATTAGCCGAAGACATCTCAGTTGGGTTACGCTGCGTTCACATCGATAGGAACTTGTGACATATCGTGCACCGGTTCGACACCCCAACCTGACTACGCTGCCTGCAAGCGAGCCGGACGGCAACAGGTTTTGCTGGCATGGGTCACCCGGCCAACGAACTTTGAACCGCACCGGCCCCGGCAGCCGTGGACTTTCGGCACGAGCCGAGAACCGGCCGGTATGGCGCTAAGTAGGATATAGACCTGGATAGTCCAGTCTTTAGGTATCTTGGCGCATACAGCTCGGTACTGCGCGCGTACTGACAGCCACGGCGCCCGGGCAATGACCCGCTCGGGCGTGCGATCGCGCCGCAACGAAGGAGTACACATGTTCGAACGCAGACGCAAAATGGGCGTCGCGGGGGTGGCGGCGATAGCCGCGACCGCGCTGCTCGCCGCTGGATGTGCATCCAGCGGCAGCAGCCCAAGCTCGTCCGGCGGAACGAAGGTCACGGGTGGCACCGCGACCGTCGCGTGGCCGCCAGGATCTCAGGCAAACTGGATCTGGCCATTCACGCCCATCACGAACTACAGCACCTACAACGCGCAGGGCTTCCAGTGGCTGATGTACCGGCCGCTGTACATGTTCGGCGGCAACAACCAGTCGGTGGCGGTCAACTACACCCTGTCGCCCGCGAACGCGCCGGTCTACAACGGCAACACCGTGACCATCAACCTCAAGGGCTGGAAGTGGTCCAACGGTGAGTCCGTCGACGCCGCGGACGTCATCTTCTGGCTGAACATGGAGTCGGCCGAGAAGGCCAACTACGCCGGTTACGCCCCTGGCACGATGCCGGACAACCTGACCTCGTACTCGGCCACCGGCCCGGAGCAGGTCACGCTGCACCTCAACCAGACCTACTCGAGCTACTGGTTCACCTACAACCAGCTCGCCGAGATCACCCCCATGCCGATGGCCTGGGACGTGAGCAGCCTCGGCGCGGCGCCGGGCAGTGGTGGCTGCACCACCGACACCGCCGCCGACAGCTGGGCCAAGTGCCAGGCGGTCTTCGCGTTCCTCACCGCGCAGTCCAAGGACACCTCGACGTACGCCTCCAGCCCGGTCTGGGGAGTCGTGGACGGCCCGTGGAAGCTGCAGACCTTCTCCGCGGCAGGGAACGACACGCTGGTGCCGAACCCGGCCTACTCGGGTAGCCCCAAGCCGACGCTGGCCGCGCTCGACATGGTCCCGTTCACCGACGACTCGACCGAGTACACCGCGCTGAAGACCGGCAAGCTCAACGTGGGGCTTGTTCCCCCGCAGGACCTGCCGGTGAAGCCAGCCAACTCGAGCCTGCCGGCCACGAACCCGCTGGGTTCTGGCTACACGCTGGCGACCTACTTCCCGTTCGGGATCTTCTACTACCAGGAGAACTTCAACAACCCGACGCTGGGAACGACGTTCAAGCAGCTCTACGTGCGGCAGGCGCTGCAGTACGTAGATGACCAGGTCGGCATGGACAAGGCCATCTACCGTGGCTACTCCTATCCGACCTCGGGCCCGGTGCCGAACACCCCGCCGAACCAGTACACCCCGACGGCTCAGTCGGCCAACGATTTCCAGGGGCCGTACCCGTTCAGCATCGCCAAGGCGAAGTCGCTGTTCACCAGCCACGGCTGGACCGAGCAGGGCGGCGTGATGACCTGTACCGACCCGAGCAAGTGCGGGCCGGGCATCCCATCGGGCACCAAGATGCAGTTCACCCTGGACTACGCGAGCGGCCAGGTGACCACCCAGGAAGAGGCGGCGACCTACAAGTCGGACGCGTCCCAGGCGGGCATCGGCATCAACATCGTGTCCCAGTCGTTCAACACGATCATCGGTGAGTCGACTCCGTGCACGGCAACCCAGGCGAGCTGTACCTGGGACGCACTCATGTACGGTGGCTGGCTGTTCAACGGTCCCGGCTTCGAGCCGACCGGTGAGCCGCTGTTCCAGACCGGTGCTGGTTCCAACTCGGGTAGCTACTCCAACCCGGCGATGGACAAGCTGATCAACGAGACCCACACCAACAGCTCACTGTCTCTGATGCAGCAGTACGCCACCTACGGCGCGCAGCAGCTGCCGTATGCCTGGATGCCGAACCCGTACACCGTGCAGGCGTACTCCACCAACCTGCACAACGTCACGTTCAACTCACTCAACACCTTCCTGCCCGAGTACTGGTACTTCACCAAGTAGCCGGGCCTGAGGCTGCCGCCCCGGCTCGCCGGGGCGGCAGCCTCGCCACATGTACTCAGGTATCGTGTAATTAGCCCTAAACTATGAGTAATCAGGTCAAGTCGGGCGTGAGGCTAGTAGCCGGACCTCGGGAGGCTTAGCATGATCTGGACCCAGTCCGCTGGCCGTGATCGGCCTGGTCAAGGGCGGTGACGGTGTGGTCGGCTACCTAGTCCGGCGGATCTTCCAGGCCCTTGTCGTGACGTTCATCGTCACGCTCTTCACCCTCGCGCTGGTCCACCTGCTGCCCGGCGGGCCGGTCCGCGGGCTGCTCGGGCCGCGCGCCACCGCTCAGCAGATCGCGTACTACACCCACCTCTACGGCTTCGACAAGCCGATCTGGACCCAGTACGGCAAGTGGGTCTGGCAGCTGCTGCAGGGCAACCTCGGCTACTCGCCCAAGAACAACGAGCTCGTCACCAGTGAGGTCGCCCAGTTCCTGCCGAAGACGATCGTCCTGGTCCTGCTCGGCACCATCGTGTCGCTGCTCTTCGGCATCCCGCTCGGGGTCTACCAGGCAGTCCGCCGCTACACCCCCGGCGACTACGCGCTGACCGGGCTCTCATTCGTCGGCTACGCCACCCCGACCTTCTTCATCGGCCTGCTGCTGGTCCAGTGGTTCGCGGTCGACACCCACATCTTCCCGCCGTTCGCGCCGCAGTCAACCTCGGTGCTCGGCGTGCTGGGCGACCCGCAGGCGCTGGTCTTGCCGGTGATCGCGTACAGCTTTGTGCTGTACGCGCTCTGGAGCCGGTATATGCGCTCGTCGGTGATGGACAACCTGGTGCAGGACTACGTCCGGACCGCCAGGGCCAAGGGGGCCAGCGAGCGGCGCGTGCTGTGGAGCCACGTGTTCCGCAACTCGCTGACCGCGATCGTGACGCTGCTCGGCCTGTCGCTGCCGACGCTGGTCGCCGGCGCCATTTTCGTCGAGGTGGTCTTCAACTACCCGGGCATGGGGCTCGCGTTCTTCAACGCCGCGACGAACTTCGACTTCCCGACGCTGCTCGGGTTCACGATCATCGCCACGGTGGCGACCATCCTCGGGAACCTGCTCGCCGACGTCAGCTACGCCGTCATCGACCCGAGGGTGAGGTACAGCTAGATGACTATGCTGCCGCAGGGCGCTGACCCTGGCCTGGTCCACGGCCACACCGCCGTCGCGGAGGCCGAGCCCGTTCAGATCGCGCCGGGCGGACCGCTCGGCGCGACCAAGCCCCGCGGGATGCTGCGGCGCGGCTGGGAGGTCTTCGCCGAGAACAGGCTCGCCCTGATCGGGCTCGGCGTCGTCATCTTCATGCTGCTGTTCTGCTTCATCGGGCCGCTGCTGTATCGCACGAACCAGGTGAACACGGACCTACGGCTGGCGCTGTGCACGCCGAGCGGGAGTCATCTGCTCGGCTGCGATCCGGTCGGCTACGACGTGCTCGGCCGGCTGATGGTCGGCGGCCAGACATCGCTCGAGGTCGGCTTCTCGGCGGCGATCGTGTCCGTCCTGTTCGGCACGCTGTACGGCGCGATCTCCGGATTCATCGGCGGGTTCGTCGACAGCGTGATGATGCGGATCGTCGATGCCGGGCTGTCGATCCCGTACATCCTTTTCATCATCATCCTGTCGGTCATCTTCCACCCCAGCCCAGGGGTCATGATCTTCATCATCGCCTCGTTCTACTGGCTCGGCGTCGCCCGGCTCGTGCGCGGCGAGACGCTGTCGCTGCGGACCCGCGAGTACGTGCAGGCCGTCAAGGTGATCGGCGGCGGGCGGCTGCGCTCGGTGGTCCGGCACATCGTGCCGAACGCCATCGGCACGATCATCGTGCAGGGCACGTTCGCGGTAGCCGACTCCATCCTGACCCTGGCCGGCCTCGGCTTCCTGGGACTCGGCGTGAACGCGCCGCACACCGACTGGGGCTCGATGCTCAACTCCGGGCTGCAGTACATGCAGGGCGGCGGCTACTGGTGGCTCATCTACCCGGCCGGATTCGCGATCATCATCACCTGCATCGCGTTCAACTTCATCGGCGACGCGCTCCGCGACGCCTTCGAGACCCGGCTACAGCGCCGCTAGGGGGAATGGGTGGCACCGCTTTTGCAGGTCGAGGACCTGCGCACCGATATCAAGCTGAAGTACTCGACGGTGCACGCCGTCGACGGCGTGTCGTTCAGCATCGAGGCCGGGGAGACGCTGGGCGTCGTAGGCGAGTCGGGCTGCGGCAAGACCATGACCGCACTGTCGATTATGAATCTGCTGCCCACTGGCGGGCACATCACGAGCGGGTCGATCAAGCTCGACGGCGCCGAGATCACCGGGCTGTCCGAGGACGGCATGCGCAGCGTCCGCGGCAACGACATCGGGATGATCTTCCAGGACCCGCTGACTTCGCTGAACCCGACCATGACCGTCGGCAAGCAGATCGCCGAGACGGTGACGCTGCACCGCCAGGTGTCCAAGGAACAGGCGATGGACCGCGCCGCCGAGGTGCTCGACCTGGTCGGGATGCCGCGGGCCAGAGAGCGGATCAACGAGTACCCGCACCAGTTCTCGGGCGGCATGCGGCAGCGCGTCATGATCGCGATGGCGCTCGCCTGCGAGCCCAAGCTGCTGATCGCGGACGAGCCGACGACGGCCCTGGACGTGACGATCCAGAAGCAGATCCTCGAGCTGATCGATGGCCTGCGCCGTCGGCTCGGAATGGCGGTGATCCTGGTCACTCACGACCTCGGTGTCATCGCGGGCCGCGCCGACCGGGTCGCGGTCATGTACGCGGGCCGGATCGCGGAGACGACGGACACCAGCACGCTGTTCGTCAACCCGCGGCATCCCTACACGGAGGCGCTGTTCCACGCGCTGCCGGACAAGGCGG